>JAYXVG010000012.1:0-22422 GCA_036021875.1 Thermoplasmatota archaeon | reverse complement strand
ACCCAAAGTGTAAGTCCTGTTATACCCATGAGTTCAAACAGCCAAAAAGCAAGTGCTGAGTCTACAATAGGCGCACTGATTAGTAAGGCAATCTGACCTTTTGAGAGTTGCCTACTGCGTCCTAACTGCCATGTTGAGATGCCAGCCGGTATACCAACCAACAACAGGATTATGACAGCTTCAATCAGCAGATTTACTCCTCCTCGGAACCTCGCTTATCACTTATTATTTCACCATCTTCCATCTGTAAAATTCTACTGCACTGATCTGCTACATCACTATCGTGGGTCACTAAGAGAAATGTTGTTCCCAGTTTCTGGTTAATACTCTTCAATAATTGAATTACACTCGCTGATGTGGAGGAATCTAGATTGCCAGTAGGCTCGTCACACAAAATTACTGATGGATTGTGAACTATCGCTCTGGCGATTGCTACCCTTTGTTGTTGACCACCTGATAACTCACTAGGGCGATGTTCGCTGCGTTCAGCAAGACCTACGGATTTAAGCGCACCTAGAGCGGTTTTTCTTGACTCCGCAGCAGACTTACCTAACATCAGCAATGGCAACTCAACATTTTCTACAGCAGATAATACTGGTAGCAGGTTGAAGTCCTGGAAAATAAACCCAAGATATTCTGCACGCATTCTTGACCGCTCATCATCATTAACTCCAAACAGTGGCTTAGAGTCGATAATGACCTCACCCGAGGTAGGCTCATCGATACCAGATAATACGTTGAGTAGCGTGGTTTTGCCGCATCCAGAGGGACCCATAATCGCAATCATTTCGCCACTCTCCACAAGCACATTAACTCCCTTAACTGCTTGAACGGTTGATTCACCAGAAGCATATAGCTTCCACAAGTCGTTTGCTTGCATGACTACTCCCATGAGTTTAGTTACGAGTAACTGCGTTGATAAACTACCGCCTTGAAGCGTCATCATGGACGAGAATGGGGTTACCAATTCCGTAACAATTCTGTGCTTCGGCCCACTCGCAGAAATCATCGGTCGCAGTCAGGAGATAGAGTTTGAGCCTGAAGATACCTGCCGTGACTTAATCACCAAATTGGGCCTTACGGAGTGGTTAGATAATGGGTTAAAAATAGCCCTGAATGGTGACATCTGTGAACTTGATTCTCTGATATCTCCCAATGACGAAGTGGCTTTTTTGCCACCTGTGTCGGGTGGATAAACGACCAAAATCCGTATCATTTCAACCGAAGAGTTCAACATTGACCATAATGACCAATGTATGAGGAAGACACATGTTTGGCGGACTCGGACCACTAGAAATCATTGTATTGCTGGTAATTTTCTTCGTGCTTTTCGGTGCAGAAAGACTGCCTAAAATGGCTAATGCGCTTGGAAGATCTAAGGGGGAATTCCATAAGGGATTGGAGCAATCAACTAATGCAGTAAAATTAGAACAGACCATAAAAGACATGGATGCAGGCGGCAGAACCCCATCACAAGCACTGGCAGCAAGGGCAAAGGCCGTCGGAATAGACCCGACTGGCATGGAACCTGAAGAGTTAACCAAGAAAGTGGATGCTCTCGAAAAACTCAATGCTGAAGAATGAACAAAGTGATGGTCATGAACCTACGAAACTATGGTTTTGTTATATTCACAATTGTCATTTTCCTCAGTGGCTTTACCACGCTCGCAAGCGCCGAAGAAACCCTAGTAATCGAAGAGTATGTTGAGCCCGATTATTTTTTTCCCGTTGATTTAACAAGTATCGATGGCGTAGATTACGAGTGGACAATCACTAGTGATAGGTCAATAGATTTTATATTCTTGACATTCGATGAGTTTGAAGATTGTTGCTCTGGAGATGAGGCTGAGAATATCAACTCAGATGACATTAGGAACAAATACTCAAAACAAACACATAATTTCGTTCTTCAGTCAGAAAAAAGCAATGTAATTATTGTTTTAGATAACTCTGAGGCGGTACCTGGAGGTGCGTCGCCTTCAGGCACGGTTTTGATTAAGATATATGCAGAAGAACACTATGAATATTCATTTCAATTACTTGGTTTCATTTTTGGTAGTTTGCTATTAATTGTAATCCTTTTTGGCACATATGTTGGCATCGGGAAAAATAATATGTTGCTAAAAATAGAACAAAACCAAACCTACATTCCGGAATTAAAGTCAAAAATTACCAACTATTTGGACAATAAGCAAAATACCTTCTATGGAAAATACCCAATGCTTACTTTCTTGATGTCTGTAAATATCATCGCCTTTATTCTTGCAGTGGTCATGGGGACGAATATCGATGGTGCAACGGTAGAACAAGGCCTCAACATGGGAGCAACAAGTGTTAACGAAGTTATCGAAGGTGATTTATTTTCGCTGATAGCTTCAAATTTTATGCATTGGGACTGGCAACATTTGTTGTTCAACATGTTGTCATTCTATTTCCTTGGCAGATACGTTGAAGAAGAACTTGGTAGTTTCAGATTTTTCTGGTTTGCAATGTTTACTGGAGTTTGCTCTGCATTATTCGGACTGCTTGGCTGGGCCGTTGTCGGCGGAGCATCAGGGATTGCCTTTGCTTTGATAGGAATTATATTTTCGCAGATTGTGATTGGAAGGTATAAGAAAATAGATTCTTACTGCAGATACCCTGATATGAGTTATTATTGGTATGTTTTTATTGCCAATATTGCATTGATTCCGTTTGTAAGCCAGGAAGGGATCGCTGTTTACGCACACATTGGAGGTTTTACTAGTGGTTTTGCAGTTGGGCTTTATCTATTTCATGCTGGAAGACCAAATACCAGTGCTGAAATACTTAATGAAAAGCAAATTAATCTTTTCATAGATATAACTGAGGAGAATAAGATTACCATTGAGAATTATGAGAAGTTGCCACTGGGCGGCAGATACGTTTACTTCCAAGATAAAGTTGCTTATTTGACTCGTGAAAACTATCTGTATGTGAAACATCAAGACGACAATTTCACTTTAGAAAAATGGATGCCAGAAGAAGAATGACTACTTATTCCTCTTTAGCAACATTGGTGAGCCACAAACCTGACACTCCTTGACTGGGTCATTTTTGCTTGATACTAAATCGCCCGAAACCGGCTCCTTTTTTCGACATCCACTACACCTCAGTTCCCAACGCCAAACCTGCTTTGCACCCTGTGTGCCAACTGAATGAGTTTCTAGACCTGCCATTTGCATGGTATTTTGCAGTCGATAATCATCTGTATATAGTGGCAACTCGAGTCCAATAGCCAATGCAAGCAAATCCAAATCAACGTTAGAAAGTCTCGGTAAATCACCACTTTGTGAGGCTGCCGATCTGGCGAGGTTAAGCCACTCTTGAGTAGGTTCTCGCCAAATTACCTCTAGACTTGAGACCAGCATGTATCGCTGCATACTGACTCGCTCAAGTTCAGCCTGTTGGCTAACTGAACAGATACCGCCACTCACTTCTGTGACTGGCCAGTAGAGTAAGGCCGCCGTATCTAGAACTCGCATTGGTGTAACTAGCCAACAATCAACCTCATCAACCCACCGATAAGCCACACATTCAATAAATCAAGACTAAACCATTTGCTTGTGTCGTGGTATACAGGTATCTTGGATTTCATCCTTGAGCGCACCAATTCTGGTGTTTTAGGTATGGTGTCATTTACCGAGGCAATCATCCAACCCCTACCCCCAGACCTAGTCTATCTGCCGATGTTGTATGATGCCATGGATAACAAACCACTGGTTTTTTGGTATTTCGTTGTGGTGACATTAACCTCCGTCGCAGGTTCTTATGTTGGTTATCTGCTCGGACAAAGATGGGGCAGACAGCTCCTCGACCGATTTGCTAAACCGAAGCACGTTACTAAACTGGAGGCGCTTACCACTAAATACGGGACTATTGGCATATTTATTGCGGCAGTATCACCAATACCGTACAAGGTCTTCGGTTGGGTAGCTGGAATGGGTGAAATGGATAAACGTTCATTTATCGTTGCTGGCTTGTTTGGTAGAGGACTAAGGTTTGGTATGGAAGCATTGCTAATAGGCATCTACGGCAAAACCGCTCTGGATGCTATGAATACATTCCTCGACAATGAAATATTGATTGCAGTGGTGATGATAATAGCCATCGTCACCCTATACTTTATCTGGCAATGGTGGTCAAATCTCGGCAAAGAAGCAACAATTAGTCCCTGAAAGCGTAACTCACAGCCCAATGCGAATCGTTATGAACAGGTGATTTCTCGGTGGCTTGTCGCTCGTGTGGTGTAGCCAGGTCCATCATTGCGGGTTTTCATCCCGTCGACCCGGGTTCGAATCCCGGCACGAGCACCAAACGCTTTACTGCGAGCCTGTATGTAGAAAAATAACACCTATAATTTGACCAGACATAAACCCAGATAAGTTGGATTTTCGTCGAAATCAGAATAATTAATCAACATTATCTGATTAGCATCAAATAGTTTAGTCGGCGATTGATATGCTAATCAGATACTTGACTGTCAATGAGATCCAGACGATGTGGGAAATTAACGAACAAGGTTTACCGGGGACTGGGAGAGTCTCTCCTGATGAAATGAAGGGTTTGTTGGACATTTCAGAATTATCCGTCGGCATCTTCGAAAATGATTCATTGCGTGGGTTTGTCATTTGTTTATTGCCAAATACCGCCTATGGCAGCCTTAACTATGCATGGTTTAATCAGCGATATGAGAATTTTATTTACGTCGATAGAATTGCAGTCGACGAAAAATACCGAAATCAAGGAATAGGGCAAAAATTGTATGAGACTGTGTTTGAATATGCCGTAAAAAATAACCTGCCCGTAGCTGCAGAGGTTAGTTTAAGACCACAGAATCTTGGTTCAGACCGCTTCCATTTGCGCCACGGCTTCTCTGCCATTGCTGAGGTTGACCACGGTGACAAGGCAGTTACCATGTATATCAGAAACATAATGGGTTCAAATGATTGAAGCAATTAAGTCACAGTGACCTCACAGAGTGACAATGCACATACTAGTGATGACGCGAATTATGCCGAGTCATTCGCTTGGTGGGATGCAGAAACAAACAATGGATTTGTGTAGCGGTTTTATCAAAGCAGGCCACAAAGTCACCGTACTCACTACTAGTCGACTGGATGGTTTAGAATCTGAGAAGGCAGAAGGCGTTGAAATTCTCTATCTAAAGGGCTGCAAACCCGGTTATTACAGCAGAAAATGGAATTCGTTGTGCCGCATGAAAATAAAACAAATACACCGAGATAATCCGATTGATGTAATTCACAGCCAATCAATGGGTGCAATTTCGGTAATAAGGTGGGCAAGGCAACACTCAGTCCCAATAGTGTCGACTTGGCACGGCACTAGTTTAACGGAAATTTCGACATTTTTCTCATCGGCATCATACCACCCAAGATATTGGCATTGGCTTGGAATTATGCCATTAAGATTGTTGAGGAGGTATGTTACTATGGATATACCAATGAGGAGGGCGAGCTCAAAAATCACTCTTGTTTCACCAACTCTGGAAAATAACATGAAGCTTTGTGCCAAAGGTAAAGTTGTAACTATCTCAAACGGGGTCGAATTACCACCTGTAAAGCCAAAACCAACTGAAGGTGATATTCACTGCATAGCCATTGGCCGCATAGAAAAAGAGAAAGGTATCCATTTTGCAATCAGAGCAGTTGCCGATTTAAGCGAGGCAGAGAGAGGGGCTGTGGTATTAAACATCGTCGGGGAGGGTGCCTACCTTGATACTTTGAAACAACTAAGTGATGATCTAGGAGTCAATGACTCGGTGGTATTTCATGGCCGTTGTGACGATAAGACCCTTTCAGATATCTATAACAGCAGTAGGATTCACTTAATGCCCACAACCCGGCAAGAAGGTTTACCATTGACGATACTCGAGGGCATGGCATTTGGTCTAGCAACACTAGCATCAGACATTGGAGGAATATCCGGAGTTATTACTAACGAAATAGATGGCATATTGATACAACCCGGCAACCAACAACAGTTCAGTGAACAATTAAGTAAACTACTGGCAGACCGAAATAGAATCAATGAAATTGGGCAAGCAGCAAGGTCAACTATTGTGTCTAAGTATACCAAGGAGCACATGGTTAATAGTACGCTTGAAGTATTAAGTGGTGTGGCAATTAAAGAGTAAATTGCGACATCATTATTCTAGCAAAATAAAGGAAACCTCGTGACCATCTGGCGAGATGTTGAAGACCTTGTAGCCGTGTGAATTCAGTTTGTTGACGGCCGCTTTTGTTAATGACACAGGTATACTATCAAAATGATGATGAAATTCAATTAAGATCTGCTTTACGACAATTCCTTCACGACAAATCTCGTCAATTATATCATACTCTGAACCTTCAATATCCATCTTCAGTAAATCAATGGATTCATGGCCTAATTCTTCCATAGTTGTGGTTAGCGTCTTCATAGCGACTTCAATTGCTTCGGTTGAAGTATTACGGTGGTTGGTTGTTGAGTGTGAAATATGTTCTGGGTTTACCGGAATGTGAAATGTTTGAGTGCCGTTGCGGTTACTTATGCCGTATTCGTGGAGCGAAAAACTATCTGGCAATCCATTTTCAGTTAGGTACTTTATCGACTTTGGAGTTGGGTCAAAGCCGTGAATTTCCATACCATATTTATTGATTAGTTGTTCGTCAAAAGTAATGTCTAAACCTAGGCCTGCTGAGTAAACGATGCTATTCTTGTCTAACTGTCCAAGGGCTACACAATGACCGCCATATTCGCTGCCGAAGATACGTTTCTCAAGTTTAACTTGTGGAGGCTGAAAATACTCATAACCAAGCATAACTCGGGTTTTGAAAGTTAGTTTTCTGGTTAACCATAGCCTGTTAAGCGAATTAATGGTAAAGTTAGATATCCGCTTAGCCAAACTTGGGGTGCTCATTTTATCACCAGGATTTCAATGCTGACTGAGATCCTTGACTGTCTGAGCCAACTTTGCTCGCTCCTCATCGGTTAGGTTTGGAAGGTATGGGTCGTCATCATTCATGATATTCTCCCAACCAGCCATTGCTCTAGCGAAGATTTCTGTGTCTACGTTCCATCTAAACCATCGGTCAACAAACTCACAATGTCGTTGTATATCCTCATCATTTTCTGCTAATTTCTTCAAAATTAGGTTGGTTTGCAGTAAAATAATTGCGAAATTTGGGCTTATTTGGTAGGTTTGGAAAGGATTTCGCTCACCAATAATTGTCATGTGTTCCCTCCATAATCCGAATGTTACATCATAGACCACACCGACAACTAACACCAAGACGATTACGGTAATACCGATACCTATCAGACCAAAATAAGTAGTCGATATTCCGGCAAAGGTTGAATCGTTTTCAAACCGCCATCTGACATAAGGCCAGATCAAAAGAGTCAGTGTAGTTACCCAAAATGCCATGGAAATTATTGTCTGACTTTGTTGCACCCGCCAGTATTGACGCATGAACCATTTCTTGAATGGTGAACTACTTGTTGAGCCACTTTCTTGCTCAGATACCATGGCTACCCCACAAGGGAGATTCATTTAGAATATACCCCTAGATGTCGAATGATTGTTCGATTAGTTCACATGATTAATCATGCTAGCAAAACTTTCTATTGCTAGTAACAATCATTGAAAAAATATATTTGCCAAGGAAATTATGCTAAACGGGTAACTTGTCGGGGAAAGGTATAATATTTCAGTAGACCTAATTACAACGATTTAGATGACTAGTGCACCAATTAGACCAAGACGTAGGAACAGAACCGTGGTTTCTGCAGTCAATAGACCGGGAACATTATTTCAAACTGATGAGCCAAAACCACTCACTGAAACTCCCATACCGAATTATGTTGGACCACAAGAGAATATTGAACTACAAAAATTCGCCCAACTAATCTTGTATGGTATTGCTCTGGCAGCAATTTGGGGCGGAATTTTATCCATCGCTTGGGATGACACCGTCACCAAGGAGGATTTCTTGTTCCTCGGAGTGGGCGGTATAATTTCTGCTTTCATGGCCATTGCACTAGTTGAGTGGCAGAGGCGTAGAGGTGGAATGGAAGTACAGAGCGTTCACGGATACATAATTGGAGTAGGATTTTTCTTTTCGGCAATTGGTGTGCTGTATTCGATGCGCTGGCTGATAAGCCTCGCTGCTGAAAGTGAAGGTTGGTTCATCACCGATGCGAGGCCTGACCCCACACTTGACGGCTGGTACCCAGAAGCACAAGCAATTTATCTTCAGCTCGCAGCATGTATTTTACTCGCACTAGGCCAATATTGGTATTTGAGGAAACTCAAAGGCGAGATTACCTTCGGTCTGGCAGTAAACACTCTTACTCCGCTTGCTGTGGTGATGATTGGTTTTGGACCGTGGCTAGACTGGTCAGATCAAGTTGTATCCTACGAATTAGGAATATCGATCATTTCACTATCAGCACTTTCGATGTGGCTAGCATTGAGAACCAATAATGGAATAATCTTCTCCATTGTTGCAGTGTTTAGCGGCTTGGTGCCGATTCTCTACGAGTTTGCCCATGACCCCGTGGCCTCCGAGGGGCAATTACAGGGTGGCGCCCTATCGCTTATGGCGTTCATTATTCTGGTTCAGGGAGCACTTGCTGCTGATGATAGAATCAGACAAGATCTAATGCAGTGGACCTCTATTTTCCTTGTTGGTGTAGTCATTTACGCAATATGGTTGGTCGGGTATGAGGACTTAGATTTAGTGCTAGGTCCAGTAACCGCAGATAATTTGGGGACATTTGAGGATATACTAAACCTACAAGTTGTATTGTGGCTGACGGTTCTAGTTGCTTATTTCCCCGCTACACTGAAGAGACGTATCCCGTATATGCCAATTGGTCTGGCAGGTTCACTATTTTTGTTCACTCCAGAATCTAGCATCATTCCATGGATAATTGCAATAATCATGTTGCCATATTTGGTAATAATTTCCAAAGTTACTCGAAGGTGGGTAGCAGATTGGTCGATGATTGCCATAAGTGGTGCCTTTTTGATTCAAAGTTACTCGAACCCAATTGCTTCTGAATATGATTTATTTGAAGAATTAATATTACTTGCAATATTGGTGATTGTTGAATACTCTCGCCGCAATGAGAGATTATCAGATATTGCGATCAATATCTCTGTGGCCAACCTTTTCCTATCAAAAGCAGTGTTGTTCGGAACCAGTTGGTTGATTCCTTGGGCTGTAGTCTTCTACATCCTCATTACCGCATATTTACAACAACAAGATGCTGTCAATTCAGGAAAACATGCTAAGTTTGTTACCGCCAGTTTGGGAATAACCTTGGCCATGGTGTTGACAGTCATTCTTTCAACCTTTGAAAGACTTGAAATTCCGATGCTTGACGACTATCAAGATGTCTTAGACGGATTCAATGTAAGCTTAGCAATAGTTGCGCTAGCGGTTTACCTGATGATGTTCAAATTTAGAGACTCTGAACTCGACCTTGGTTACCTGTTCAAATTAACTCAAGCCAAAGGCCAAGGATTAGTTCCAGTGTTTGACCAAGAAACCCAACAATGGGTCAATCCATTCCGCGACCTGCCCGACGAGATTGAAGGCTATGGACCGTTGGCTAGGTCGAGTCTACTTGGCCCGCTAGCGCTAATTATGATCTCAGTTTCGTTTATTGATATTGAGAGTCTTCTTCTCGATGTTCACTGGATTGGAATAATAATCATTCCAATCGCAATACTGGTTAGAGAGGTCTTGATGGAAGACAAAAACAACTCCGTTTCAAGAGCAATTGCTGTCTGGGCGACGGTGATTATTGCATTACCAATTGCCATAAAATTCTTGGTAAACGACTATGAAACCACGAAATTGCAAATCAATACACTGTTATTCGACCTTATTTTACTATCTGGACCAATTATCGTGTCTGTTCTGCTTAAGCGCGACGATATGGATAAAGCAGAGCTGAATGAAACTGCTGACGATATCACGTTATTTGGCCTGCTAACCTTGGGATTATTAGATGCAAGCGGCGGTATTTTGTTCCTCTCGATGTATCTATTGGTCATCTATCGAGGAACTCTACACAAGCGAGTCTTTGTTTTGTGCATTGCACCATTGTCGATATTTTTGTTTATTGACCGTTTTGTTGCCGAAGGCTCTCATATTGCCCCATTACTAGACATAACGATTCTTGGCATGGCTATGGATGAGGTAAACTCTATTGGAATCACAATATTCTCCTCGCTAATCCTTTCGGTTAGCATGCTAGCAATCATTGTCAAGTCAGTGATTGATTCAAGGAATATCCAAGAAGATACTGAAAGTCAATTGCCATTTACTGTGCCGTTTATCTGGCTGACAATTGGACTATTTGGCATGTTGCCCGATGTCGCTTGGCTACCTACAGCCATGTTAATACTCGTAACAATATTTGCATGGATTACTGGAAGGCTCGAAAGTTTCCCGCTATTGATTATCTCTATGTTTGCTGCATTAGGAATCGGCTTCAACAGCAATATTGCTGGTGGCGGGGTAAGTAGCAATGGTGATTTGTGGGATGTTTTGAGCAATTCTGCCTTCTACGGTGCCATCTATGCGTTGATCATCAATCAAATGGCCAGAACCGGAGTGCTCTACCGCTTTGTCAACCACTTATCTATGCCTGAGCAATCCTACGATGGGATCGGACGACATTATCTGATATTATACAACAACAGCGACAGTAAAGAATTATTCCTGGAGCTTACCAAAGGTGTTACTATTGCTGGTTTCTTGTGTTCATTCACTGCTGTTGGTGGCGTTGGGCCAATCATTGGTGCTTTGTATCTAACTTACTGCACGATTTCAGACAAATACAACAATTTGTTTGCCTTCCTACCTGTTGTGCATGTCCTATCATTCGTGAACCTAACCATACAAAACGATGATATTGATAGCAGCCTGTTCTACCGTCTAGGTGGATTATTGTTGATTATTGAGGGTCTACTATTATCCTACTACACGACAAAGCCTGAATTCGGTTGGAAAATGTTTGATTGGGACAATGAAGATGAATTCTATACTTGGTTAGACAATATTGGCATTATATCGATGGCATATGTGGTATCAGGATTCTTATTGGCTAGAGAAGAGATTGGTGAAGCCAATCACGTAATTATCTGGGGACTAATGGCGGCATACCTTGCTGGCATCGGATTAATCGGGTTTAGAGAAGAGACTGAAGCACCATGGCGACGCGGATTTGGAACCTTCGGAGCGATTATCTCGTTATTCTATCTGTCTATGGAATTCGATGCTGATGATAGTATATTCCGCTATATTACTTGGATGTTTATCGGAATTGTTGCCTTTGGCTTCGGCATATTATACATGAATCGCTTAGGTGAAATCAGTACGCTATATGAGATACAGCAAGAACCTCAGGCTACAGTAACAGAAAGCGAAGATAGTCTCGATGAGGCACTCAAGGAAGTGTCCAAAGAAATGGAAGTTATCGACATTGACTCAAGTGAATAAGACGAAATTCGTTAACTTCATGTTCAACATCATCAGTCCTTGGACTGGGGGAACTTGTGTCAATAAGAGGGAGGATTGTTGCGACGTTAATACGCCCCAACAAATTTCTATACAGATTCATCAGACCTTCAGCAAAAGGCGTTAGGCGTTATGTACACCCTCAATCATGGCTAGGTGGCAAGTTGTGTTCTCCACGCGGAGTGAAAATTCAAAAAACCGCCTACTCTGATGTGCCCTGCGTCACTTTCACCCCGAAAATAAAATCCGACAATAAGGCTATTATTGTCTTTCTACACGGTGGAGGTTACTGTTTTGGCTCATCATTAACCACGCATCGCCTTGGCGTGGCTCTGATGGCAAAGCACACTGGAATAACATGCCATTCTATTGATTACCGCTTAGCACCGGAACATCCGTATCCGGCAGCATTAGATGATGCAATGACCGCTTGGCAAGGAATTGTTGATTCCTATCCTGACCATATGATCGTATTGAGTGGCGATTCTGCAGGTGGTGGTTTGTCGTTGGCGATGATGATGCAGCTAAGGGATTCTAGAGGGAGATTACCCGACGCAGCCATACTATTTTCACCGTGGACTGATTTGACATGCCAAGGTGATTCATATGACACAAAAGCTAGGACAGACCCAATGTTTACCCCGTCGATGCCAAGAGATTGTTCCAAATATTATGCACCGGAGGGTGTTGACAAAACCAATCCATACATCTCACCAGCATTTGGCGACCTCTCATATTTACCGAGAATGTTGATTCTTTGTGGTGGCAACGAAATTTTGCTCAGCGATAGTGAAAATTTAGCACAACAAGCGAAGTCTGCTGGGGTTGATGTTGAGTTGGCTTTGTGGGAAAATATGTTTCATGACTGGTGGCTATTTGGCCTGTTTATTCCAGAAACTAGGCAGTGCTTGTCTAAAGTCTCAACGTGGCTGAACGATGCCTAACCCAATAGACTACAGCTTCACTTCTTGTTCTTTGCTAACTCTTTAGCTTGCTTAGCCCACTCATCACGCTTTACTCGACCCGGGAAGAACTCAATTGCTTTGTTAACTTCCTCTTCGATCTTTGGCGTCATGTTACCAACCTGTGCAAAGGTGTAAATCCCCAAGGCATACAATTTCTCAGCGATAAATGGCCCAATGCCTTTGATAATTTGCAAATCGTCCTTCTGGTCAAAAGTTGCTACACCAAGTGTGTCAAAGTCTATGCTCTCTGCTTTCTGAGCAATTCGCTCCAGTTCCTCGGCTTCCTTTAGCGCTTTTTCGTCTAGTTTCACATTCATACCAAGCAAAATCTTAGCCTGAGCAACCCATTGGTCTCGCTTAACACGGCCCGGGAAGAACTCGATCGCTTCGTTTACCTCATCTTCAAGTTTGGCAGTCATATTAGCAATCTGGCGGTAGGTTGTGATACCTAATGCATTCAGTTTCTCTTCGATAAACGGACCAATTCCCTTAATGACTTGCAGGTCGTCCTTTACTAGGACAATTGTTGATTTACCAAATACGCGAGTCACGCCAGTTACACCTGTGAGGGAATTTCCTTGCTTTCCAGTCCAGGTGATGACAGAACTACCCTTTTCGTCTCTCAAGGCTGCAGACCCAGATTCTTCGAATTCTGCTGCATCAGCTACCTCTAAAGATGATGCACCTTTCTTTACTTCAGTCTTCAGTGTTGATTCTGTTGCCACACCTATAGTCTTGAAATCAATGGTCTTAGCACGTGATTTAACGCGCTGCAACTCTTCTTGTTTCTTGACTTCCTTCGTCTGTTTGGGTTTTGCTGCAGCCTTCTTGGCCTTTTCCTCAGCTTCCTTCTTTGCCTTAGCCTCCGCCTCTGCTTTCTTTTTCGCATCTGCTTCGTCCTTAGCTTTCTTGGCAGCGGCAGCGGCAGCAGCCTTTTCGTCAGCTTCCTTCTTTGCCTTAGCCTTAGCCTCTGCTTTCTTTTTCGCCTCTGCCTCGTCCTTGGCTTTCTTGGCAGCGGCGGCGGCAGCAGCCTTTTCGTCAGCTTCCTTCTTTGCCTTAGCCTTAGCCTCAGCATCTGCTTTCTTTTTAGCCTCTGCCTCGTCCTTGGCTTTCTTATCTGCGGCAGCCTTTTCTTCAGCGGCTTTAGCCTCCTTAGCAGCCTTTTCCTCAGCTAACTTGGCATCCTTCTCTGCCTTCTTACGCTCTGCTTCAAGTTTCTTTTGCTCCTTTACATATTCAGGGTCTGGCTTGACGTTGACATCCCACAGCAGATATACTGAGCGATATCCTACCTTGATTGCGCCACGGAATTCACCACCCGCCATAGTTGGATCAATGCTGTCATCGAAAATCACTCTAAACTTCATTGAACCATCATCATCGGCCTCTATCATTCGAACTCCTTCATCACTTCCTGCTTGGTCTTGCATTGAGAACTTGCGACCATTTTCATGCTCTTGGAAATCAACAGATTTTACCTTCAAACCTGGGCTCATATTGATAATTGAGATTAATTCCTTACTCAGAATCGTCTCTCCTGGCTTGACAGCCTTTGCCGGCTTGAGAATAAATGGATTCTCCTCAGTTCCCTCTCCTTCAGCAAACTTAGGCTTAGAGCTGGTATTTTCTGGCTCCGCATCAACGTAATCTGATCTCCTGCGACCGATTAAGAATAGCAGGAGTAGGAGGATAAGCAATGGTAGACAGCAGAGGAAGTAATTGAATCCTGAATCATCTTGCTTCTCTCCGACAGAATCCTCTACTACACACTCGCCGTTTTCATCAACCTTGGCAACATCGTTCAAATCGCTTGGGTTGCTGCCACATTTAACTTCAAGTTCGTCAAGCAAACCGTCTCCATCATCATCTTGGTCAACTTCCAAACCGGTGACAGACGGTCCATCTGGTAAACCATCATCATCAGTATCTGCAAGGACAGCCATCGAGAAGTTGAAGAATACACCAGTTTGGCTGTTGTTAGCAAATACAGTGTAGTTAGTCATTGGTGATGTTTCAGTCGGAATGCCGGAGATAATTCCAGTTTCACCGGAACGCGCCATACTGCCACTGAAGTCTAATCCTGCAGGAAGTGCAGGAATAATCGACCATGTTCCAGACTCCATACCTGTCAAGTTAGGAATAATGATGAAGTCGGATTGATTGATTACCGCTTCAAAGACTTCTGATTCTACACCGTCTTTAGCGTATCCCAGAATCTTGGTGTCAATTACGTCGCAGATACCGTCATCATCGCCATCCAGTGGTATGCTTGATGCATCCCTTGAATTAGTGCCACACTTTGCTTCATCCTCATCAGACCATAGATCATTGTCATCGTCAGGATCTGCTGTCAAATTGGTCTCAATTCCTTCTGCTATGTCATCAGGTATGCCATCACCATCAAAATCTTCCGCGGCAGCTGAATCGTTAGGGAATGCATCTGGGCCTGCAACACAAATGCTGGCATTTGGTGTTGATGGACCGTCACACACTCCGTCACCGTCTGTGTCTGGGTTGTTGGTGTTGGTCGAATTACCATCTGCGTTTATTTCCTCATCGTTTGGTATTCCGTCACCATCGATATCATCGTCAAGCGCGTCACACGTACCGTCACCATCTATGTCTGAAGGTGTTACATTGTAATCTTGGGAGTCAGAATTACAAGCAGTTTCATTAGCATCAGAGTAACCATCACCATCATCGTCTAGGTCTTCTACTAGGTCACCAGAGTAATCTTCAGGTAGTTCGTCTGGCTGTTCATCGCCGTCTGTATCCTCAAGGACTTCAAGTTCAATTACAACACTATCACTTAATTCGCTGCTGTTGGAATAGATTGTGAAATTGGTCAATCCGATTACTTCCGTTGGAGTACCTGAGATTGAACCATCTGTTTCATTGAATATCATACCTTCTGGCAACTGTGGATGGATTTCAAAGGTTGAATCGCTGATGCTTGAGATTGGTGTGATAGGAGTAATTTCACTACCATTCAGCAGATATATCGGTCCAGTTGGCAAATCATATACAGTATCTTCAACTGTGATGTTTAAGTTAACCGACATTGTTCCGTCATCGTTGCTTGCAGTTACGGTGTATTGCGTGCGGCTTAGCATTTCTGTTGCCATACCGCTAAGTTGTCCGGTTGAAGTGTTGAAGTAAAGGCCAGGAGACAATTCGGGTGATATGCTCCATTCTGTCACTATCCCACCAGTGGATATTGGAGATAGATCCAAAACTGTAGAATCACTTAGCAGACTTATGTCATCTGGTATGTAAGCAATGATTGGATTGTTACTAACAACTGTAATGTTGATGTAGGAAGTTACCGTTCCACCAGTGTTAGTTCCATTGATAATGAACATAGTTCGATCGATGATTTCTGTTGCAGTTCCACTGATTACACCTGTTGATGTATCGAACGCAAGGCCTTCTGGTAGGGTTGGCTCTATCGTCCAGCTGGTGATTTCACCAGCACCTGACACGGCTGGAGTTAGTGGTAGGTCTACAGTCGCGGTATTATTTACCATAGTCAAATCATCAGGAGAATAAACAATTGTTGGGATTTCATCATTGATGGTGATGTTGATGTAGGTTGTTGCTGAACCTCCGGTATTTGTTGCAGTAATGGTATACATTGTTCGGTCTAGTAGTTGTGCTGGTGTTCCACTAATTGTACCAGTCGCAGTGTCAAACGATAGCCCATCTGGCATACTTGGACTGATTACCCAAGAAACCATCTCGCCAGAACCGGTCAATATTGCATCAAGCGGCAGGTCACTACTCACTGTGTTGTTAGACAAACTCAGGTCATCTGGTTGGTAAGAAATCGCAGGGACCTCATCAACAATGGTAATGTTGATGTTTACTGAAGTTGTTCCGCCCGAGTTGGTTCCTGTTATGGTATACATGGCACGTGGTAGCAGAGTTATTGGCGTTCCGCTGAGTTCTCCAGTTGCTGTATCAAAGGTCAAACCGGCAGGTACTGAAGGACTTATTGTCCAAGAGATAATTTCTCCAGGTCCAGTGACGGTTGGTGTAAGTGGTAAATCATTGCTTGCTGTGTTGTTAACCAGACTCAAATCGTTTACAAGGTAATCAATTGATGGAACGACATCGTTGATGGTAATTGTTACTGTTGTGGTTATACTGCCACCTGTGTTGGTTGCATTAACTGTGTATGTAGTAGTTGCATTGACAACCGTTGGAGTTCCTGAGATTTCCCCAGTTGCTGTATCGAACAGGAGGCCCGATGGGAGTGTTGGTGTTATTGTCCAAGACACAACTGGGCCACCAGTTGTGGTTGGTGTATTTGCTTGCATAGCAGTGTTGTTGGTTAGTATGTATGGTGTCCCAGAGTAGGTGATGGAAGTTGGGGCAATATCGTTGACTTCAAGGCTTATTGTTACTGAATCACTACCACCTGTGTTAGTTGCTGTTATTGTGTATGTTGCAAGTGGCGAGAGTACTGTTGGGGTTCCTGAAATTTCACCTGTTGCGGGATCGAAGACAAGACCTGTTGGTAGATCTGGCGAGATAGTCCATGAGTCAACAGCACCGCCTGCAGCGGTTGGAGTGTCAGCTGACATTGGAACGCCGTTAGTTAGTGAGAACGGGTCACCACTGTAGACAATTGTCGATGGTATAACGTCGTTGACTGTGATATCAACTGTAACTGTAGCACTACCACCGGTGTTATTAGCGGTAATTGTGTAAGTTGTGGTTGGAGAGTTTACAGTTGGAGTGCCTGATATTGTACCAGTTGAGTTGTCAAAGACCAGACCTGCAGGTAGATTTGGTATTATTGACCAGTTCTCAACTACACCACCTAGATTAGTTGGAGTATCTGCTGTCATTTGGATTCCGTTAGTTAGAGTATATGGGCTGCTAGCGTAGACAATCGTGAATGGTGCAACATCGTTGACCTGAATTGTTATCGTTCCAGTTCCACTACCACCAGCATTAGTTGCTGTAACAGTATATACTGTGGATGGTGAAACTACTGTTGGCGTACCACTTATTTCACCAGTGGCTGTATCTATTGTTAATCCAGTTGGTAGAGCTGGTGAGATTGCCCATGAGTTAACTGCACCACCACTTACTGACGGAGTAACAGCGCCCATTGGGGCTCCTTTAGTTAGAGTTTGAGAGCTCGGGTTGTAGATTATATCATATGGAATCTCGTCGTTGACTATTATGGTAACAGTTGTGGTTGCGCCTCCACCAGAGTTAGTTCCAGTGATAGTGTAAACGGCTAGAGAGGTAATTGCAGTTGGAGTTCCTGATATTACACCAGTGGATGGATCCAAAGCAAGTCCTATTGGTAGTGATGGATTAACTGTCCAATGTGTTATCACACCACCAAGGTTCGATGGGTTGACAGGCGATATAGTCGAATTCATCGCCAATGACAAGAAACTTGGTGTGTAAGAGATAGATGATGGAGCAATATCATTGACGGTTATTGTGACTTCTCCTGTTCCGCTACCTCCTGCATTGATGGCAGTAACGGTGTATGTGGTAGATGTGGTAATGCTAGTTGGTGTTCCTGATATCTCACCTGTGGAGGTGTCGAAAATCAGGCCAGGTGAAAGTGTTGGTGAAATTGACCAGAGCGTCACTGCACCACCGTTTGCTGTAGGTGTTACAGGTGTAATTGCTGTACCCTTGGTGTAAGTGAACGGACTTCCAGTGTATTCGATGTCTTTCGGTGCAGCATCGTTAACGATTATAGTGACTGTAGTTGAGGCACTGCCACCAGTGTTGGTTCCGGTTATAGTATAAGTTGCATAAGCAGTAACTGCTGTTGGTGTTCCTGAGATTTCACCAGTGCTACCATCAATAACCAATCCTGATGGAAGAGCCGGCGAAACAGTATACGTTTCAATATCACCGCCATTATTAGTTGGCGTTACTGCGCTCATTGGCGAATCCTTTGACAGGGTGAAAGCACTTGGGTTGTAGGCGAGTAGTGACGGTGGAACATCATTCACTTCGATAGTAACGGTTGTTGAGTTACTGCCACCAGCATTGGTTGCAGTAACTGTGTAAACTGTGGATGGTGAAATTACTGTTGGTGTTCCTGAAATCACACCGGTTACAGTATCTAGGACAAGCCCTGTTGGTAGTGCAGGTGATACTGACCAAGATACTACAGCGCCGCCGCCAGCATTTGGTGTTAGCGGAGTTATTGGCGTGCCATTTTCATAGGTGAATGGACCACTACCATAGGTAACTCCAGATGGCGGGGCATCGTTGACAAGTATGTCAATTGTAGTTGTTGCACTACCCCCGGAGTTGTTAGCATATACTGTGTATGTTGTCGACGGCGATACTACAGTTGGAGTTCCAGAAATCTCACCTGTTGATGTGTCGAATGACAAACCATTTGGTAGGTCTGGAGTAATTTCCCAAGATGTAACTGTGCCGCCGAGAACTGTTGGGGTGTCTGCTGTCATTGCAGAATCCTTGGTCAAGGTGTATGGATTGCCACTGTATGCAATTGATGACGGTATGACGTCGTTTACGGTAATTGTGATAGTTGTTGTAGTGCTGCCTCCTGTGTTAGTTGCCGTAACTGTATAAACCGTAGATGGTGAAATCGCTGAAGGATTACCACTTATCTCACCAGTTGAAGAATCGATTAGTAGTCCAGTTGGCAAGGACGGAGTTATACTCCAGGTATCTATTTGTCCACCGCTTATAGTAGGACTTGCGGCAGTCATTGCTGTTCCTTTAGTCAATGTAAACGGATCATCATTGTATGACAATAGGTATGGTGGTATGTCGTTTACCTGAATGGTAATTGTGGTTGAGCCGCTTCCACCAGCATTTGTCGCAGTGATTGTGTATGTTGTTTGCGGAGAAACTGCAGTTGGAGTTCCGCCTATTTCACCACTAGATGTGTTGAATGACAGACCAGTTGGTAGATTTGGGGTTATTGCCCAAGAGGTTGGTGTTCCGCCACTGTAGGTTGGAGTAACATTACCCATGGTTGTCCCCTTGGTTAACACTGACGAGCTTGGGCTGTAGTTTATTGACGATGGTGGAGCATCGTTGATCAAGATAGTAATACTAACTGTTGCGCTACCACCGCTATTTGCTGCGGTTATTGTGTATGTTATTGCGGTAGATACAGATTGTGGTGTTCCTGATATTGTTCCGTTAACTGGATTGATAGACAGTCCATTCGGTAGATCTGGAGTAATAGTCCAAGATGTAACTGTGCCACCAAGGTTGGTTGGTTCATCCGGCGTCATTGCTGTGTCCTTAGTTAACTGAAGGAACGTTGAACTGTAGGCAACCGAGGATGGTGCGACATCATTTACCTGAATGGTTACAGTTGCAGTATCGGTACCACCGCTGTTCGAGGCAGTTATTGTGTATACTGTCGATTGAGAGACTACTATTGGAGCACCACTGATTTCACCAGTCGATGCATCGATATTTAGGCCGGTCGGCAATGTTGGTGAAATCGACCAAGTTGCTACTGGACCGCCTGTTGATGTTGGAGTGATTGTGTTTATTTGTAAATTAATTTGAGTCGTTAATGTAGTAGTTCCGTAGGCAATTACGGGTACTGCCTCATTCACTTCAATTGTGACAATGGTTGACGCGCTACCTCCGGTATTACTAGCCGTGACTGTATAGGCAGTAGACGGCGTTATTGCGGTAGGTGTTCCAGAAATCGCACCGGTAGAAGCAGATAATGAAAGTCCTGTTGGCAATGCTGGTGAAATTGACCAAGAAGTAACAGTACCCCCATTATATGTTGGCGTTACAGTTTGCATCAGGGAACCTTTGGATAGTGCTAGTGTATTTGGTGTGTAATCTAGCTCTGATGGAGCTATATCATTAACTGTAATAATAACAAAAGCGGTATCGCTTCCGCCAGCGTTTGTTGCTGTTACAGTATAGTTTGTTGTTGCAATAATTGCCGTTGGTGTACCGGAAATCTGACCGTTTGAGGTATCAAAGTTTAGACCTGCAGGAAGACTTGGCGAAATAGACCATGAGACAACTGCGCCGCCGCCAGAGGTTGGATTTGCATTTGGCATCTGAGTATCTATTGTCAAGATGTAAGAGTTTGGTGAGTAATCAATAATCGGAGCCGCATCATTAATCAGGATAGAGATGGTTGTAGTCGCACTTCCACCAGTATTAGTAGCAGTAACAGTGTAAGTTGTCTGTGAAGACACTGTCGTAGGTGTTCCGGCAATCTGACCGTTCGATGTATCAAAGTTTAGACCAGAAGGCAGACCAGGCGTAATAGACCAAGTCTCTACGTCGCCTCCGTTTGCAGATGGTGTTGCTACATTCATTGTAGTGCCTTTAGTCAAGGTGAATGGACTACCACTATAGGTAACCATCGACGGTATGACATCATTGATCGTGATGGTGATTGTAGTTGTTGTACTACCACCAGTATTAGTTGCCGTAACGATATATGTTGAGGTTGGAGTAATGTCGGATGGAGTTCCTGAAATTTCACCATTTGTGGTTGAGAAACTTAGGCCGTTTGGAAGTTGCGGGGTAATTGACCATGAGTCAACCGCACCGCCTTGTGCGGTTGGGGTATTGGCTGTCATTAGGGTGTCCTTGGTCAGTGTGAATGGGTTGTCGGTGTAACTTATTCCAAACGGTGGCAAATCGTTAACTTCGATAATTATGGTTGTATTGCCAGAACCTCCAGCATTTGATGCAGTTATAGTGTAGGTTGTTGACGGTGAGATTGCTGTTGGGGTTCCTGAGATTGTTCCGTTTGATGATTCAAACGCTAATCCAGCAGGCAGCCCTGGGGAAATCGCCCATGTCTCCACTGCACCACCTTGTGCTGTCGGTTCAACACTCTGCATTTGAGATCCCAGGGTTAAGGTGAACGAACTTGGACTGTAGACAATTGATGTTGGTGCTGCGTCGTTGACGATTACTGTTACCGTTGCTGTGGCACTACCACCAGTGTTGCTACCTGTAACAGTGTAGGTGGCTTGTGCAGTAACATCAGTTGGTGTTCCAGATATTGAACCTGTTGCGGTATCGAATACTAGTCCGTTTGGTAGTGTTGGTGTGATCGACCATGTATCTACTGTGCCACCTTGATTTGTTGGGGTAACGGTTGTCATTAGAGTATCTTTATTCAATTCAAGCAAAGTAGGAGTATAGCTAATCGATGAAGGGGCGACATCATTGACTTGAATGGTTATTGTTACTGTTCCACTACCACCATTGTTTGTTGCAGTTACTGTATATGTTGTTAGAGGTGATACCGCAGTCGGAGTTCCGCTTAGTTCTCCGTTTGTTGTATCAAAGATTAATCCTGACGGCAGGGTTGGACTAATTGACCAACTTGCTACCGGATCTCCTTGTGCCGTTGGCATGACTGCTCCCAAAGGAGTACCCTTGGTAAGAGTGAACGAACCAGGAACATAGGTAATTGATGAAGGTGGCGCCTCTAAAATTTCTATTGTTAGGACTGCTGTCGCGCTACCACCTGTGTTGTTTGCATAAACTGTGTAAGAGGATATTGGTGAGGTACCAGCTGGTGTACCGCTAATAGTTCCGGTTGTTGAATCAATAGAAAGACCCGTTGGCAGTGTTGGATGAATTTCCCATGAAACTACATCTCCACCTTGCACTGTTGGAGTTACGGGACTCATGCCGCTATCTTTAGTTAAGGATAGTGAACTCGGTGTGTATATGATTGTATTAGGTGCGATATCGTTCACTTGTATGGTGACTGTTGCGGTACCAGAACCCCCTAGGTTAGTAGCAGTAATTGTATAGGTTCCAAGAGCTGTAATTGTGGTCGGTGTGCCGTAAATTGTACCGTTAGATGAGCCAATTGATAGACCGGCAGGTAAAGATGGTGAAATTGACCAAGAATCTACTGCTCCGCCACCGAAATT
>JAYXVG010000011.1:12437-23631 GCA_036021875.1 Thermoplasmatota archaeon | reverse complement strand
ATCAACGGTGGTAAACGGTCTCAATGATTCATGTGACTGGCTGTCGATTAGAATATAATCAGTCCAAACATTATCGATTATTTCTTCCTCAACAAAGGTTTCTCCTTCACCGAAGCAACCTGCTAACAGTGTTGAAATTGTCAGCAATATAGCTAAGGTAATCCTTCGCATGGTTAATGGAACATCAACTCATGTTTGAATGCGTCGTTGTTTAGTTCTCTATGACACAGTGAACGAAATCTTTGATCCGTCAACCTCAAAATTGTCACAATTAGGGGTGCTTGAATCACCGTTAGGATGGAAAGTTGCTTTGCTTGCACGGGTTTCAGAAATTATCCATTCTTGGTCAGATTCGAATAATTCAGGAGCATTTTCCATCCAGACTTCTAACTCTATGGTGGCTTCAATGTCTAGGTTCAAGTCCTTCCTCTTTGCTTGAATTCTTCTGGTAATATCTCTAGCTAATCCTTTGGAGAGCAACTCTGGAGTATCATTCATGTCCAAAACTAGGCTTACATGGTAAGCATCGTCTCCTTGACCAATTTGAATGGTTGATGCTGCGAAGCCAGATTTTTCCACCCTTTTGACTTCAACATCGCCCTCTTCAATCTCTATTCCCATGATTACTAACGCTCCAGACTTAATTTGTTCTAGCATTTCTGTCGGATTCTCAGCATTACGAATTTGTCCCGCTATCGTATTTACGTCTCCTCTGGCTCGAGGGGCTAGGGCACGGAAGTTGGGTGCCAATTCTATCTGTTGGAACCGGTCTAAGTCAGTTTCAATAGAAATATTTTCTACGTTTAATTCCTCAGCAAGAATATCATGGAACTCGCCGAGATCTGGACCTGATACGATCCATCCATCGCCACATGGTAACCTCTGGCGCCTAGAGGCATCAACTCTAATCCTACGTCCGGTTTCAGCAAGCTCCCTGACCAATGCCATCTTTGATTCTAAGTCAAGGTTTTGTGGGGGGATTGTAGCGGTAGCGGATGCAGCAGCTTCATCCCATGAATCTGCAGAGGCACCCGGAAGGCTTCCAGGGGTGCCAAGCGGCCAGTCTGCTTGATGTACGCTAGAACCGGTCAGGTTACGATAAATCACATCAACCATGAACGGGCTGACAGGAGCAACGAGGCGACAGACTGTGGTTAACACTTCATGAAGCGTATTTTGACAAGCTAATTTGTCGGTATTTTCTGCTTCGTCCCATAAACGTCTTCGACTCCTTCTGACATACCAGTTAGACAAATCGTTAACGACAAAGTCTTCTAATTCACGACATGCTTTGTGATAATTCCAGCTTTTGAATCCTTCATGGTATTCCTTGGCAACGGTAGCGAGGCGTGATAGAATCCACTGGTCTAGTGGTGGCCTCTGGTCGACATTAACTGTATCTTGATCAGGGTCAAAGCCATCTAGTGCGGCATAATCTGCGTGGAACTTGTAAATATTCCACAAGGTTAGAAACATCTTGGCATAAGTTTCCCTTACGCCATTAGGGTCGAATTTTAGCGGACTCCATGGTGCGCCTGCGGTTACCATGTACCATCTTGTAGCATCTGCACCCTCTCGATTGAAATGATCCCATGGGTCAACGATATTACCGCGCGATTTAGACATCTTCTTGCCTTCAGCATCTAGAATCAAGCCGAGAGATAGACATCTCTTGTATGCAGGTAAATCAAATACTGTGGTTGAAACTGCTAACAATGTGTAAAACCATCCTCTTGTTTGGTCAACACCCTCACAGATGTAATCAACGGGGAATGATGAATTAAATGTCTCTCCACCATCAAACGGATGATGCCATTGGGCGAACGGCGCACAGCCTGAATCAAACCAACAATCCATGACAAATGGCTCTCTATGCATCGGCTTTCCATCATCGGTGATAAGAGTGAAACCATCGACTATCGGTCTGTGTAAGTCAACATCATCAGGACAAACCGGGTTTTCATGTCCAGCGGCATTGGCTTTTTCGACCTCTATTTGTAATTCCTGTATTGAGCCGATGCACTTCATTTGGCCATCATCACTGCGCCATACTGGCAGTGGTGTGCCCCAATATCTCTCTCGTGAAATTGCCCAATCTTTGACATTCCTGAGCCATTCACCAAATCTTCCTTCACCGACCCAATCAGGTGCCCATTCAACGCCATCATTGAATTCAAGCAATTTTTCTTTTACTGCAGTCATCCTTACAAACCATGAATCCATTGCATAGTAGAGCAGTGGGTGGTCGGTTCTCCAACAGTGAGGATAGTCGTGCAGGTAGGCTTTTTCGCGGTATAGTAAGCCACTATCTGGGCCTTTTCCGTTACTGCCTTTTGGAGATGAAAGCAGGGCGATGATTGTTTCATCACAATCTTTGACATATTTACCATCCAATTCAGAATGGATACCTCCAACGAATGCTCCATCCATACCGACTGTGTGGAATGCCGGAAGTCCGACCTCCATTCCTAGGTTGTAATCATCTTCTCCATACATTACTGCGGTGTGAACAACACCTGTTCCATCGGTCGTGGTAACCCAATCTGCAGATAGAACAGTCCATGCAGTTTCTGAATCGCCTCGAGGTACAGCATCTGGGAAGAGAGGCTCATAAGATCGGCCAACAAGTTCTATGCCAGAAAACTCCTCCACAATCTCAACATTGTGCCGCAGCACTTCTTTCATCAAATCCTTGGCTAGAATCATTGTTTCGCCAACATCTGCGCCACCAGAGCCAGTCCAGTTGGCAGCTACCTCAGTCACCTTGACCTTGACATATGTTACATCGGGACCAACTGCCAAGCCAACGTTACCTGGCAGTGTCCATGGTGTAGTTGTCCATGCTAAAATAGATGAATCATCATCGACTAATTTGAATTTAACATAGACAGAAGGTTCCTCGACCTCTTTGTAACCCAAAGCAACTTCGTGACTTGAGTAAGATGTCCCCGTTTGCGGGCAGTAAGGAAGAACCTTGTGCCCTCTATACAGTAGTCCTTTGTCAAACATTTGTTTGATTGCCCACCAACATGACTCGACATAATCATTGTGAAGCGTGACATAAGGGTTGTCTAAGTCGACCCAATAAGCCATCCTTTCAGTCATTTCCCGCCATGCAGATTCATATGTCCAAACCGATTCACGACAGGCCTGATTGAAGTTGTCCATACCATATTCTTCTATCGCTTCATTTGACATTAGGTCCATTCGCTTTTGGACCTCAATTTCAACAGGTAATCCGTGGGTGTCCCAGCCACCTTTCCTTTCCACAAGGAATCCTTCCATCGCTTTCCAGCGGCAGACCAGATCTTTGTATGCACGAGCGACAACGTGATGTATGCCAGGTTTACCATTCGCAGTTGGTGGCCCTTCCAAGAATATGAAAGGCGCACCATTTCTTCTAGAATCTATTGAATTTTGGAAAGCATTTTCCTCACTCCATGCTTTCAGTAATGCTGTTTCTAGCGCAACAGCGTTCAGTTCACCGGCGGGTTTTGGCTTAGCCATGTCCCTGCGAGATAGGTTTTTGTCTTGAATCTCACCCTTGTTTCAATGTTATTTTATTTTGTTATCAATAAACTGTTACAGTGCTGCGAATTAATTTAAAACGGGGGTATGTTTGAAGTGTTTATATTACTACGCTAGTACATGTCCGCCGCTACATCTTGGCGCAGTGCCCTATTCTTGGCCATTTTAATGGCAATCATTGGACCACTACAAATGACAGGTAACATAAGCGTTGATTTCGCAGAATCTAATCGCTTGTCCGACCATTCTAAAATTAGTTATTCAACGGTTGGGCAGACCGATTTTATCCAGCTCCCGGGCGATGGTGTAGTCAACGATGATTTTACCGTCGAAGTCCCTAGTAATGCGCCAATTACAGACATGCAACTCAGCATTGAACCATCAACCATGCAAACGCATTATGGTTTTGTCTGGGATGATGATACAATTTGGTCAAATTCGGATGCGACAAAGAATGGAACTGTTGTAGAAATAGATTCTCTCACCGGCTCAACAGCAGGAACAATTTGGGATTTTAATAACGGATTACAGGGCTGGACAGTTTCTAATCCAACATTCGTGAGTCATTACACAAATACCTGCGGGGTGAATGGCACATCTGGGGGTTCAGTTAAGACCCAAGCAAATTTCAACGCACCTCACCACGCAACTTCTCCGAGAGTCAACCTTGCAGGTGCTCTCAGCATGCCATTGCATGCATGGGTATTGCAGGGTTCCTTTGGCTGCGGCGAGGAGCCAGACTCAGGAGAAGACCTTCAAATCCAATACATCGATACGAATGGTGCATGGGTTACGCTCAACACTTGGGCAGGTGCAACATCAGGTGGAAATGCGCAACAGTGGACGACAAACTTGCCACAAGCAGCCCTTCATGCAAATACTCAGATTAGAATTAACCAAATTAGCGGTAGTGGGTCAGGAGCGACGTGTTGTGATTTTTGGTTCGTCGACGATGTTCATCTCGCCTCTCCGCCAGAATCTCATTGGATAAGTCCAACAATTGGATGGGGTCAAGGTGCTACTCAACCGGTTTCTAGAAGCTCATATGCACCGGTGTTCCTCGATGCCAATATTCCATCAGGTGCTTTCTTAAATTGGTCAATCCTTGATGAGAATGGAGTTGCAATCAGCGGTGCATCTGGAAGTAATGATGCTATGGTTCCACTAAATATGATCGATCATGAAGAATACCCATTGATCAGGCTCAAACTCGAATTCAGGGGCTCTCCAACAGGCACTGGCATACCAGTATTGTATTCAATTGGCGGTGACGGGCAAATAAATACGAAATTCAGAGGGGGTCTACTAAACCAAGATTGGGATGCTGCGTGTATGCAAGGCGGAGCAGTCAGCTTTGCGCCTGGACTAAGTGCAACTGCGGATTGTAATCTCACCTCGCCATGGTACACCCCGGTCAGCCCAAGTAAGGTCATAGACGGACAGTTTGAAGGTAAAGGGAATGTGTTGCAGATTCGCTACTCAGAGCAGGACAATTGGACTAATCTTTCAATACCACAATTTACCGAATCGAATGATGATACAATCTATCGCTATCAACTAAGAATTGTTCACAACGGTTCTAATACCGCAAGTTGGCAAGCAAAGGCACTTTCATGGACACTGCTTGGTGGGAAACACCCCGCCCAACCAGCCATCGATTTCAATCAAGATGGCTTTGTTGAATGGGGTGGCAGCGATAGCAGGGTTGGTTCATGGGGCTGGCAAGATAGGTTTGAAAACGGCTTAGAGACAATTCCAGTTACCCCTGGTATATCTGGAACAGACAGCGTCTATGCTTGGTTGCCAAGAGATAACATTCAGTCATTTTCAGTAGGAGTAATGGCGGAAACTGGAGTGCTCTCGGGACTTTACCTGCGGGTTGGTAACCAACTCATTGCCAACTGGAGTTACGACAATGTCAAGAGTGCATATGTAACGCTAAACTCCTCGCAACTATATGCACTAAGTTATGCTGCAACTACCGCCTCTAGCGTCGGCTTCTTGGGTGCTAACTTTGTCCAAATGGAACTAGAGGTGACCGGTACAGGTGGTATGACAATGGCAGGATTATCAGTGCCATATCCTGTATCAATATCCCTTGATTCTGATCAACAATCACCAATGGTCCTGGGCATTAATGATGCAAGGTCAAACCTAGCAAATATCGGCGGTCAACATGTAATACCAATTCCGTTTGTCTCGGACAGTGCAGGAGGTTTGTTAGTAAGCCTTGATGGCGTTAATTATTCCTCTGATGTTGAAATAATGTCAACTTACATGGAAGACCCTGTAGAAATCTTGACCACTGGTCAAAAATGGCACACTATGCATACAGAATTCAAAGTCAGTGCATCAAACCCGGGCCTTGTGAGACTAGATGTTGTCGGAGATAGAAACCATGCAACATGGCTTATTCCAACCGGAGGAGGTTCACCAATCGGACAAGGTGACAGTGAACTAGTCGAGTTACATCCCACTGACTGGCTAACTTTTACCGAGAATGGGGATGACGTGAGCGTTGCAGTTCAATATCGTATTGAGCCGGGTTGGGATGATGAGGATTACTTGACCGCATCAACAAGACTCGTCTTATCCAACGGTGTGGTCTCAATCCCAGCGACTCACGCTTGGGGCAGTCCGAATGGTGACAGTAAAGCCTTGGAGAACGATTTGGAAATTAAGAGCGTTACATTCTCAACAGAACTTGGCGAATTGCCAAGCGATGAATACTACCTGCCAGCTGGGCAGAATGTCGACATATCTGTTGATATTGGGTTCGAGGGACTAAGTGACCGAGAGTCTTTTGCTGATGGTGACGCTCAAGTAGTGCTCTATCAAGGTAGCAATGAAATTGTCAACACGACATCCTTGGATGTTGATATGTGGAATTATACCGATTCCGTACCATTTACCAACGGCGTCCTGAATTGGCGCATTGAGGTATTACCACTGGAAGGTGGCGGAGTAACTGATGATGCGGAATATGAGAGAACGTTCTTCGCTGACTCGGTGATTCCTTCGGTATACTGGTCAAGCGTTGCTGCATACGATCATCGAGCAGCGTCATCGTCACAAACAATTCAGGTGCAAATTACCGACCAGCCAATCCTGCCATCAAATGTAGAAGCAATGGTTTGGCGTCAGTGGATTAACGATTATGATTTCAACGGCCTGCCAAGTCCCGATGAATATCAATCATTCTCCGATGTACTACTTCCTAACGATCTGACTGCTTTCGTTGGACAATATACCATAATACTGGATGATACTGGTTCGGAAGAAGGAGATAAAGTTGCAGTTTATTTGACCGGGAATGACCCAGCGGGTCACCCATTGGAAAACAATGGAACAGGTGAAGAAGGTGAGCACCTATTCATGTATCAAATCAAACGTGACGGGCCGCCATCGATTCCAGCAGCAGCATTCTCTTGGGATGATGGCAGAAAAACCTGGTTACACCCGATGATATCTTACGAGTTCGATGTGATGATGAACGAACCGAACGGTGGCTCAGATTTGAGCGTGGTTGAGGTGCAACTTGCATCACAGCAAAATAGTGACAGGTTGCCGATATCCTGGGATTTCCTAACTGGAGAATGCACAACTACAAGCCCACACCTTGTGATTGAGGACTGTGAGATGATTGGACAAAATGGTCCAGCAGGACCGTACGAAGAAGACATAACTCTGAACGTTGAGTTTCACTTACTCTGGACGATTCCTGATTTGGGTGATACCAAGCGCGAACCCAAACTAATCGTCATGGATCGTGCTGGAAACACAGATCAACAAGCGTTCCCAACACTAAGGTGGCGTTCTTCAGGCGACATGTATATTCCAGATGAAACCATACAATTGGTAATCAATCAAGGAACAGTCGTTGAAGATGGAGCTAGAATTGCCCCGGGCAGTAGTTTCGAAGTTTCAGGTGATGTGTTGTTCCAAGAGACCAACACAAGACCAGACTTTGATTGTCCGGTAAGTGTAGTGTTTGATGGGAACGTCTACTCGACGACTGCCATCAATGGTGCCTGGACTGCCGATGTTACTGCGTCAGAAGATTCTGGCAAGAAAGCCCTCACATGGAATGTTGACTGCACTTCGGGTCAAGGTGACGATGTAACTGATGAGTCCAATAACCGCTGGATTTTAATCGATGGAACAGGTCCTACTCCGGTAGAAATCATCAATCCAAGACCCAATACTATACTTGAGACCGAGGTTTACGAGGTTCGTATCGCAATTACAGAAGAAGGAGGTCTAGATGTAGACTCGCTACAGTTAGAGTGGTGGGTTGAGGATGCCGATACCGGTGACCGACTTACTACTGGTTTTGAGCCACTGACTCTAGAAGGCAACGATTTCGCTGGCACTCAATTAGAGGTTTTCGCTAACGTCGATCTTTCTGGTATAACCGACACAATGATTGAAAATCGTTTGATACTATTTGTCAAGGTTAACGGTAGAGACCTTGCTGATAATGCGGTTCTCGGTATGAATGGTGCCCCCGGAGGCAGTGAAATAGCGCAGTGGGAGCTAGAGTGGTTACGTCCAGAATTTACCATTGGACCGTTAGATGTAAGTTATACTCGCCTGATTCTCGAGGTTGGACAGTCAACGTCAGTGCAAGCCTTGGTTAGTAATGATGGTTCACTAGATGGAACTGTGCAAGCCACTGCATACGTGGTTAGATTAAATGGCACAAAGGAGGTTCTTCAAAGGCCAACCTTGGAAATTCCCGCTCAAACAAAGGGGCTCATTTCAATTGATTGGGTTCCAACAACAGAAGGCATACAGTGGATTGAAATTGAGTTAGAAGACGGGCAAACGTCGAAAGGACCGACGGTAGACGTCAGGCCGGCTAGAGATCAAGGCTTCATCGAAAACTTGTTTGGAGAAGTTAATCCAATTATCGGTTCGGTAGTTGCACTAATCTTTGTTTCTATAATCGTCACTGGATTATTATGGGCTAGAAAAGCAACCAGAGGCCGAGGCTCGAAGTCTGAGTATGACTGGGATGAATATTCCTCAGAGATAGACTATGAGGACGAATATGACTATTATGAGGAAGATGACAATGCTGAACCTTCACAATATTCCACTATTGAACCAGCAGCATCCGTCAGCGCTGCTTCTGCGGCATTAACTGGCACTACTGAGACAACTGCTGAAGAAGAAACGGACTGGGTCATGGGCGCTGATGGTTATTGGTGGTATCATGACAAAACTACAAATGAATGGTGGTACAAAGACGAAAATGGCGATATTGTCAAGTTTAACTAACCACGGTGAGTTTTTTGTCCAGAATTATTGGTTTGCTACAGATTGATTCTACGGTAGGTGACTTGGCGGGCAACGCTAAGCGTCTCGAATCACTAGCAAATTTAGCGAAGGACAGCGGCGCAAGCATGGCGGTTGCGACCGAATTAGCAGTATGCGGTTATCCACCGCGCGATTTGTTGCTGCAACCTGATTTTGTTAACACCTCCTACACTACAGCAAAAGCTCTGAAAGTTGGAATCCCTCTATTGGTGGGAACACCAATACCCCCAGAAAGTGACCGCTATCTTCCAGCCAATGGAGTGGTCCGTGCAGGAGATCTACATGCTTCACCTAATGGTGAGAATACCAACCGGGTTGTGGCCAAGAAACAATTGTTACCAAGTTATGATGTGTTTGATGAAACTAGGTATTTTTCTCCGGCCAGTCGCTCTGGTATTTGTCGCTCAATTGGTGAGGTTGACCTTGGAGTCACTATTTGTGAAGACGCTTGGCAGGCTGCAGGTCTAACTCCCTCAACCTATGGCCAAGATCCAATCGCCAGCTTGGCGGAGTGGGGTCGTCAAGGGATATCGTTAGATGCGACAGTAAATCTCTCGGCATCTCCATATCACGCCGATAAAGTAAGTTCCAGAATCAAAGTTTGCCGAACTGCAGCTGAGGTTCTTCAGCATCCCTTTTTGTTGGCCAATCAGGTTGGTGGCAATGATGACTTGTTGTTCGATGGCTGCTCATTAGTTGCCTGGCCAGACGGTAAAGTTGTAATCGCTCCGGCTTGGCAAGAAGGAGTTCTCATAGTAGACTTAGATAATTCAGAAAATTGTCACTGGGTGCCATTGGATAGCACGGATAAATTGTCAATCGGTTCGGATACAATCAAATTCCTCAGCGGTGATTCAGATGGCCATGATGACTCAGATGAGATTATTGAAGACATTACTGATGCTGTCATCACCGGTCTAGCAGACTATTGCCGTAAATCAGGTATCAAGCGTATAGTATTGGGTCTCTCGGGTGGCATTGACTCAGCAGTTGCGGCATGCGTTGCGTGTGCTGCAGTTGGCTCAAATAACGTACTTGGTATAGCAATGCCAAGTAGGTTCTCTTCACAGCATTCCATTGAAGACGCAAAGTATACTGCCGAGGCTCTGGGAATGGAATTCAAAATAGAGGCTATTGATGGGATGCACTCCGAACTAGAAGGTAAAATTGGGGAGGTGCTTGATGGTGGCAATCCAGTAGCCTCAGAAAATATTCAGTCTCGCCTGCGTGGAATCATCGTCATGGCTCATGCCAATGCGCAAAATCGAATGGCGATTGCCACAGGCAATAAATCGGAACTTGCTCAAGGCTATTGCACACTATATGGTGATATGGCAGGAGGCTATACTCCACTCGGCGATTTATACAAGATGCAAGTTTACGCATTAGCAGAGATATTCAATCAACGGGCTCTAGACATGCAAAAGAAGCCTCCGGTTAACCAATCAACGCTCACTAAACCACCATCTGCTGAACTCGCCCCTGACCAGAAGGACGAAGATTCCTTGCCGCCATATGAGGTCCTTGATGAGATTTTACGGCTTCATATCGAACATACAAAAGATGCTGACGATATTGTTGCATCCGGTTTTGACCGGCAGGTTGTGGTTGACGTTCTCGGTAGACTTGAACGCAATGAACACAAGCGTTGGCAAATGTCGCCGGCTCCGAGAGTCACCAGCAAAGCCTTCGGTCAGGGCTGGCGCAGACCACTGGCATCTAGACATGATTGGCGTGCTTGATTTCGATGGGCATAAAAATCAACTCTGTCACCTTATGTCATGTCCGGGACGGTAGTCAACATCGCTGGTTACCGCTTCGCTGACTTGCCTGACCGAAACAATCTGCAGCAACCATTCCGCAAGATATGTCAAAAGTTACATCTCAAGGGCACTATTTTGTTGGCTCATGAAGGAATTAATTTCTTCCTCGCTGGCAGTCAAACTGAAATTGACTTGTTCATCGCCTTTCTTGAGGAAGATGAACGGTTTCAAGATATTCCTCTCAAAGTATCATACTCTGATTATCAACCCTTTCGCCGGATGAACGTGCGACTAAAAAAGGAAATAATTTCCTTAGGAATGAACCACATCAAGCCAGCAGAGTTCACTGGCGAGGAAATTTCTCCTACCGATTTCAAACAACTTCTTGATGATGGAGAAGAGGTGGTAATACTAGATACTCGTAACGAATATGAATGTAAAATTGGTACTTTCCAGAATGCTCTTGAACTAGATATTCGTTCATTCAGAGATTTTCCTAGTGCGGTTGATGAGTTGGATGAGCAGCTAAAAGATAAGCCGGTAGTGATGTTCTGTACTGGTGGGATTCGCTGCGAAAAAGC
>JAYXVG010000011.1:0-12337 GCA_036021875.1 Thermoplasmatota archaeon | reverse complement strand
TGCTACGCATGTCGGGAACCATTATTGCTCGAAGAGCAAGACAGCGATGACTACGTAGTGGCACAATCATGTCCTTATTGTGCCGGTAAGAAATAGGTCACCAAATCAGCCATTCATCTGTTAAACTAAGCGGACTCCACATGTGTAATTCATGCCCGCTTGTGCCGTCATCAGCAACGAATAAAATCAGTTCGCCACTGTTAATCATGGCTCCGTATGTTCCAGCGTCAGAGTTATTGCCAACACCAGTCCAAGGGTCATAGACAATATTCGCTGCCAAAGTTACAACATCAATACTCCATAGACAGTGGCCAGTGTCCAAACCGTTTGCCTCGCCATTTGCGATAATCAACAAGTGTCCTTCGACAGCGACTAAACCTCTAATCTCAGCGGATGCCATGCCTGGTTGGAATTCATGAATCATTTTCGTTCCATCAACAGTTCCATCACTGACACACAATTCCTGAGCAGTGGTAGCCGTGATACAATCAAACCAGATTTTACTGCTTTGAATTACCGGCGCAGATAATTGACTTGGAGCGACAATAACTGATGATAATTCGGTTACCGCACCAGTAGTGAAATTATAGCTCCAGACTGTCGGGTCAACATTGGTAATCTGGGCGTCAAAGACTATTTGATCATTAAGCAGGTTAAGTCCAAGGTTTTCTCCGACCGATGTTGGCGGATTGCCGTTGCTTTGTAGTGACATGCTAGTTAGCCATGTGTGGCTACCGGTTATTCCTAACTCGACAAGCTGGCGCCCGTTGATGCCGTCTTCAGCAACGACAACGGCAGTATTCTCAAATGGTAAAATGGCTGAAGGAGAACTGTCTTCAAAGGTATTCAAATCCCAAGATATCAACTCACCAGTATTGGATAAATGGTGCATTTCAAATCCCAAATCATCGTGAATTCCAGAAAACCATAACCCAGAATTATCGACGGCAAAATTAGTTTCAGAGTGTGAGGATATTTTATTTTGCACAGAATCCAAAATCATCTGTTCATCTAAGCCAATGAATGGTGCGTCAAATAAATTGTACATACTATTTCCATCAGTCCACATGAAGTCAAAATTAGAATCTGAGAATATCAAACCGTTCATCCACTCTGTGTGGACGGATTGAGATAATATGCCGTCTCCACTATATCCGGTTAACTGTAGTGTCCCACTGGGAGTAAGGTCACTTACCCATAGTTCTCGACCATTTACCCCGCTATCTGCATCGAATAACCACAGTTCTTCGCCACCGAGGTTTACCGAAGTAAACCCTAGATGCAGACCGGGAGTAGAATCACCACCTCCAGGATTGATGTCGAGCAACAGCTCTGCCGAATCTTCAGTGCCGTGACTAGTCCATAATTCACAACCAGAAAGGCCATTGCTACCGGCTGTAATCACCATAGATTGGGCGCTAGACCAAGCAAAATTAGCACATTGGTTCGAATAACTGTTCGTTATACCGGAACTAAAATCAGTGGCCGGGCCGTAAATTAGTGGTTCACTGCATATCTTCAGCGATTCTACTACCTCGTCCTCATGCATAATTCCATCATCAGGCAGGCCCCCGCCAGCACCATTATCGACGCCGAAATTGAGAATGAAACCATCGCTGCAAAGATATGAGGGCGGTGTTAATCGTTCAACTAAGGCACTATGTCCATCACTACCGTCTTGGCCCTGATTGCCATTTATGCCCATCACTCCATTACAGACGTATTCCTCATCAATCACTTCACTCGTCGCCAAATTGCCATCTCGATTGGTATCGAGACCGGTAGAAATTAGTATTCCGCCAAATACGCAAGTTTCGTTACCATTCTCAACTACACTTGTAATAACAAGACTGCTATACCCCGATTCTCCACTTGGGCCTGTAGCACCCGTTGCGCCAGGCGGTCCGGAGAAGCCAGAGTCACCATGGCATAATCTGGTAGTAGAGGTGACCTCTTCTTCCTCAAGTATGCCGTTGTTGTTACTATCGTTACCAATCAATATGTCAGCGCCACCAGCAGAACAGATGTGATCGGCATCGCGGCCCTCGGTTCGTAGCAAGATTACATTAGCATCTTCGTCATCATCAGTAGCTTCGTTTATTCCGTCAATAACAGTAAATGAGTATACCGACAAAATTAGTGCAATGATAATAGTCAAACTTTGGGTCACTCGCATTATTCGTTTACTCTTGCTTATCTCAGCACCCCCTGCTCTCTCAACATGCGCTTCTCCATTTAGGGGAGGTACGGATTTTCTTGCTGAACTCTGGATAGGTTCATCTGCGACAGGACTAACCTCATCATATTCTGGATTGTTAGACATATTGATATCTCTGAACCTCAAAGATATCAAAACTTCCGGTTGAAATACATGCTATCCTACTCTGTTAAGGGTTTAGTTCATGAGAGAGAAGGTCTGCCGTAGGGGCATGGACTTACCACAGAGACTGGCCGCTCAACTTGCGGGCGATGAGGGTAAGACTAGACAAAAAGCCGCGAGACTAGTGGTTGATTTAGCAGAGATTGCTAGTGCGGATGGTTTTATTGAAGTTGACAACGCTCACGTTTCGGGAGTGTCAGTCATAACTGGCGGTCATGGTTTGCGACGATTTCTGTCAGATTTATCTGAAGATAAGGATGGTCGAGTTGCAATAACAACAACGTTGAATTCTGCAGGGTGCGATAAGCAAAAAATGGAGGAGATGGATATTGATTGGCCAGACTTCCTCGAGCAACAATTTGAGATTATCCACGCGTATGAAAGGTTAGGAATTGAAGCGACGCTGTCTTGTACTCCCTATGACAGAGGAATAGAATTAGTATCTGGAGTCGCATCATGGGCAGAATCTAATGCTGTATGTTTCTCAAATTCATGGACTTCATTAATCACAAATCGCGAATCAGGTCTATCAGCACTGGCTACCGCGTTGACCGGCTTTGCACCAAAATGGGGACTTCACCTACCCTCAAACCGAATGCCAAATATCCTGGTAAAAGTAACATGTGAGTTAGAAAACTTGTCTGACTGGTCTATTCTCGGGGATTGGATAGGCAAACAAGTCAGACCAGATTGGGATTTATCATGGGGTCCAATGCCCTTTATCCAAGGTTTGCCAGACCAAGTTTCCTTTGCGAGCAAGAAAGCTCTAACTGCAGCAGCGGCAAATTACGGATGTCCAATGTTGTGGGCTGAAGGTCATAGTGCTGACCCACCACTCGACAAAGATCAGGACGGTCAATGGCAGCCACCAGACCAAGGCTGGGCAGGAGTGTTGGAGTTCAGCGAAGCAGATCTTCTCCAGCGCTACGCTGACTTAGCACCACAAGGACAAGTAGACCTGATAGTTATTGGCTGTCCTCAGGCTAGTATCGAAGAAATCAGACGCACTGCTTCAGCCGTAAGATCATATGCAGAAATGGGACAGAAAATTCCAGACAATCGCTTATGGTTGTTTACCAGCGGTGAAAACTATCAACTTGCGCAGGACGATGGCAGCATCGAATTGTTAGAGGCCTCAGGCGTGGTAATACTACAAGATACCTGCCCGGAAGTAACGCCGTATAATCGAAATCACTACAATCATTTGTTGACTAATTCGTTGAAAGCTGAGCACTATTTGACTAGCGGCCTCAACCGAATACCAACCAGCGTCATGACAATTCAAGACTGCGTTGCTCATGCCTTTAATCCACATTTATCCGCTGGAGATAGGCCAACAATATCTGCTAAAGCCCAACCCCAGCACCAATCCGCAAAGACTCAGCAATATGGTGAATACTCGTCTGCTGGAAATGGGTTATTATCCCAAGGAGAATATACTATCACGGGTCGTGCGATGTCTACTGACGTTGCAATTACTTATCTTGGATATGTTAATCGAGATACCGGGGTAATCGAAGAGACAGGCCATCCACTTGACGGCCAAGCGATTGAAGATACAATTCTAATCTATCCAAAAGGTTCTGGTTCGACAGTTGCACCATATGTGTTGATGGGATTAATATACACAGGTAAAGGTCCTAAAGCAGTGATTAATCGAGATGTTTGTTCACTTACTATCCCGGCATGTTCGCTACTTGATTTGCCGTATGGCCATGGATTCGATGCTGATCCATGCATGGAGATTAATTCTGGCGATTTAGTTGAGATGAGTAAAGTCGGGGACAAAGTTACTCTAACCGTGTTGGAGCGAGCAGGTTGATATGACTAAATTGCGGATACTGGTGACCGGAGGAGCGGGTTTTATTGGCTCTTCATTATGTGAGTCGCTAATTTCTCTTGGCCATGATGTTATCGCCCTAGATTCAATGTTTCGTGGTGCTGAGTCCAATCTTGAGGCAATCATCGGGCACGAGAATTTCACTTGTATCAAGGGAGATGTTCGAGATGTTGATGATTTAGATGCATGTGTTGAGGCAATGGGTGGTTTGGATCTAGTATACCATCTAGCAGCAGTAAATGGAACAAAGTGGTTCCACGAAGCGGCTCATTCAGTAATTGACGTCAACATTAACGGCACCCTGAGAACTCTTGAGTTAGCCATGGCTCACGATGCAAAATATGTTTTTGCGTCATCACCTGAAGCATTTGGTGAACCGCAATCTCAACCGTTAACCGATGGCGATGCGATGATTTTCTCCGACCCAAAACAACACCAACGGCATTCATATGGGGGTAGTAAATATCTTGGCGAAATTGCCTGCCAGCATGCGGCAAGAGACGGACTTGAGGTGGCAATAATTAGGCCATTCAATGCCTATGGGCCGCGCCTTTGTGGCGATGAGTATGGCCAAGTAATTGCAATGTTTTTCCAGCAGTTGATTAATCAAAACTCATTGAACATTCACGGCGATGGCAGCCAAACTCGCAGTTTTACCTGGATTGACGATATAGTCGACGGCTTCCTACAAGCCGGATTGCGTAGCTTACCCACTGGTTCTGTGTTCAATATTGGTTCAGAGGAGGAAATTAGTGTATTGGAGTTGGCAGAAAAAATTGCTAGTTACGGTGACTCTGCCACGCTTAATTTTGTAGAGGGCTATAATGGAGACGTTAATCGTAGGTTGCCCAACATTGAGAAGTCGTTAGATTTGCTAGATTGGCAGCCATCGGTTTGTTTAGATGATGGCTTACAAAAAATGTGGCAATTACTCACTTCTTAGGACCATAGTGCTTGTCGACTTTTTTCGACCAACCATCCGGTGCGGACATTATGTTGTCCATGCCGTGTTGTGTCAATACGTCTAAACCAGTCTGAGGGATTTTATCACTCGACGTCCATATGTGAGTTACTTTCATCACCGCTAGCCTTGCAACAGCCCCTGGAAGTTCACGGTCTTCGACAAATTCTACCTCAATTGCCGCAACGGCTTGTTGGATGAGTAAATCTTCATCATTATCTGGAGTTATGTCAATCAGATCCCACTCACTCTCATCTGGGCTGATTGGGCTACCCGCCATGTCAATCCAGTCGACTGCTTGAAGAGTGTTTGGCATGACGTGGAGGATTGCTTTACCAGTTTCTCGCATGTTTAGTAGTGTGCCACGATATTCTTTGCGTTTGTTTTTGCTAAATGATGCGATGAAGAGTGGTGGCGTATTGGAAACTCCCATCACAGACGTTAGTGGTGCAAGGTTTTTGATACCCTTACTATCGATGGTAGAAGCTAAGATTAGTGGTCTTGGTGAAATAATTCCGGCAAGCCAAGCCGAGCGCTCCGGATGACTGAACTCCATAATATCGAAACGTTTGGCAGAAGATAGGTCGGCTCTTGACTCTCTCTCAAACCAAGCATCTAATTTACCAGTATGGATTTCGTCAATGGCGTGTTGGGTAAATTCGATGTATGTCTGCCAAGCAGGAATTAACTCATCTTGACCTCGTTGTTGCTTTCTTTCAATCGATGCGTTAGCATAATCAACGCATTTCCTGAGGAAATCAGCCACAACCGCTTTTCTATCCATCTAATCAAATCCACTTCGTATCATACTATTAGCGCTTGGCCTCATACTCTTTTCTTGACATGAGATAACTTGCAGGATTGCCGACCCAGACCTCACCAGGAGGTAGGTGTTTAGTGAGAACAGAACCTGCTCCTAATACAGCATCCTCTCCAACATTGCAACCTGGAACTATTGTCGCACCACCGCCTATTATTGCACCATCACTTACAACGATTGGTTGCCATAGCTCTTTGTTGCCAGATGGTGGAAATCGATCGTTGAGTAAGGTTGCATTTGGTCCAATGAATACTCGGCTTCCTAATACGCAATTATCTGCAATGTAGGCGCATCCCTGAATTCTACAACCGTCGCCAATTGTGACGTCTCTACCGATGTGGGCGAGAGCCCCTATAGAGCAGTTCTTACCAATTGTTAGGTTGCCTCCTATTGCGCAAGGTGACCAAGCAACGCTATCATTTGACAATGTTATTCGATGGTTTTGCAAGGAATTGCCAGACAATCCATCGCCTCACTCAATACCAAGTTCCTCGATAACTTTGTCTACATGGCCTTTGGTTCTCACACCATATCCTGCCCACTTTATTAGTCCGTCATCACCTATGACGAATGTTGACCGAGAGGTCCCCATGTAGGTCTTACCATACATGCTCTTCTCTCTCCAGGTTCCGTATGCCTGGTGTAGTGATACATCTTCATCCATTAGCAAAGGGAAATTCAAATCTTGCTTGGAGATAAAATTCTCATGCGACTTGGCAGAATCTTTGGACACGCCCAATACGACATAGTTTCCTTTGTTAAGTCGAGCCATCGAATCTCTAAAATCACAGGCTTGCGTTGTGCATCCAGAGGTAGAATCCTTCGGGTAGAAGTACAGAATGACAGATTTTCCTTCAGTCATGTATTGTTTTAGAGAGTGCGGATTGCCCTTTGAATCCACACAATCAAAGTTCGGTGCTGCTTGGCCAATTTCAAGAGTTAATACTTCGTCCATGATGTTAGTTAACGAACTTTATTCATGAATTGTTGCATTAGCGCACAAATAATTCAAATTACTGCGTTATTTTTGTTATTTGTCGGGCAAGTTAGGTAAAAATCACTCGTAGTGTGTTGTTTATTCAGATTGAATAGATTTTAATTCACTATGATTAAGGACGCACTTGGCAACCGATTCTTTGAATAACTGCCTTGTACAACAGGAATCTATGGTAGGGCTACGTCTGTCTCGTCGAGCCCGTAAGTTCCTGAAAAAAATTCAACGAGCGCCAGGGAAATATGAGCTCCAAGAAGCTGCCTCAACAATTCAGGCAGAACTGGACAAGCGTTTGATTTCCTATGATGAAGCCTTAACTCTTGGTAACATCATTCAACATCGTGCAGATCAGTTTGTCGATGATGATACAATTGTTTATGCTATTTCTGACCGTGATGCATACCGTAGAACTCTGGAATTGTATCTGCGTGATGCATTACTAAGTAAAACTGAGCAACTACTTCTGTGGGAGGAACGTCGCCGACTTGGCATCAGTGACCGCGACCACGAGCGTTTATTGGAACAACTATTGGCACAGTGGAAAAAGCAAGGTAAGCGCGTCAACATTGATAGTTTTGAAGCACCGAGTGACGGAGGTGGTGTATCTGCATAACCGTGGAAAAGCATCAATTGCATTATTTATGCTAGTGATGTTCATCACACCAATTGCTACGCCGCTTAGTTCAGCAGACGGAAATACGACGTCAAGAAATACCCCCGATATACGACTTAGCAATTTACTCCTCGATGGTGGCGGCTCTGTATACAATGCCACCGATAGCACGTTTTACGTTCAAAATGCAACGCACACAATCAATGTAGACGTGGCTAATTATGGGACTTCATCGAAAGATGTAATTGTGTTTGTTTACCACAAAGGTTCACCTCTATCAAACGAGAATTTGGTTGCTTCCGAAGGGCCATTTTCTCTGGCTCCATTACAAGAGATAACGGTGCTAATTCAGTGGACAGCATCACCTGGTATTGGCCAGGAGTTAACCATCAAAAATTCAGTAACCTCAAATGATATTACAATGCCGTTTAACGTAAAAAGCGCCCCTAAATACACTGATGAGCGGGTAACTTCGTATGACTTGCCTTCGCCAGGTGGAGGTAACACTGTTGCTGCTATCCCTAGTGGTGGTTATACATTTAGCGCCACAGTATTGAACACGGGTGTCGAAGATATTTTCGCTAGTATGAGATTAACTTTCACCGATGTTACAGATAACTCAAATGTCGAAACATACGATTCTTCTGGATCACTCAAATTATCACCTGGGTCATTGAAGGTCGATCCTGTTCCCGGGCTGGTTGAGTTTCCTTTTAGTGCGACGCCAGAACTGGTCACAGGTGTCTGGACTGTCAAAGCAGAATTGGTTCTAGACACACCAGGCCCAGTTGATAAAATCTACTCATTTGGTGGTGTTGTTGATGTCAGATTCTCTGATTACGCAGCAACATTAACAACGCCTGCGAATCGTTCAACTGAGCCTGGTTCATCAACCATCCTCAATTATTGGCTATCAGTTACAGGAACTCAAAGCGATAGTTTTGATATTTCTGTAAGTTCGATTAATTCGTGGGCGACGTTGGATACAGTTTCGCCAACGGGTCCATTGGATTTTGGAGATGTAATACCAATTACAGTTACCGTCGATGTCCCGACCAATGCGGCAAATGCTCTAACAGATACGGTTACACTCACTGTTACCTCGCAAGATCCTAACGGCCCGCCATATGTTTTGACCGCAAAAACACTGATTATGACAAGCGAGTCGTATATTCCTGAACTTACAATGCCTCCTGGCGTTCAAAAGGTCACTCCGGGCGAGGAAGTCAGTTTCGATGCCACTATTACGAACATTGGTAATGCTGATGGGGCTTTCGAACTTACTGCGGGTTTTTCATCAGCAACCAGTCGCTGGAATGTCAGGCTTGGTACATACAACACCGGAGTTATCAATGCTACAGAATCGGGAAGTTTCTCAGTTCATATCGAAGTTCCGAAATTAAAGAAGCCACTTGACCCGGCAGACCACAATGCAATGGGCGATACGGCATCGGTTTGGGTGCAGGCGACGCCAGTGTTGGGTGGCATTCCAGTAATACAAACTGCTGATCTATCAGTTAACCCAGTAATCGTCATTGACCCCGGAGTTCTAGAACAAACAATTGATTTAACAGTTGCTGATGTCGAGGCTGCTAAAGCTGGTTCGCAACTTGATATCCCCTCTTCATTCAATGTTGAAGTCATTCACAATTTTGATCAGACCCTTGTTGACGCAACTGAATTGAATGGTAACATAACCTTCAACAAAACCTTCACCCCGTTAAACAATGGTGGTTTTAACGAAACTTTCCGCTGGAGTGTAACAATGACAGATGACATTTCACAACCTATGACTGGATTGAAGCCCAACGAGACAATTTATTCTGCTCTGGGTATCTCAGGGCCAAATGGTGCTTACCCATTAGCAGGTACCTTCAAAGTGGCATTTATCTCTAGCATATCCCAAGTTTACAATACAGCTAATCCTACTGACATCGATCCAATACCGGGGCTTGTCAAGGCTTCAGTGTCGAGAAATATTACCATAAATATCCCGCCAGTTCAGGGAGTAGATATTCTCGACAAGGGTCCACATGGTGTACCGCTGGCAAATGAAACACTGGTGCCGCTTTCGTTAGAAAATACTGGAAATGACCTAGCATCCTATCGTTTGTCAATCGTTGATGATCTCCCTGAAGGCTGGGTTGCGAGAATTAACGCTTCTTCACAGATAATTAATGACCTGGAAGCAGATATCGCAGATTACCCAAGCGAAGGCAACTCACACATAAGGGATTTTGACATATTTGTCACAACGAATGATTCCACCGCCGCAGAATCACTCGTAGAAGTGAACATAAAAGTCGAAGATAAGGACAGCGGGATAATAGTTGACGTAATACCCATCGTTGTCAAGGTAGGGCCTTCGATTGGCGCAGAACTGTCCCCTACAACTCAAATTGTTGATATCAATACGATGCTTGGCGAAACGCCACTTGCTAGAGTCTTCATAAGCAACACTGGCAATACCCCCACCCTCTACACAATTGAATTAGATGTATCTGAAGCCGGCGAAGTAAACTTCACCTTGGAGAGTCCCAACGAGATTTATATCGCTCCGGGCTATACCGAAGCCGTTAAAGTTCGACTTACGTCTAGTATTGATGCTGATTCAGCTGGAATATATCGAGCAATTTTGATTGTCACTTCTGGCGACGAGGTAAATGAAACCGCTGAGATTTTCGGAAATGTAAGCGAACAAAGCGACCTTACTATCGATGCGCCATACGAGATTGGAGTTTTGCCGGGACAGGATCAGGTGGTGGACTTTACCGTCATTAATTCTGGTAACCTTGTGGAGACCTTTGACGTAGAAGTTGAGGTTGATGGTGAGTGGACTGTAGTTCCACAAAGTCAGCAAATGACTCTTTCAATGGATGAAGAAAATCAAGGTAGTGTAACCGTCTCAGTGCCTGAATTAGGGACAGATTCGTCATTGACTGATGGGTCAGTTCATATTCTCAATATCAGCTTGGTTGACCAAGAGACCGATCTACCAGTTACTGTAGCTCGTGTTAGACTAGTAATTTCTCCAGTATTCATCTTAGATGTCGTTGATTGGCCTGAATACATGCAGTATCATCGTCAATGGGAAAGAACGTTTACGGCAACTGTGTCGAATGTCGGCAACAAGGACGTAACTGTAGACTTAGATTATCAAGTAAACGCACCCGGTGGATTTGCCGAAAGCGACAAATGGGCTTTAGGTGGTAATGCGCCAACAAGTTTGTTTATGCCAGTTGGACAGAATGTTAGTTTCAGCTTTGTAGTTAGCGCCATCGACCCTGAACCGGTATTGTCTGACTTTGCCTTGCTATCAGTACAATTCATGCCTAGGGATACCAGTGTCGATGGCGTTGGGTTCCTAAATTCGACTCTCAATATGTCTAGATTTTTTGAATCTAGTGACTTTGATCTCAGGCCAAATGAAAATGATGACCCTATTGATGTAAGCATTGTTTACTCGCACATACCTATCGGAACTGCCACTGATTCTAGATATGAAATCGAGTTATGTAAGGCTGAGAGACTTTATGATTTTTCTTCACCTGACGTCGAAGTAAGTGAAGCTGATTACCCATGGTCCTTTACTCTCATACTTGATGATGAGGAGATTGTTTTACCTCTTGACGCTGATGGCTGTGTCGCTGACATAGATGACAATGAACACAGATACTCCCTTGGGGAAAGAGCGCCATGGGACGTAAGTAACCCGTTGACCATCAGAGCGGATGCACCAGACAGACCAAACATAATCCCAGAGGACGGGTGGGATTTAACATTCAGGCTATTCAATGAAGACAATGCAAGTTATACAATATTCAATCAATCTACCTTTACTTTCCAACTTGATGTCTTTGCCGACCCTACTATCGCGGAGGTTTGGGTAAGTTCAGGAAGTATGGAAGAAGGCACAGATGCTACTGTCAGTGCCCGAATACGCAACGATGGAACAGCCCAAGCACTAGTCTTTGAGGCCGCGTTAGAATGTTCATCCTCAACAGTTCATACCGAACAAGAGCCGATCATGCAGCTTGGGCCCAATGAAGAACGTGTGTTGAATTGGGCAATAACCTCTGATACCATAGATTGGTGGCGCCAATCGATAGATGGAACCTGTGTTGTTACCCTCGATGCACCCATGATATCAACCAACGTAGAAGGCAATGACCGCTACGTCTACAAGGATGAGGTCTACTCTTGGTCACCAGGACAATCATCCTCGTTTGTTGCATTCATCATCTTTGGTTTGCTTTCCCTCGTTCTAGCGCGTTTGAACGGGCAAAATGAAAAATTCAGATTGTTCTCTACCTATGCTGGAGTCCTCGCCTTTGGCTTTGCTTTCCATCTGTTCAACATTGTCTTTTGGGGGCCTGCAGTATTGCTCATTGCCGCACTCTGGCTATGGCGAATGACGTGGATGAGCACAGATGAATTCAGATTGATTCATGAGGATTATCAGCGGGCCAGGAAGGGAGTTTCAACCCTTTATGCAGATCATTTCCAAGCCCTGGCAGACAGTCGCAGACAACTTCGCATAATCCTCGCTATGCCGGTATTTGGGCTATTAGGAGTAGTCCTAGGAATTCCACCACAGATAGATACCAGTCGAGAGAATCTTTTGTCAATTGCCGCATATGTAATTATTCTCTCAATCGGAGTGTCAATATTAGTTCGAAGAGCAGATTCAATGTATGGCACGCTGTATGGGCGACTTACAGATATAGAA
>JAYXVG010000010.1:0-24112 GCA_036021875.1 Thermoplasmatota archaeon | reverse complement strand
ATGGTAACTAGCCTTGATAGTGAATTGAAGAATCCAATGGGAGAACTTTTCGAGGGACCAGAGGACATGCCAGAAGTTGCTATGACCGAGGCATTACAATCAATTAATCGCGATAATAGTTCTCTTGTAGCAGTCGGAGATGTGTCTGTTGCAACATTACTTGAGATGGGAGTAATGCCGGATATCGCCCTTATTGATGGCATGACTAAACGGCAGGAGTTACAAGAATCAGAGAAAATTGATGAACAACAATTCCCACATATTCTACATGCTGAAAATCCTCCGGGTCACTTGACACCATCGCTAACAAAAGCAATTGATGCAGCGCTTAATGCTGACGAATCAAGTCTGATTAACGTGGATGGAGAAGAAGATCTTGCACCGATAATTATCCATTGTCTGGCTCCAATCGGCACGGCAGTAATTTACGGTCAACCAAAGGTAGGTGTAGTTGTGCAGATTTCAACTCTTGAAGTGAAATCACGTTGTCGAAACTTATTGTCGATGTTTGAGGTGCTAGGTTGATCAACAATCCCTTGATATCTATCACGGTGTGTGTTAGAGATGGAGTCCAGTGGATAGATGGCTGTTTAGAATCACTGCAAAATCAGACATACAGACCTCTGGAAATTATTGCGGTAGATGACGGTTCAACAGATGGTTCTAAAGAGAAATTACTAGAATGGCATGATCCTGATGCAGAGATTCCACTTTTTGTTTATTGTCAGGACGCCATCGGTTTATCAGCAGGAAGGAACTTGGCGGTAGAAAAATCACGAGGAGAATGGATTGCTATCACCGATATAGATGTTCGACCAACGCAAAATTGGATTACAAATCTATATGAAAAATCCCAGCCGGTAGACGAAAACGAGAATATTGTAGCAGTTACCGGAAGAACAATTTTTGAGCGAGCAGATGACCTAGTCAGTCTACTTCGCTCAGTAGAGATTGAAGCTAAATATCGTTCTAGACCAAGACGGACAAGTTTAGCCAACGGTCCATGTTCAATGTTTGAGAGGGAATCCTTGTATAACATCGGGGGATTTGATCCTTCTTGGTATCATGCAGAGGATATGGAAGTAAGTCTGAAGCTAATTGCCAATGGAGGTACAATTGTTTACGCTCCGGAGGCTGTAGTTGCACATGTTGCAGAGTCTGGTCGGAGACGATTTTTGGGAAAGCGTTCCAGAGATGCAAGAGCCCATGTTAGAATATTGCGAAAGTATCCAAGGCACCGCAGAACAGGTCCAGAATTGGATTTTATTGGCAGCTCCACGATGGTTTTGCTAGTTGCTCCGCTGTGGTTGACTGCTATGCTTACTGGTCTGCCATTCCTTTACTTATTTTTACAATCTGAGAACCGTGGTTGGGATGAGATTCAAACATGGTGGCAGACTAATGTTTTGTTGATAGCTCTTGGCCTGCTATTAATCCAAGAACTGATTTTGTGGAGGGGTCCGCTTGGAGTCGTAAATAGGACTGCAATTTTTCACAGCGGTAAAAATAGATTCTACGTTTATTTTGCTCTCAAGGGGTTAATCATGCAGTGGTCTTTAGCACTCTGGAAAGGATTGTTGCTAGGTTGTCTAGATGCCGCTACCAAGGCTAACGGCCACGGAATAAAAAAATCATGACGAATTTTCTTCTGGTTCTGGGGAGTTTGCAGCAAATACCAAACCAAATCCAAATGCCATCAAACCGATTGTCACCGAATACACACCTGGGTCGATCCATCCAGTGGCACATATGCCGAAGTATAGATAATTGACGACTCCCAAGAGTAAACACCAAGCGCCCATGGTTTTGTACCATCCGCCTAAATCTGGGTTAGCCAATGACATCCAGGTTTGATTTACGAAAATTGATTTTGCCCAAGCACCGATTCCGCCGTCTTGTGTATTAATAGTCTTGAGACCAAGTATAGCAAAGATCCCACAAATCACGATAAAGACGATGTCTGAGATGACAAATGATGGAGCGGTAGACATATCCTCAAAGGCTTTGTTAGTAAATTCGAATGTTAAAACTCCTGACCAAGATACTCGGTAGTTTGGATGTATTTCACCCATTAAGTTTAGTATAGCCAAGAAAATTCCCAAAGCACCTAATCCTACGAACCAATTGGCCAGTGTCTTTGATGGATTGATTACCATTTGAACGAAGCCAGCATCAGTGTTATCCATCTCGCTCATGCGTCGCCCACCTACCATGTTATTATAAGTACACCGAACCGAAAAAGTTGTAATTCCTCAAAGTCTAGATTGATACTTGTATATACCATTGAAAATGTCTTCTAATTCGGATTCAGAGTTGACCATGATTTCAACAGGATCAATATTCTGGGGTATGCATGAGTTGATTTCTTTTGACCTGCCATACCTACCTTTGCTAATTGTTCTGGCGGTAATTAAGCCGAGCATATCAAGACTGGAGATCAATCCTGAAACTCTGCGTTGCGTTAGTGCATTAGTTCCCAGATGGCGACAAGCTTGCGAATAGATAGAGTATACCTCGCCGGTTTGTATATTTTTGAGACCATTCTTTTCATTGATCAAAATAGCAGCAAGCACTATTTTCTGCTGGTTCGGTAATTTAGCAATTACGGGAGTCATTTGATCGGCTTCAATTTGATGCTGTGCAATCTTAACGTGATTTTGCTCGACCTTTTGCGACCCACTAAGCTCTGCTTTCTCGGCGGATACGCGCAGCAAATCAAGAGCACATCTAGCGTCCCCATGCTCTTGAGCAGCCAAGGCGGCACACATTTCTATCACGCCATCACCTATAACGCCATCATGCAGAGCAATCTTGGTTCTCTCTCGAAGAATGTCTTGTAATTGTTGTGCATCATATGGGTTGAATATTACATCTAACTGGCCAAGTCTCGACCTAACTCTTGGGTCCAAGAAGTCGGTAAATTTTAGATCGTTCGAAATTCCGATCACGCACGATCTAGCCTTCTTCAATGAGGAGTTGAGATTAGTCAAGTTGTAGAGTAAGTCGTCTCCTGCTTTTCTCACCAAGTGGTCAATCTCATCCAGGACGATGATAAATACGCCCTGCCTAGAGTCCATCCTCTTCACTAACTCGCTAAATACCCTGTCTGTGGGCCAGCCGGTAAAGGGAATTTCATCAATCTCGTGGTCTTCAAGTAATGAGTTACCAATGTGGCTTAACACACGATATTGAGTGTCGATTTGCCGACAATTTACTATAACAGTCTGAACTGAGCGGTTTAATTGCTTGCCTTTTTCTTCTAACTGGCTACAAACATAGTTTGTGACTGCAGTTTTTCCTGCCCCGGTTACACCATACAAAGTCATGTTTGACGGTATGTGGCCTTTTAGAGCCTCAACTAGATTAAATGATAAAGTGTCAATCTCATTTTTACGATGGGGAAGTTTACTTGGGTTGTAGTTGTGTCTGAGAAATTCTTTGTTCACAAACAAAGTTTTTCGAGATAGATAACCGTCGAATATGTTCTCAGTCATCGTTTTCTCCTCTGCATAACAACGCAAGACCCCCAGACGGGAAACGCGCGATGTTCCTCCCAGTCCGAGTCCCCCTCATAAGCATACCTTTGAGAAATTTTTTCAGGTATCGATTTGTTTGATAAATCCTGAGGAAAACAGAATCGCTAAATTGTTACAATTTCCACAATCCATCCCAAATAATTCTACATCCATCATCAATATGGCTTACATTTTTCGGGTGTTCAGGATGTTGTTTCTCGGTTATTGCTGGTAGGTCTGAAGATTTACTATCAATGTATGTGTGTGTTATCACGAAGCGTGTATCAGGGTGTAAAATACTGAGTTTGTTTATGTCTGATGGTTTATGATGTTCTGTGCTTGGCACCCATTCAGGAATTGACATTTCAATTATCACGAGGTCAGTTTTGCTTATCTCATCATATAGAGTCTGACATGGACCCGAGTCTCCGCTGTGCAGGAATTTCGCTCCTTCATCAGATTCGAAGCGGTATCCAAAAGGATCAACGGCATCGCTGTGATTGACTGCGAAACGATTCCAATTCCATCCATCCTCGGTTACCCCGTGGATGTTCTCGTCCCAAAACACGGTGGTTAGGATTCTTTCCAACGAGCCTGGGTAAGCTATCTCACACAATTCTTCAATTCTTTCTCTAGCGCCTGGTGCAGCAACAATGGTGAGCGGTTGGATTAGTTCACGGTCTGAGATATATGTTCTCTCCAACAACAAGAAAGGAATTCCAAATATGTGGTCCCCATGTAAATGAGTGATGAATATAGTCCTAATGTCACTTATGTTCATGCCCATTCGCCGAAGAGAAATTAATGCAGTGGGTGGAGCGTCAATGATATGTTTATTGTCAATAATCGCAAATGAATGAAGTCTTCCATTGGGCAGAAATGCATTGCCCGTGCCGAGCATAATGATTTCGTGCGCCATGATTAATCCAGTATGCTCTAGGCTTTTGCTTGATTGGTTCATTGGTATGTTGAATTTCACACAAGGTTCGATTTCCGAACCTTCAATTACCTCCACCTTGAGGGAATATTGTTCGAAGGAACGGGTGTTCAAATGGCAGGGGCAGCGAAAGGTGAGTGGAGTGCAAAAAACCCATATTATACCAACATAACAGAGAATTACGTCCTTAACGGTGAAGGGTCAAAGAAAGAAACACGACATGTTGTTTTTGCGCTCGGAGACTCAGGTCTTGACTACAAAGTTGGCGATGCGTTAGGAGTAATCCCCGAGAATCCGCCATTTATTGTGGAAGAGCTCATCGAAATCCAGGGCTGGGACAGAGACGCTATTGTCAACACTCACAACGGTGAAAGGACGCTTTATGAGGCGCTCAAGAAAGATTTTGAGGTCCATATGGCGAGTAAGAAATTTGTTCAATCCTTGGCTGAAAAAGTGGTTTCCAGCGGTATGAAAATCAGCGTCAAGATAGTTTCAAGGAGTCGAGGTAATAACGAGTGGAATGCCACAGACATGGAATTGTTGCCACCACAACTTAAGCCCAGTGCACCATCTGATGATCCGGCGGATAAAGTTGAGCATCTGAACTCAGATGCGAAAGCCATGGAGGATTACCTCTGGACCAGAGATTATGTAGACATAATGAGAGAGTTTGATGTTAAGTATTCCCCTGAAGAGTTTTTTGAGCTTGCTGGGAGATTGAAACCAAGACTTTACTCTATTGCCTCATCCCATGATGCTCACCCTGGTTTGGTAGAGCTAACAGTTGGTATTGTAAGATTCAGTTACCACGGTAGAGATAGAGGTGGCCTGTGCACATTGTTCATGGCAGATGAAATAGGCGAAAGCGAACAAAAAGTTGGTGTCTTCATGTCCCCAACAAAATCATTTGTTCTACCCGAAGATAAGGATACCGACATCATCATGGTTGGGCCTGGTACTGGTATTGCCCCATTCAGAGCATTTATGGAACAGAGAGTGTTTGACGGAGGTAGCGGCAAAAATTGGCTGTTCTTCGGCGACCAATCCTCAAAAACCGAGTTCTACTACAAAGATACAATAGAATCATGGCTAGATAGCGGCGATTTGTATCGATTTACAACAGCATGGTCTCGAGACCAAGCAGAAAAAATATACGTCCAACACAGGCTAAAAGAACATGGTGCAGAAGTTTGGGAATGGTTTGAGAATGGTGCATACTTCTATATCTGTGGTGATAAAACTTACATGGCAAAAGACGTTCACAGAGCACTCATTGAGATCGCTATGGAGCACGGAGGCATGAGTGAAGCAGACGCCACCCATTTCATTGAAAAGACCATGATGAAGGAAGAAAAGCGATATTTGCGGGACGTTTATTGATAATTTATCTGCAAGTAGTTTGGTTTAGTTTGGCCATATTCGACCGTTTTACTCATAGATTACCGATTACCCCGGGTATTTATGGGCTTCAGTAGAGTCTTGATTGCAAATCGCGGTGAAATCGCACTAAGAATCCTAAGAACACTAAGAGATATGGATATTGAGGTCGCGATAATTCACGGAAAGGAAGATAGATTATCATTACCGGTAATGATGTCTGATATTGCCTATCCTAATTACTGTTCAAATCCTCTTGACTCATACTTGGACATTGAAGCAGTTGTTAATGCGGCAAAAGAGCTGGAGTGTGATGCTGTTCACCCTGGTTATGGTTTCTTGGCAGAAAATGCTCAATTTGTCAAACGCCTATCCGAGGAAGGAATCACCTTTATTGGACCATCGAGCGATGTAATTACTTTACTTGGCGATAAAATAGAGGCTAGAGCAGCAATGGAAGCCGCAGGGCTACCAGTAGCAAAAGGCTCATCAGAACCGATATCAGATGAGAAAGTCGCCAGTAAATTAGCCGATGAAATAGGCTATCCAGTAATCATCAAAGCAGCTGCTGGTGGCGGGGGAATTGGCATGCAAATCGTTGATGAAGAATCACAATTTGCCGGAGCTCTGAAACTTTGTATGTCTCGTGCAAAGTCTGCTTTTGGTGATGAACGTGTCTTTGTCGAGAAATACATTCAAGGCGCACAACATGTTGAGTTTCAGGTGTTAGCGGACGGGAAAAATGCTATTCACTTTGGAGAGAGATTCTGTTCAATTCAACGCCGCCACCAAAAGTTGGTCGAGGAAGGCCCATGGTTGAGCGATGAAAAGCGTCAGGAAATTGGAGAACTTGTCTGTAAGGGTGCTGAATCCGTCGGTTACAAAGGGTTAGCAACCTTTGAATTTCTTAGAGATTCTAACGGCGACTTCTATTTTCTAGAGGTTAATCCAAGAGTTCAAGTTGAGCATACTGTCACTGAACTGATTACCGGGCACAATCTAGTTGAATTAGGAATTAGAGTTGCTCAAGGAGAGGATTTACCACTATCCCAATCAGATATTTCATGGCGGGGCCATGCAATTCAATGCCGTCTGAATGCAGAAGACCCGAAAGAGTTCGTGCCGAGTCCGGGTCGATTGTGGGATTGTCATTTTCCATCTGGATTTGGTATTAGATGTGACACACACGCTCATCCTGGATACGAGATGCCGGGTTGTTTTGACTCATTACTTGCCAAGCTGCTAACCTGGGGCCACGACCGAGATGATGCAATCCGAAGAATGCGGACAGCGTTGGATGAGACTCAAATCACTGGGGTTCAACATCTAATTCCGTTGCACAGGAGAATTATGGACGAGTCAGACTTCTTGAAACGCGATATAACCATACAATATATCGATAATCATCAAGATTTACTGGGATGAGGTGTAAAATATGGATGTTCTAATGGTTGGTAGTGTAGCCTATGATAGTGTCAGTTCGCCAGCTGGAGTGGTGCAAGATGCACTTGGTGGTTCAGCAGTTTATGCTGGTATTGCTAGTAGATTTCATGGCAACTATTTGCAACTAGATCAAATAGGTCTTGTAGGTGTAGTTGGTCAAGACTTCAAGCAAAGCGATATTGACATGCTTGAGTCACTAGGTCTAGACCTTGATGGTTTGGAAATCGCTGACGGCAAAACCTTTCGCTGGGAAGGTTCTTATGAAGGGGATATGGGTATAGCACAGACTCATGATACTCAACTGAACGTATTTGCCGATTTCGATCCTAAGGTTCCAACCCATTCGACCGAACCGAAGATTTTGTTTTGTGCAAATATGATACCTATGCTACAAATGAAAGTAATTGAGCAAGCGAAGAGTACAAGATTATCAATGCTTGATTCAATGAATCTGTGGATTGAAATAGCGCGAGATGATCTCTTATCGGTTATGAAAAGTGTTGATTTGATAATCATCAATGATGGCGAAGTCAGAATGCTTGCCGATGATGACAATTTGATTAGAGCCTCAAAGAGCTTGATCAAGATGGTCGGTTGTGAAACATTAGTAATCAAAAAAGGCGAAAACGGTGTTTTGGCTTTTCACAAGGAAGACATTATCGCATTGCCAGCATATCCAACTCAAAATGTAGCCGACCCTACTGGCTGCGGCGATTCATTTGCAGGGACTATTGCTGCGTATTTAGCGTCGGGAGATGGACAAGTATCCAAGAGTGAGCTTAGGGAGGCGCTTATTCGAGCGACAGTAACAGCAAGTTTTACTTTAGAGTCATTTGGTACATCCGGACTGCTGAGTTTAACCCAGGAGAAGTTCGAGGCCAGGCTTGATCTGTTTAGAAAAATACTTTCTTGATTACAAATCAATCCTGGGAATCCCACCTTTACCTGCTGTTGAACTCTTGTGGGTTTCGGAATCAACTAAGTCAGTAAATGAAAGCTCATCACTAGAGTCAGCAAATTCTTGTTGGTTCTGCTCAATCAGGGCTTTTCTGCGCTTGACATTGGCCTCCAATTGTCGGGCCTTTTCGTCGGGAATTGGTCCACCATTACTTTCAGCGAGGTTACGGAAAGTTTCCAATTCATCCTGCTGCGCCTCATCGGCTCGTTCTCTCAAGTTAGAAGTTTGATTACTGCTTTCCTCAAGCGTGTGCATTATTCGGTTGGTTATCGAACTGCCAAAATCTCTGACCGCATTACCGATTGAAGGAACAAGACGGCCTCTACGTTGATGATTACGATTAGTGCTGTTTCTTCTTTTTACTAACCTCGAATTATTTGATGCTGTTCTCTTTCGCAGTCGAGAGTTTTGGCTTGTTGTTCCCTCTGTTGCAGGCTGTTGAATGTTTAAATTATGTGCCTTGCGAGCAGTAGCGACTAGTGATTCAATCTCATTGCCATCGTAATCAACGCCACCAAGTAGTGTATCAGGGGAGTTGAAGCCAGAGAAATCAGTTTGTGCGATTTCTTCTTGATGGGGCTCGTTTGGGTTATGATAACCGTCCCTGCTCCAGAAACTTGGCAATAAATCGGGCATTTTTGCGGGACCGGCTTCGTCTTGTGGATGTGAATTAACATGAGAAAGTAAACCAGAGGAGGGTGGCGTTGGTGGCTGGGATTGTTGTGGCGATGGCGTGACAACTGAGGTTGGTAGATCAAAATCTATCTTGTCAAACATGGACATCGGATGGCTATCTTGTCTGCCTCTTCGGTCCCCAACATTATTAATTCCTCTTTCGATTAATGGATGACTGGTTGTTGAAAACCTCTCACGTTTCTCAACCGCCATGGCCTGCCAAGATGGAGTGGTTATTTCAGGAGCTTCAATCGGCGGCATCTGATTGTCGAAAATACTCAAATCCATTGCAGGAAGTGGTTCCGGTTCGGATGCCATCGATTCAGCAACATCACTAGACAAGAATGTTGCAATGGAATCAGGTCTAGTTACCGTAGCAATTTCTACCGGCACTACGTTTGTCTCAAGAATGGCTCCTCTAGGATAGAGTGCGTCACTCTCGAGAATTTCCAAACCATCTGATGCTTCCTGAAGGGAAAATCCTTTTTGCAACTTGAGCAAAATAGTGTTGAGTTTGAGTAGCGAAAAATCATTTCCAGTAATAACGTGGCAATCTCCAGCCTCGGTATCGATAGTTAGTGTTGGCTTGCGTGTTACCGCCCAACCTAGAATCAATCCTAATCCTCCAATAACCATGATCATTTGAATCGGCCCTGTCGCAAATATGCGTATGGCAGACCAAACCATAGCAAGGCCCAGAGTCGCTACGTAGGCCGGAACTAATCTTGTATGATGGTGTTGGACTCTGTTGATTGTGTGAATTTTAATATCGAGGCCGTGACCGGATTTTGCTTCAAGGCTAACCATTCTTTCGTCGATACTAGCAACAACTTTACCTGAAGCTCCCTCAAGGTAGAGTGAGTCGATTTTTACATCAAACGACTCTTCCGAAGAATATGCTACGCGGCTTGTTGAATGCATCCCGTTTAGCCAAGCAAACTGTTTAGGTTATCAAACCACCGCAGATTTACTCCACAACCCCGCTAGTTTTAGCAACGGAAAACTTCGCCGTTCATTCCATTGAGAGTAGTTTTGCAGACCCTATGATTCTAGGTTTTGAATCTAGTTGAGCTATTATTGCAGAGTCCGGGTTATTTCTCCTGATATAGACTGGTGAATCCCAATCAACTTTAGCTTTGTTTCCATCAACGGATTTTATGCGACCCACAGTGAATTGAAGGTCGATGCTAATATGAATGACATCACCTTCCGTGAGAACTCGTTTTTGGAATGGGGAGACCGCAATTTCTAGTTCGGATGATTTATGTTCGATAACCGACAGTGGGATATGAGTGTTGGTTTTTTTGTCATTGATTGCAGGTTTGACAATTATTGAACCATTACTCAGCGAATCTTCCTTTGCGCCTCTAATCGCAATCCCTACACGGTCGCCAGATTGAGCTTGCTTCACATCATCGTCCATAACTTGTAGTGATTTCGTATTGCCACCGGCTTTTGCTGGTAGTATGTGTAGTTCATCATGCACATTTAGCACTCCACACTGAACGTAGCCGATAGCAACTAGTCCGATACCCTTAACATTGAAGTGTTGGTCTATGCTAACGACTAATGGAGACGCAGCCGCATTAATCAACTCATGATCGATATCATCCATGAGCGTGTATAATTGTCGTCTTATTTCCAATCCATCATAAGTCATGAATTTCCATTGATTTAATCCTGCTTGTTCAAACATCTTTCTGACCATGTCTTGGTCTATCCATTCACCGTCTGGCGGGTTTATTACCGCAATTCCTAATCTAATGCTCGAGCTAGCAAATGCTACCAAGACTTCGCCTAATGTGGCATCAATAGCAGTTATCTCAATTATACCCACTCGGCCAGCGGAGATTGCGTTTAGTAGCGGCCTTAATCTTTCAGGGTATCTAGCGGGCCTGATGATTGAAATTATTTTCGCAACATTATCCTGATATTCTTTGTGCACATAGGTATGGACATCCCTTTGGTCTGTTGCCTTAGCAATATCTTTGGCTAATTCATCACTGCCATACATAGCCACATTCAAAACAGTCATCTTGATTCCACCAATGCTAATGTAGGTTTAGTGAGGCTATTCTGTAACTTTGTTGGTAATCATATTGTTTCTGATTCGCTCAGCTTTATCCCATTCATTTTGTTCTTCATCGGTTTCTGGAATAAATTGTGGAATAGGAATTGGTCTCATCATCGAGTCAATGGCCACAAAGAAAAAGTATCCCTCACAGATTTTTTTCTTCTCCCATGTTGCTTTATTCACAGCTAATGCAGTTACTTTTGAACACGCAGTGTGCGTGCTAGTGAAAACAACTTTACCGGTAACTTCTAGCAAATCTCCCTGCCTTGCTGGGGCAATGAATTTTAATGTATCAATAGATATCGTTACAAATTCACGGTGGGCAAACTTAGAGCACGATATGCCGCCTGCTTTGTCCATTATCGACAATAGTTTTCCGCCAAATAATGTGTCGTGGTCATTGGTGTCCCCAGGAAAAATGTGCTCAATCAGGGTTACTGGCTCTTTGGAATATGGTTCCATGGTTACCGGAGGGGTTTCTAGTTCAAGAACTCATGCTGTGAACAGAATGACAATTGAACAATTACCGAGGATTTTTTTGGAATCGGTTTTATATCTAAAATAATCAATCGATAGTTTTCGGCAAGGTCCGTAAAAAACGCACTTGTCGGCCTCCTGCTGACACTTTACAATCACGAAAAAGCGATGCATTTTAGACATAGAAGTCTTGGATAGTAACTGGCGATAGCATGGCGATTGATAAAAACCGGATGAAAACCTCTCTATTTTTGGCTTTATTGATGATTTTAACACCCTTTGCGACAGCATCAACAGTGACTACTTTTTCTGATGGTTCCTCAGAGGTAGTTATAGAATTCAAAGATGGTTATAGTTTGGAAAACAATTCAGATGGTGGTTTTTTCCTCGGAAGTGGTGAAACAATCACATCTGCTACAGTCAATATTAGTTCAAGCCCAATGAAGCACCACTCGTCAGTCGGTTACTCGGGAATCGTGTCCAAAAATTGGGATAACAGCACCAACAACGGCGATACATCCTTCGACGACGCCAGTAAGTTTATTTTCAACAAAAACACAGTCCAGAATACGGTTCAATTCACTTCGGAGTCATTTTTAACAGATTTTGAATATGATGATGGCGATTTCGACAATTCCACCACCAATATTGATGATAATGGCAACCAAATAGCTTGGAATTATGATGCAATACTAAATCGAGAACTAAATCAAGGTCCTGATGAATGTGCTTCAGGTGACATGTGCTGGGGAACTAACATTTTTGATGAAGATTACACGGATGATCTAGGAGGTTTGCAAAGTCCGGGACTTAATCAAATCGAATTCAGAATGAAATCACCTGTGATTATGTTAGATAACAATCTAAATGACACATTTTTGAGGTTTTCATCATGGCACCAACTCGAAACTAAGTTTAACAGCGTTGGTGATTATTATTACGATGACTGTGCGTATGTTGAAATTGAATACACACCAACAGGCGCTTTTGGTGGAGAGCAGATATTTGAGCCTCTAATGATAAATTTCCCTCAAACCACCGGAGTAGGACCAGCATTGGGCTTGTATGCTAAAGATGATGATTCGGCGAGTAGGGATCGAATCTCTCCTGAATGCTATGGATTGGAAGATAATTTCTTTGGCCTTGCTGGCACTTCAACAAACCCTCAAAATCAAGATGGTTGGGCGACTATTGCTGCCAATTTAGGACCTTATCTTGGAAACTACATTAAACTAAATTTCGTATTGTGGCATGCTGATGCAGGGGGCTCAGTCGCAACTCAAATCCCAACTCCAGGATGGTTCATTGATGACGTCACCATAGGGGAAAAATATGCAGTAGATGGAAGTATGATTATCAACAACATTCAGCCACCACAAGATTATGATGAAAAATCACCCAACGGTTACGGTCTTCTTTTTACAGATTCTTTTGAACCAGGTGATTCGAAATTAAGTTACACCATAAGAGATACCTACACTAATCAGATAGTATTAGATAAGTATGGTAACTCTCTCGAAAACTTAAATGGACCAGTTCTGGAACTCTGGGATATTGACGTCTTTAATTACCCAATAATCAATCTACAAGTAAATTTCGAGTCCGGATCAGAACAGATTTCTACACCGGTGTTTTATGGTTACTCGTTTGGCACAGAATTGGGTTTTACCTTCAATGACTTAGACAGACACAGACGGATGTCTGTAACCGATGGGGTATTGGATTATGTCCATGACAAAGGAGTAGACTTGTTCATAAATTCATCATCATTTATCTCTACAAACGACGGTGAATTTAGCAGACCGATTTATGCAATGAATGTCACAGGTATCAAGACTTGCCAACCGATCATGGAGGTAAACAGTCCTACAAACAGAACCCCACAGCAAGTGATTGCTGACACTTGGATAGAGCTTCCTAAGCCCGTATTTGAATTCGACCTCAAAATCGGCCTATATGCCGATTGTCAGATAACTGATGTTTGGGTAAAACTAGAATTTGGACATCATGCGAATGGTATCAGTATCGATTACGGACAAGATCAAGTAAATGAGTGGGAATTTATTGACCCTGGATACGGCTCATTTGGATTTCAGACTAAATTTTATTCCGGTGAGTTCAATGGTATTAGTCAAGGCTCTGATTCTGATAAACTCTCCCTCGACCCAATAACCGGAACAGCAGTTGGAGGGTTCTTCTTGCTACCTAAGGGAGCAACAATTGATTACTTTGACATGATGTTTGTTAACAATGGAATCTACAATGTAAATAATTCTAATGAAGGGTTCAAACTTTCGTTAATTGTTGGTGCAGAGTCAAACATGTTTAGTATCACTGATAATGAACAAGAGTTTCATTTGTATGAATCAGTCATTAACCCGCAAAAACCAATGCAAATTCTACAATCATTCATCAATAACCCCTCAGTTCCGGTTATTAAAACCGATTCCAGTGGTATCGAATGGGTTAGAGTTGGTTTTCACATAAATCAAACAGAAACCGTTAATGGCGGGTCTGTTGATATCCAAGGCCTGAAAGTCATTTACAACACAGAGCAAATTATTGGACAAGACGGAGAGTTTGCAAACTACCTTAGAGAATTAGTCGCAATTAGTAACCAGGATACGACGCAATCTACTGCAAGCCAAATTTATATTCCGGTCGAAACCAAGTCCTTGAATGGAGGTAAAATTACATTGAAAAATCTCTCTGTGTCAAGCCAATCTGGTTACGACTCGACTCTTCAGTGGAACAGCGCGAGTGACGGACTATACGCTTCAGGTGAAATCTATCACATTACAACAACCCATAGCGTTGACTCCTCCACCGGTTCAAGTCTAGCAGGAGCAAAAATATCCTTCAGATCAACAAGTAATTCTTTTTCATTAGGTTATGATTTGATCTCTGGTTGGTATGATGAAGGAGACGCCCAAGAATATGTAATATTCCATCCATCATCAAGTGCCTCACCACTAAATGGTGGCCAACAAATAGAGTGGAAGTTTACAGTTAATCCGAATTGGGATGATCAGGAAAAAGTCATCATCCTATCAGAAACAATTGCAGATAATGGGGTAGTAGGAATGTTATCAGGAGTGTCTATTGCTCCCACAACAGGAAATGCTGTTGAAAACGATATTAGAATAAACGACTTCAAGTTATTTAATTCAGCTGGAACAGAACAAGATTTAATTGAAGCATATTCAAGCCAGAGTATTAATTTAAGAGGTAATTTGACTTTTGAATCGGTATCTACAGCACCAGATCCTGCCAGCTACTTCCTAGTTGTTGAGGAGAGGGGCATTGAGATTGATGGGGAATTCACCAATGTAACATGGACTGAAATCGCCAACAGATCCGGCACAATTGGTGGATATTTTGACTGGAATGTAAATTTAGGATTGTTTGCTTCAGGGTTGGAAACCTACCGGTTCAGAGCGACCGGTTATGATGGCGGTGATACGCTCTGTCCACCCGTAGAGTATAATCCAGATTCAGACTGTGCAATACAGTTTAATATGTCGATAGATATTTTAGATCCAAATCTTATTTCATTTGAGTTATACAAGAGAAATTCTGGCGAGGGAGACATTAACTCAGATGATAATTGGCGTTCAGTGTATGATGATTCTTGGGCGACTCCAAAACTACAGCAAGATTTTAGATTAGAGATTGGCGATGTACCAACACCTCCGGAAACTGCAGTATTGCATGTTTGGGTTGAGTATGACCATGACTCTAATTCCAACGGTTTCGCTGAATCATCGGAGTATATTCAAGTCGCAACAACTAGTAATGGGGCCGCACCAAATGCGACATTTATCGGGACATACAATGATTTTGCTAACTCTGGTTTGAAAGGAAAAGTAAGTGTGTGGGTGGAATCATATGACTTGGCCGGAAACCCTGTAGACGGTGGAGGTCCAGGTTTCGACAATGATTATGTCACCTATGTCTCAATGGACCTAGAATATCCTACAATTAATTCGCTTAATATCGAGAATTCCAATGGTGTAAAAATGCTTAGTAGTATTCCAACAAACGCACCGGACGGAGTCGGAATTTGGAACCAAACAATGTTTGCAGGTAATGAGTATAATATCGTCATTGATGCAGAAGATGGTAATGGATGGAAAGATGTTGAGTTCATTGAGGTTGTTTTAGCACCACAAGAAACTAATTACGACTCGACAATTATTTACTACCCGAGAAATCAAACTGCATTGACGAACAGTGATTTGTTTAATATTGCTGTCGACAGTAGCGGAGACTCAAGAGCCACAATCAGGACCTTGGATGGTAATGTCTTAATTGACCCGTTTGAGCCAGAATTTATTATTAATATACCAATAACTTTTGAGTGGGGATTGCCTCTTTCAGGGCAGTATACACCTTCATTCCAGATTAAAGACCTTGACAATACACCGGTATTCTCTGAAAGTTCATATCGTCAGACGTGGACATATCAAAACGATATGAGATTAGATTTCAGATCTGACCTTGAAGGGCAACGTATGGTTTCGCCAACCTTGACAGATCAGGACATCCCGATATCAGATAATCTGTATCATGAAATTGGTCGAGAGACATTCCTAGGCTCTGTTACAGGTGGGGACGTGGTCATGTTTTCTGGGCAGTATTCATTTACCTCAGGTATGCTAGAAAATGTGTTCATCACGCCTGAGGTTGAATTGACTATGGAAATTAATAGAAAAGAGGTGTTAAGAGATACTGAGAAGGATTACGACCCTGTAGACGGCGAGATAACGACTCATACATTCACTGGTGGGAAATTCGACATTCCAATCAAGATGCCTTCATACCAGAATGAGTTCGAGTATGAATTCAAACTGATAAACCTACCAGTTGGTGCTGAGGATTTGACCACCGCTTACTGTTTTGGCTCTGTGATTAACGGCTGTGGTAAGTTTGTGATCAAGGTTGACGACGAAGCCCCGAAACTAGTATTTGGCTCTTGGGCTGCCTCCCGAGGCGAGACCGCCACTAATGGACTTGAGCCAGAGTTGTATGACTCGATGCCTACATCAACTTACCATTGTGTAGATGTATCGACTCAAATCGAAGAAAGAGGTAGCCTTGCAGAGGATGCTACAACATTGAATTGGATTTACTACAACGGTAATCCGGAAGACGGCAATGTCTGGAACGTATACCAGAACAATTACGGAATCACGCCACTGTCAACCCCACTAAATCTAACTGCAGGTAGTCTAGGATACATCCGAGCATCCGCTGATTGTGTTGACCTTTGGCCAGTAGGGTTCGGACAATTTGATGTTTCAGAATCAAACCTGAACGTCCCAGGCTTAGAAGTAAATCTGGTAATTTGGGTTGAAACCGTAGATGGTGCAGGTTCGCCGATAATCGGTGCTGGAAGATATTTCGACGACGGTTCTGCTGTTGGAATACAAGGCAATGATAACGATGGCCAAGACAGCTCTAGCTATATGCTTGAGTTTGAAGGTAGTAAATTTGAAGTGAGAAATACCAGAATCATCCCTGACTCTCCAGAAGTTGGTGATAAAATAACACTCGAGGTTGAATTAGTAAACTCTGGAATTCCAGGAATCGCCGATTTGGAGATCAAGTCAGTCACGAATAACCAACCACCAATATTTGAGGGGTATATCACAAGTCAAATAATTGGTAAGGACCAAGCCCAATGGGTTTCTATTGAGTTAGAAGCATTTACAGATGCAACCACTGGAATGTATTACATAGTTTATGACAATGAAACAAAGGAGGTCTTGTTTAACGGTAAAGATCAAGGGAAAACCTTCAACGTTAAATTTGGAAGTTCATCTGACGGAGGAATATCAACAAGTTTGATACTTATGATATTAATCGCAGTGATTGGAGTTCTTGCAGTAGTTGTTGTAGTCATAATACGTAGAAACCGTGACGATATGGATGATGAGTTTGAATATGATTATGAAGATGATAAATCATATGCCTCAATTCCTGAGCAAACACAGACATATTCGGCACCTGCAGCAGCAGTGAGCCCAGAAATGGCAGAAGCCATGGAGAAGTTCAACTTCTGGACTCAGGAGGAAATTCAGGGCTACTTTGACCAAGGTTGGAGTGTCCAGCAACTCGAGGAATGGCTCGAAAACCAATGAGTGGGTCCTAATGACCTCAAGGATTGGCTGGGAAGACCTTGTCTGGGGTGACCCAGACGGTGGGAAGATAATTCTTCATGGTACAATTCCAACTGTAGTCTATCCACGTAAATTACGACCATCGATGGAGTGGCATGGCCTAGGGTTACTGGAATCTGAGGAAGTTGTTGAGCTATGGGAACAAGAGGAGAAAGATGAATCTGAGTCCAGCGGGGTAAATCTTGCCCACGGTTTGGTCTCAGGTGGCACGATGGGGATTCTTCTCGAAGAACTTACTCAAATTGACGATATAAACGCCGGTAGGTTCCCTGATCCAGAACCAAGGAGAGTTCACAGACTTGCTCAGCGACACAACCGTCCGGTGTTTTTTATCGAACCTGAGTTAGACGACGAAAGTTGGGAAGAGCATATGATCGCTGAGGCAAAGGAAGTTTCTCGCTGGAAAAAATTACTGGGTATGGTTACTGTTGGTAAGAAGTGGCGAAAGCGTGTGAAATCAAATATATTTGAAGCGGAAAAACCACCAAAAGGGGTAACACCCAATCTCTCGTCTGCTGCAGTCTTGTGTGCGACTTGGTGGGATCTCAATGAGTGGCTAATTGGGGAAAAAATATCCCAAGATCGGAATTTGCGTTTTGCCTCCAGACTCAGAGGTGCCCTTAGCGAATTGAGAAAAAAACATGGAGATGACGCAGTGTTACTCGTACCGATATTCTTACCTTGGCGTTCCGCAATGTATAATCAACTTGTAAAACTTCCAAATGTAGAGGAGAATTCATCAAACAAGACCTCTACGGTGAACATGGAGGAGGAGTAATGGCTGTTGGTGGAGTAGATGTCAGAGTTGAGAACCAACTAGTGAGATTTGTTCCCATTGCGCCGGTTAATCACGATGCCGTAATATCACAGTTAGCTGGACAAAAAAATGGAAATATAGTGATAAAGGCATTACAAAAACCTCGTGCAACGATAATTATCGACGAGGCGGGTAGAATTGTCGTCCACGGTACACACCGAGTCGAAGCAGCGAGGGCAGCTGCCAAAGAGTTACTACTCAGATTAGGTCTTGACGATAGTGGTTTACAAACCGAATTAGGTCCAGTAATTGCATCTTTCAATTTCGATTCGGGAGTAGCTGTAGAGTCAATGAACCAAGAATTCACCGGCGGAACTTCGATTTACGATCCAAGACTTGGATGTGCAATAATTCAAGACACTAGGCATAATTTGAAACTATATGTTTGGGCCAATGGTAAGTGTGTTGCAAGTGATGCTAGGCATCCAAACATGGTGGCAATGTCAGCGGTATTTTGGAAAGGTAAACTACAAGAGCATAATTTACTGCTGTGAGTGATACAATGACAAAACAAGGACTTGCATGGCAAGGGCCAATACTGGATAATCACTTTCATCTAAATCGCAACGGAAGGTATCTCGATGCAGCAGATGATTTCAAAAAAGCAGGTGGCACAAATATTGTTCTAATCCATTGTCCAGATTTTTCTGCCCCACCAACAACCAGAGATGGCCACAAAAACTCATATCAAAACACGTTAGATATGGCAGATGCAGTGCGCAATAAATTAGGCATAGGCGTAAGAGTTGTGCTAGGGCCACACCCAGCTGCATTTGCTCATCAATTTATTCAATGGGTTGAGAAGGATGGCGAACATGGCAAACAGAAAGCCATAGATAATTACCGCACAAGTATAGATGAGGCAGTAAAATTCTATCATGAGGGAAAAGCCCACGCTATTGGCGAGGTAGGGAGACCACATTGGGAAGTAAGCGAAGAGATTTGGGAATTGTCTAATAATTTGTTACTCGAAACGATGAAATTAGCAGCAAGTGATGGTTTTGCCCTTCAATTACATGTTGAAGGAGAGTTAGAATCTACTTACCGCGATATGGCAGCAATGGCAAGTGAAGCAGGCTTGGCCAAGAATCGTTTGATTAGGCATTACTCTCCGCCTAATGTCGATTCTGTAGTAACTCAAGGATTGACCCCAAGCGTGTTGATAGGGAAAGGTGCATTGGAAAAGTTGGTGGAAACTGCGCAAAAGTCCAGCCATGGGTTTTTACTTGAGACTGACTATATGGACGACTTGCGTAGGCCAGGTGCAGTCCTGGGTCCCAAAACGGTTCCTAAGAGGACTCAACAATTAGTTGCTGCAGGAATCGATGAGGAATTTATGTGGAAAGCACACGTGGATTTGCCCAACAGTTTGTATGGTGAAGACTGAAGAAAATGTGGACATTTTTCCATCACATTCATGAATGGATGTTCATACCGTTGAACGGTTCACAATGAGGCGCACAGGGTTAGCAATCTTGTTAGCAGTAGTATTCCTGCTGCCATTGACTCCTGTGTCAGAGGCTCAAAATCCAATATTCGGGGTCACTCTTACCTGCGATTCACCGGCAGAGATGGACGTTAGCCCATCTGGCTATGCGCCAGTAGAAATGACATGCACGATAGAGAACACTGCTACAGTGGGAGCATCAAAAATTGAAATCACTAATGAATGGAGCGGTGGTGCTACGGCAGATATGCTCGGAGCAACTGGAGAGTATAGTGTCGAAGCGGGCGAATCAGAAGAATTTACGGTGACTTTCAGCGGTACAACAAAACAACCGTCAAGCAACAGTTATGATTTCGAAATCTTTGCTACGGTTACTGAGTGGAATTCAATCCCTTTGAATGAGCCATTTCCAAGAGAAAATGATTCATTTTCTGATTCCTTAGAAATCGCAACATATGGTGCGGTTGAGCTTAGAATTAACGACGTATCTACTAGAAAAGTTGAAGCGGGCAGTGAATTTGTGATTAACCTACAATTCACCAACAAAGGCAACGATAATGACAGAGTTCGTGTCGATATTGCTAACATTAACGATTTGAAGCAGCAAGGTTTCAGTTTTATTGGCTCTGAGTTCGTTGCAGAAGATCTAGCAATGGGGGCAACATCATCCATGCGAGAAATTAAGATTCTTGCACCCAGTGATTTGGATGAGACCACTAACTTTGATTTTCAGTTTCAAGCTAGCAGCACTAATGATGCAAACGCTGACTTGAGTGAAACAATGATTCCTGTATCAGTAGAATCAGCACAATCCTCTGGTGGATTAACCGATGGGATAAGCGAAGTCGGGGAAGACGACTTGATGCTTTATGGAGCAATTGCTGGAGGGGTCATAGTTCTGTTCTTGCTTCTTGGATTTGTATCACGCTCAATCCGAAAACGAGCCGTAAAGAAAGAGACTCAGCAACCAACCATAGAGCTTGATGAACCTGAAAAAGATGAATTTGATGACTTATTCAGCGATTTAGACAACATTGATATTGATATAGATGAATTCGACGATTTACTCGACGAATTCTGATTTAGTATAGCGATTCGCTAAAATCTATCACCGTGGATTTGTCCCGTTTTTTACAATTCTGACGGTAACAGTCAAAGAGCGAGTGTGGTCTGCCATGCTTGTAATAGGTGGCTGCGCGATGTTGAACCTTAGTGGAAAAACAGCATTCGTTTTTGGTGTTGCGAGTGAAGATTCGATAGCTTGGGCAATCTGTAAAATGCTAGCAGAAAGCGGCGTCACACTATATCTAGGCTATCAAAAACGTTTCCGAAGCAGAATTTTTCAATTAAAGGACAAGTTGCCACAAATTGCTGGATTCTACCCTTTGGATGTAGCAAGTGATGCGACGACAAAAGAGTTCTATGATGCATTTAGTGCTGAGAACCCGGGCAAAAAGGCAGACATTATGATTCACGCTATCGGTTTTGCGCCAAGAACGTGTTTCGATAGACCGATTCTTTTTGTTGAGGACCAGGATATCAATACTGCAATGACTATCTCAGCAAACTCACTACAACGGTGTCTGAAATTTGGTCTACCATACTTAAACCCAAACTCTTCAACCATTACCTTGACTTATGCTGCATCAAACAGGTATGTTCCATCATATGGGATCATGTCAATGGCAAAAGCTGCGTTAGAGTGCTGGACCAGAGAACTAGCTTGCCATCTAGGCCCCGAAGGTCACCGAATTAATGCTATATCATCGGGGCCGATTAGAACAATTGCTGCGTCAGGAATACCGGGTTTTGAAAACATATTAGATCACGTTGAGAGGAATGCACCACTAAGAAGAAATGTCAATCAGGATGATGTTGCAGGTGCTACGCTATGGCTTGCAAGCCCACTTTCAAGCGGCGTTACAGGTCAGTGTATTTACGTCGATGCTGGTTATTCAATAACCATGGTTCCAGAAACCATTATGAATAATTGAGGTGATTATTTGGTCATTAAAACAGCAGATGGAAAGGTTGCTGAGGGTCTTGAGCAGGATCCCTTCGAGCCAATAGCGGTTATCGGTTTAGGAGCGCTGATGCCTGATGCTAAAGATATTGCACAATTTTGGCAAAATATAACTCAGGGAAAAGTGAGCATCAAGAATGTCGAACCACAACGCTGGCCCGGGAAAGTTGAAGATTTTTGGAGGGTAGGTGGCCCAGGTGATATCGAAGAAGGCTACACTTATTCAAAAATCGGGGCTTTTGTTGAAAATTTTGAGTTTAATTGGCGACGTTGGCGACAACCACCTGGGACTCTTGGACAAATAGACCCATGTCAATTGTGGGCTGTCGAAGTTTCTGCTGCAGCCTTGGAAAATGCAGGCTTCGATGGGGGTTCAAATGATTTTGATCGTTCCAAGTGCGGTGTTATTTTCGCTAACGCCTTAGGGGGAGAGAACAGAAATCTGTCCAACATCAGAGTTTGGTCGAACCACACAAAAAATGTTGCAATTAAGCATGGCTTACCACAAGAAAATGCAGACGGATTCAAAGCAGAACTGGTCGAGAATAGTCCCCGAATTGATGAAGATACGATGCCTGGTGAGCTAGCCAATGTAGTATCAGGCAGGGTTGCCAACCTACTCAATTTACAAGGTCCAAATTATACCACAGATGCGGCATGTGCATCATCTATGGCGGCAATTTTGGATGCTTGTCGCTTGCTGCAAAATCGCCAAGTCGACTTAATGATCGCTGGTGCTTCTGACCGAACAATGGATCCTGCGACCTTTGCTAAATTCAGTGCTATTGGCGCCTTATCGTCTACTCACTCAACGCCATTTGATGCCAAAGCCAACGGTTTCGTTATGGGAGAAGGTGCTGGTGCTCTTGTCCTAAAGCGACTCTCTGATGCAATGGCTGATGGCAATACGATTCATGCAGTAATACGCGGTGTTGGCGGTTCGTCTGATGGTAGAGGAAAAGGCATCACAGCACCAAGCCAACGCGGCCAAATCCAGGCGATTGCGAGAGCATATCAGCAAGCTGGTTACGAACCTTCGACAGTAGAACTAGTAGAAGCCCACGGGACATCGACAAAAGTCGGCGATGCTACCGAGTTATCATCGTTATCCACCTTATGGACAGGTTTTTCAGCGGGCGACCATGTCGCAGTGGGTTCAATAAAATCACAAATTGGTCATCTCAAAGCCGCTGCCGGAATTGCTGGGGTGATGAAGGCAATTCTTGCGCTACATAATAGTGTAATACCACCATCTGCAGGCTTTGAAACACCTAATCCAACGGTTGATTGGTCAAATATCCCATTCTATGTTCCAACTAAAGCGACGGATTGGGTTCCACCACAGCATCATCCCAGACGCGCAGGAATCTCATCATTTGGATTTGGAGGAACTAATTTTCACATAGCTTTGGAATCATTTGATACAGAGTTTCACCAAGAACTAATTACACATTGGGCAAGTAAAAACATCGAAGCAGGGGGGGCGAATGAGATCCCATCTGTTTATGATAACACAGTAAATCCAACTATGACTCATGAAGAATTGAAAGCTGTTGAAGGAGGCTTACTACTAATTTCTGCTACCAGTATGGACGAACTAACAACTAAGTTACAGAGCGTTTCGTTTGCTGGTCCATATTTTGACTCAGATCCCAAAGGGATAAGATTGTCCAAGGAATTGTTCAATGCATCTAATTTCAACCGTGGCGATAGTCATAGGATGGCAATAATTGCGACCTCGTGGGCAGAATATGAGAAACGAGTTGCTTTAGCGATTAAGGCGATGGGTGATAAAGATAAATGGGGATTCTTACAATCGCAGGGAGTATTACTTACTGATGACCCAATTTTACCTGAAAGCGCAAAAATTGCTCATATGTATCCAGGCCAAGGTAGCCAATATGTTGGTATGACCTTTGACCTCTACAAACGTTATACAGCAGTGCAAAAAGTGTGGGAAAAATCTGACGAAACCATGGTCGATGTTTTGGATGGTGAAACCCTGTCTAGTTTTGTCTTGCGCAGTAATTTGACAAAAGAGGAACTAATCGAATCGGAGCACAAATTAAAGCAAACAGAATATACTCAACCGGCCATGCTGACTGCCGACTTAGCAATCGAAAGATTGCTCAATGCTCACGGGCAAAAACCTGACATGGTTGCAGGACATTCTCTAGGCGAGTATGC
>JAYXVG010000009.1:0-24426 GCA_036021875.1 Thermoplasmatota archaeon | reverse complement strand
CATCACAGAAGTCCGCTGAAGTCAAGTCAATCGAAATGCACCACACAATGGTTCCAAAAGCAGAACCTGGCGACAACGTTGGTTTCAACGTTCGTGGTCTTGCAGCAACTGACATCCGCCGTGGTGACGTTGCCGGATACAGTGACAGTGAACCTACATTCGTTAGACATGACGAGACCTTCGTCGGACAGATTCAGTTGATGGACATTCCAAAGGCAGTATCTGTTGGCTACACCCCTGTATTCCACGCCCACACTGCACAAGTTGCTGTAAGGTTCCAAGAACTACTAGAAAAGACTAACAAGTCTGGCAAGGAAGCCAACCCTTCATTCTTGAAGACTGGTGATGCTTGTCTGATTCGTTTCCAACCTACCAAGCCTCTAGCTATCGAGCAGATGGACACATTCCCAGAACTGTCCCGTTTCGCTATCCGTGACATGGGTAAGACAGTCGCTGCAGGTGTCTGTTTGAAGATTGAAAAGAAGTGATTCTAAGATAAGGCTTAACAGGTTGGAGGATTAAATTTGGCAGCGGTAACAATCATCAAATTGACTGGTGAAAATCACTACGACATCGATCGCGTTGCCAGCCAAATCAAGACAATCTGTGATGCTGGTGGAATTTCACTACGTGGTCCAATACCGCTACCAACCAGAAGACTGGTCGTGCCTGTTAGGAAAGCACCTGACGGTGAGGGTAGTGAGACCTATGACCATTGGGAACTCCGTGTTCACAAGCGTCTACTAGAGATGGACATCAATTCCGGAAAGGATGAATCTGCTCTCCGTCAGGTCACCAGAATCGAGATACCCGATACAGTGAGCATCGAGTTATCAATGCGCGTTGCAAATTGAGTTAGAGTTCCTCAACTTCTGCTACTCCTGATTCGACTAACCAGTCAGCAATGTCCTTGTTGATGAAGTGAATATCGTCTTCTTCCAGTGTGATTTCTATCCCATCCCCAAGAACTACAGGATCGGGTAATGATTGGAGAATCTTAATTCGAATCATGTCACTGCCTTTACTATCGTCTGGGCTAATTGGAGCTTCTTCATCAACAACTTCTTGCAATGGTTCTTCGTTTATTTTCTTACTTTGCTTTTTTGAAGGTGCTAATTCCATTGCAGCCATATGCTTCTCAGCATTGCCTTTTCTAGTGTCTTCGACGTTATTATTCTCCTCTGTTGGGAGTTCGAGACCTGATTTGACATATTCGTCTATATCTGGCCACTCCTCATCGTATATCCTGTCTTCTTCATCATATTGCGAATCTACCACATCGATATCAGGTTCATCATCTTCAATGATTAATTCTGGAGGAGATTGTCCGGTCAGTCCTGTTGGACTTTCTATGAAAGAATCTAGTTGCATAGTGCCTCTAGAATGTTTCTTTCTTTCAATCATCCCTTCGCCGAGTATTCCTTTTTGCATAGATTCCCAATCAATCAACTTCTTGAATCGATCCATTTGTGTTACAATTCCCGTGTAGAATGCTTTCTCAGCAGGGTCATGCCTACCCCAATCCATTGGTGGTAAGTCTTGACTCACACCTAAATTAGAATCGGTTCTCAAGGATTGTGAAGCCAAGTATTGCATCATTGTAACTAGTCTCTTCCTAGACAATTCAGAAGCAATTCTCCTAATGTTAGCTTGACGCTTCTGCGCATTCTGCAGACGAAGTCCGGTAATCCCGTTTACCAACATCTCTTGAATTTCAGCATCAATCCCGGCCAATAATTTACCAACCATCTCCCAGAAATTTTGCCTAGGTAAGGGCACTGGCATATGTCTTGATGCTTGTTGGCGTCTTGTGGCGAATAGTTCCTCTTCGATATCGCGGGCTTGCGCTTTATCGAGAAATCTATCTTCCGCCATATTTAGGGCTCTAATATGAAAGGACTTGAACATTAATACTCAAACATTGTATCAACTGGTTCATAATCAAAGACCTCACCTCGCGCAGCGAGGTGTTGTGTGATGACGAGCCGGTTTGTCAATCAAAATATTTGGTTCAACAAATCAATCTCTACAATGTTGATGCTTATTATCCTCCTAATGCCCATGACAAACATCGTATCAGGTCAGTCAGAGGCATGGTATCCCAATGGTGAGGAGTCGTGGGTCAGTGAATCAATATTTGATCCGGATGCAAATCAGACTTTTATTGACACTTACAGCAGCGATTTGTTAGAAATACCAACAAATCATACCATAACTGAAGCAAATCTCTCACTGGCTTCATACTGGAATCACGCGCCATATCAAAACTCTACCTTCGGTGCTAACCAATTATATCAATGGAACGGCTCATCAGTTAACCTAGCGGTGGACAATAATACTTCATTAATGACTTTGGATACTATCACTTCTTACAACATAATCGAGGATTTTGAGGTTACCAGTATGGTGCCATCAGGTGGCTGGTTATCACTGGGACACCATGGTGACAGATGGACGGTTATTGATAATAATACAACAATTACCAGTAGTTCAAACATGGATTTACCAAGTAACGGAATCGGAAATAGTTCATTTTTAGCTACTACGGGTTTGGGTGATTTAGGAAAAGCAATCGACGCATGTATACGGAGTCCTGTAATCGATATACCTAGGGTAATCAATAATTATTCATTATCATTCAAACATTGGTTGGCATTAGATGCAACCGATACAATTGGGCTGTATTTTTTGAATGAGCATCAGACGTGGGTAGAATTACCATTTTCGAACAACTTACAGACTCACTCAAATAGCAATGCATGGGAAACTGTCAATATCTCGCTGGATAGTCAATTTAGCCATTCACTGACTACAACTCACCTAAAATTCTGTTTGTCGACAAGTCAAACCAATATTCCTCGAGGCGGATGGTTTATTGATCATTTAGAATTATACAACCAAGGAGATGTCAATGGCGCATGGTTCCACGGTAACTTCTCAGGCGACTATTTACCGTATGCTGCATCAGAATTTATTTTGCCAGCCAATCTGTCTAATTTCCCTTATCTTGATGAATTAGAGATTAATATTAACTGGGATATTCAAGGATACTTACATGATTATCTCATTGTTGAGTTTTCTTTCGATGACGGAAAATCATGGAATCCTATTTCGGGCAACTATGGTATTCCAGGGTTGGGAGTCTGGCATAACGGCAATCTGTACTACGCTGAATCAGGCGGTTGGATACCGGTATATCTGCCAATTACTCACAATTTCACTAATTCAGGGGGGTTAAATCACACACTTTTCAAATTCACAGTTTACACAAATGCCGGAATAAACTACGGTGGAACATCATCCTCTGGCTGGGAAGGCATAGCCATAGACCAACTAGTTTTCCATGAGAAGAGAGGTAGCAATAATCAGCAGAGTCGCCTCTTCAAGGATTTCAATACACCGCCATCCATTGGCTTGAACTCTACTGACGGCTGGTTGGAAAGCATTAGGCCCGCAAATAATCAGTGGCAATGGACCCAAACTATGGGACTCAGTTCTCAACAATATGACTTATTTTCATTTAATGACTATGATGAACTACCATTAGGGTGGGCTATTTCCTCGCTCAGCGATAATCGATGGGAGCATGGTAAACTGCCCACCAATAAGATATACGGACCAGATGTATGGAATTCAGGTGAGCATGGCATGGGTATTTCATTGGCAGGGAAGTATGCGAATGAAATGTATACGCATCTAATTTCTCCAGAGTATTCGATTCCTGATTTTTCTTCAGCAAGGTTGTCATTTAGCAGCTGGGTATGTACTGAGTCAAATTGGGACGGTGGAGCAGTCTCAGTCTCGACTAACGATGGACTTGATTGGTGGTATTTGCCACCGCAAATAAATGGCTTTCACGATCAAATATCTACCGCCAACACAAACTCACCGTTTTACGGCGAGGGAATATTCGACGGCTCAAATGTTGCTAATACTTGTCGCAACTCTTCACTACCATTCGAGCTTAAGGAATATGATATCTCAAATCTATCCGGAAATGAGGTAAGATTCCGCTACAGCTTTTTTTCTGACCAGTTAGTTGAATTGGACGGTTGGTATATTGATGATGCCGGAATTGAGGTTGACATTTTCAAGAAAAATGGTTCATGGTTGTCTGAGCCTATATACCCTGATCTAAACTATGGTTGGGGTCAAATTGATGGATTAGTTAACGAGCCAATAGATACTGAGGTAACATTTGACATAATTGATTCATTATCGGGCAATATAATTCCTGGCTATTCTAATCTAGCGCTGCCGATTGAATTACGATTAAATCCGACAGAATATGCTAGTATCCAAATTCAAGCAAATTTATCCAGCGATAATCATTTTGTCACACCTACCTTGGTGAAATTGGAGATGGGGGTCAATTCGTATTTTAACTCATACCACGCTAAGCACATGATTAGCAATCAAGTAAACCTCCAGGGTCTAACAATTGGTGATGATGAAGTAATCACCGTCAGTAATGAATTAGAGATTAGTAGATCGATAAATACGGCATGTCCATCAATCGATGCAAAAATAACAACAGATGGTGTTAATCTAACATTTTCATCAGACTTTTTTTCAACAGACTACACTCACTATGCTAATGGTCTGATGAATATTGAATACATCAACAATGGAGCAGCCCCAACTATCAACGACAATGTTTTGATTACTCTTGATGAAACATCTCAATTAGGCAGTTTTCAATACCAGCCTGTATGTGTTTTGCCCAGTGAAAATATTACGATTGCTTTAGGTGAAGATTCTAACTACCTATATTCGGATTTGTCCTCACTTTCAACAACTTCATCATTCCTAACTGAATCATTCTCTTCAGTTTCAATTGGTGATGATGTTTACTCGCCTGATATCTATGGAAACTACGTTCTAACTCTCGAACCAAATAGTGTGCTAGATTTGACCTACGAAGTATTAGATTATGTGCCACTACATTATTCTGGAGACAACATCTCACTTGGAGTTCAGTTTGAGGTAGAATCGCTGGTTCAAGGTGATGTGCAGGTGTTAAGTGGTAATCAACCTGTTTCCAATTATTCCACGCTGATAGAAAATCATCACTTAATTACTAACAATGGGTGTCAGAATCGCCAAGTTTTGGCAGCCCTTAGTGAAACAAATGTTGCAATTTCATCGTGTACATTATCTTTAATATCGACATCAGCCGTTGATTTGAAAATAATTAGCATGCGATCGATATCTCCTGTGAGTGGTTTCTCAGTTGGATTAGATCCGTTACAATTAAACAATCTCAAATTAGAAATTGAAAATACGTCGACTGGTTCCGTAATTAATCTCCCAGTAATCGTCAAAACAGATTATGGCTCAGTATCTGTTTCATTTGATTACAAATCATATTTGCACCAAATCGATAGGATCGATGGTGTTGACGAACCTCGATGGTTACCAGGAAGAGAATTGACAATTCAAACATCTCATGTTAGATTTAATCCATTATCGATGAGTGAAATAGGTTATTCTTTCGATAAAATAGAACTGGTTGCTTCACCGGACTCAATTTGGACAAATGCGGCATTTATCATTGAAGCAAAACAGTTATACTCCATTTCACCGACTTTCAACATAGTGTATGGCGCCACAAAGTTAGTGGTTAATGAAGAAAAATCCAAAGTATCTTGCAATGAGGGATATTGCTCAATTGACTGGGTGTTGCAGAGTACGTGGTCACTTGACGATATAGACGATGTCGCTTGGATGGTGATGGCCACAGATGTTGACGGACTCACCACTGGCCCCTCAATTCTGCAGCGCCAAACTCAATATAATGAGATTGAAAATGATCTTGAGGTATTTGAGTTGTCCGTATACGATTCTGATAATAGCGAGATTAGTGATTGGACCAGCCAAAATTGGCCTTATCGATTGTCGGAAAATAATATGTTATCAGTCAACGGTAAGGTAAGATTTGAAGGGATAACCGATGCAAATTTTGCTCGTAGTGATGCTGAGGTGGAGATTAGACTTGCTGCTATACCACCTTCCAATATATCAGGGGGCATTGACGAGTGGCTTGATGGAGAAATTAACTGGAATTATTCATGGTTTACCGAGGTGGAGTTAGGCGGAATATTCTCAGCGGAGATTTTTACACCAGACTCGAAAGATTTGCCCTCCAACACTAGTATCCAAATTTCTGCCCACATTTCTAGAGTGGGGCCATTGGGTGAGATCAATCAAGGCGCAACTGATACTACCTCTCCAAACATCAAAACCAAATTTATCTTTGATAATTCTGAACCCATGGTTAAATCAATTAAGATCTATGACCCTGCAGGTTTAGTAGATGCAGATGGTCACATATGGACTCTTAATCAAGACATCCCGATTCAAGTAACGATTGAAGACATGGAAGGACTTAGTACTGAATTGGTAGTCTATACGTGGGCAGAGTATGCTGATGATATCAATGGTGATTCAGTAATGGATGCAAATGAGTATCGTATGACAACAGTCTCGGTAAATTACGCCTCAAACGCCGCCATTCTAGATATCCCGGCTGTATCATGGCAAGAGGTAAAAGGACCTTTCGAATCTGGTAGACTGAGTATTGTTCTATCAATCGATGACTTGGCAGGGAATAGCCTCCGAAACGGCGGCGATTTCGGCGCTGGTAATGATGCAGCAACAATAGTCGTTCAGGATCAACTTCAAACCCTTCTTGATACATCAGCCTTGTCACTAGATGTAGTCGATGGTAAAATACTCCCTTCACACCAACATAGCTTCACCTATGCTATTACCGATTTTAATGGCTTAGAATCCATCGATAAAATAGCTATTGCGATAGTAGGGCGAGAATCCCCAGAACTATGTTTCATTGACTATTACCCCAGAGTAAATTCAGTAGAATACGATAATGGGTGTTATGAAAATGAGCCAATAATTAGTGTGGCTAAAATTCCTGGTATGCAAAAGTGGTTTGTCGAGACTAAGTTTGTAATTAGTTGGTCAGTGGCTTCAGACAATCCTAACTTATCAGGAATACCTTCACTGAAGATTTTCGATGACGGACAGGATCTACAACTTGGAACATCATATATTAGAGGTCTGTCTTGGGAATTAAGCACAGAAGTTTTGTTAGGCGATGTTCAAACAATCGATAATACTGAGCCAATCGGCTTAACCACAAATTCTGTATCTTGGGCAAGCCCAGGCGATTTAATTGTCGCTTCAACAACACTATACCACAATGGCACAGACATACCTCTAGGCAGTATCTCCGTTGATCATCAACTGGGCTGTTTAATCAATGGTGAAGAACAATCTCATGAGGCACTGACATTCACCAATGGGCAATTATCCTGTGCTTATGAAATACCTGAGCAAGCGATTGATGGTGCTTATGAAATAATATTATGGATGTTGTCAGATAATGCAACCTACAACAGGACAAAGGTCGGGATTATCAACATTGACTCAACTAGTCCGGTTTTACAACTAGAATTAACAGATTTGTTAAGGCTTAATTCAAATCAACTTGACAGAATAGTTTTCCAAGGAGAGATAAAAGAATCCACCCCAGTGCTGGTCGATAAATTGCAGGTAAATTGGAATCTGCTCCGAAATGGTAGTTTACTCAATAACCAACCATATTCACACAACGTCTCTATCGACCAAACCTCTTCAGGCGTTTACTCTTTTTTTGAAGCAGTTAATTTAACGAACACTGGCCAAAATAATATTCAGGAGGGTGATGAGTTAGAGATATGGCTTTCATTCACTGATAATGCTGGACAATCAATGATTGGTTTTGCGACGACATATGAGCCATTATTACCTAGAATAACTTGGTACGATTTCGTTCCTAGAATAAGCTTGGTTGAATTAAGGACCGAAAACCCAACCAACGGTGAGTCGCTGATTGTTGCAACTAGAATCGTCAATACAGGCTTGGAGTCAGGCAATGTTACGGTGAGCCTAGTTGATGATTCAGGGGTTTTATTGGGTAGGCAAAACATAACACTCGAAGCTGGAAAATGGGAAGTAATTGAATGGGACATAGAGGCTTGGACAACAGGCGATATTGAAATCATCGTTAATTTAGAGGACCACGCACAGTCACAATTACTATTGATAGACGATGTCGCAGAATTTAATTCAAAGCAAGGAGAGTTGATTGGAACCTTAGGCCTTGCCTTAATCATGTCAATTATTGTTGTTGGAGGGTTCTCCTATGCCTACCTACAGAGGTCGAAACAATTAGAGCAATACACCAAACATCATCTTGAGCAGATTGAGATAAGAAAACAAGAGAGACTCATTGAACAGCGAGAGTTTGAAAATGGCTCCGAAGAGGAATAGTCAAGAATGAAATGCTACACCGCTATTTCACTGGCGAGGTTCCCGAGCGGTCAAAGGGGGTGGACTCAAGATCCTCTGCGTAAAGCTTCGCAGGTTCGAATCCTGCCCTCGCCACCATTATAATTCAATAACTTCTGTCTCCAACAAGATTCAAAAGAAGAATGAGGATTAATCCTATCGCAAAAAGAATGCTTAGCACGAGGGATACCAGACTCCACGTGTTTGATATCCCGAGTGAAGTTTGCCAGTCAGATTTACCCTTCAGGTAAATTGCGTCGACTAGTAATGCCAAAATGAAAGAAGAGCAGCAAATATAGGCAGAAATCTGAAAAAGAACTGAGCCGCTTTCATCAATACCGATAAACGGTAGTGCGATTGAAATCGCAATACCTAGAACAAGTATTCCAGTAGATATTAACCTGAAATTTAACTCAGGCTTATACTTTGGATTAAGGATAATTATTTGCTGTGGATTATCTTGAATTTGTTGTTGTGGGGAAATATTCCCTCCACCCCAAAACTGATTTTGTGGTTGGTTTGGGTCAACTGCCGGTTGCATGGTTTATTGTCAACACTCTGATATTCAAATTTTTTCAAGTGATTGTATTTGGTTTGAATTGTACAATCATGCTAATCCATAGCGTTGAAAGTATGATAGATAACCAACCATATGAACCTTGTAATAGGCTTAATGACCAGATTCCTAGGTAGAATATCGCGATACCTGCCGCTAGTCCAACTGCGAATAATGGGGCAATTTTTGGCGCAGGGTGGAGAAAACTGTAGACAAAATAACCCCCTCCAAAATAAGCGATAGCGTAGGCAAATGTAACATAAACAATACCAATCAATAGACCAAGTATGGCAAATTGTGGATGTAGGTCCGGTTGAATAATTAACATTTCAAGTGTAAGAAACACTGCGGCGAAATTGTGCATTATTTGCTCGTGATACAGGAACATATGAGTGTGCGGATTGTTATTTTGAACCATATTTGGTAGAATGATGTATCTTACTACTGTAGCGGTTAAAAACGCCATGGAAACACCAATGCAGAACAAAATCGTTTGTAGCGATAATAACCACGACAGTCGCTCAAATCCAAGGCTAGGTTGCGATTGGTTAATCAGAGAAAGTAAAAAATATCCAGTTGTTGCAAGCAATGTCCATGATGAGAATGTGACGAATTTCTGGAATCCAATAGGGTGTAGTAGGATTTCTTTGTTGTCTTTCAAGCTGACAACATGCATATTTGCAGGACCACACCTAAACATGAAAATTATCGCGTATGCGCAAAATGCAAAACACACGATCCTAAATAAGAATACTAGCCATGATTTGCTGTCGAAAGTTTTCGAATTTTCGGATATATTTGCCCCCACGCCAGATAAAATAAGGTAAATGATAATCAGAATTGAGACACAGATAATTGTAATTATTGTGATGTTGGTGTAGTCTTCATGGTTGCCACCGACATCAGTCATAGATTAAGTGCCATTCTTTTATGGTAAAAAATGTAGTATTGAATGATGCAGGTTACTCCTGTTCATCGAGTATTGAATTTACTAGCGGAGCAATGGTTTTACCATGTGGAAAAGGTGATGCAACATCGGCTGATTTTGCAACATAGGCAAACGCTCCTCCAACAGCGACTGACCAGTGGGCTATTTCAAACATTGAGAGATCGTTCGGTGCATCACCAACACATAACAAATCCTCAGGGGTCAAGTCCATCTTATCTAATATTATTTTGAGGCCAGATCCCTTAGATAATTGGGGCTCCATTAAGTGAATAGCGAATCCAGTGCGAACTACTGAAAGGTGTGACCACTGGCTGTTATTGATTAGTTCGGTTATTGTTTCCAAGTCCTCATCAGGCGCTAAGCACCATTCGCTTTCCCGCCATTGATTAGTTTCAATGCCTTCCCAGTTTAATCCCTCAATCTTCGTAGCCAACCACTGTGCTGCTGCTTTTGCTTCACTACCATCAGCCCGATAATTTGTCTCCCCCCAGTCAGGATGCCACAATACTCCCCCATTTTCACAACATATTGGGCCACTCAAGTTCAGGAATCTCCACAGTCCATAGGTAATTGCCCTGACATTTCCAGTTGCTAATATTACCGGTATACCGGCACTCTCTAATCTCTGTAAAGCATCAATTACAGTTGGTTCGATCAATTTGTTCTCGTTCGTCAGAGTTCCATCAATGTCGACCGCAACAACTTTTGGTTTCCAGTTATCAGGCAACCACTTCATTAAATTTCGGAAGTGATACAATACAATGAATTTTGTTATTGACTATGAAAAACAAATAATGCTAGAATTCATGAACTTTGCCTATTTACCAAGCATTATGTCGGACGGCGACGTTGAAGAGTCGTTCATGTCTCTAGAAGATGATGATGCTAAGACCTCCGGCAAAAAGGCGACAAAAACCAGTAAAAAAACAGTTGAGAGTAAAACCTCACAACCTGAGGTGCTGGATGCAGAAATACTTGACTCTACAGTTGTTGAGGAAGCGGGTGGTCAGTATCAAGTAGAATGGTCTCTAATTGCTATGGATTGTCCTGACTGTGCATCCAAGGCGATGCGCGGACTCTCACACCTCAAGCAGGTGGTTAATCCAGAAATTTCAGCAACTGCAGGCGACATCAAACTCACAGTTGACTTAGATCAAGGATCATTATCACAGGTTTCTACTGTTATGAAGTCATTAGGACACCCACCTAATGTCCCCCTCAGTTTGCTCTACTCCGCTAAGCCAGAATCTATCGCAAAGCGCAACAACATTCAGAAAAAAGATGTAAGGCGTCTATTACTGCGCCAGCCTGGTATTCTCGATGTTGAGATTAGCAAAGATGACGAGGTTCTACTTCAGTTAGTCCCAAATCCAGGCAAAGAGTTGCGTGAACTTAGAAATCGCTCTTTAATGCAAGTCACAGGATTTGAACCAAAATTTGTTGAGGCGTCTACCACTAGGTTGAGGCCAGACCAGTGGCGGTTATTTGGTGGAGCGATAGCAATTCCAATTCTATTGTTAATATTCCTTGGTGAATTACTTGGCTGGTCACCGATTGTAATCGGCCTAATTGGTGCCTACGGAGTTATGGTAGGCGGCCTTCAGATGTTCCACGAGGCGTTTGCAAGTCTTCTCTCAAAACAAATGGGGTTCCAAGTTTTAACCAGTACCGCAGTTATTGGTGCATCAATATTAGGAATGTGGGAAGAGGCACTTATGGTCGTAATTCTAGTGTCTATGGCTGGCCATCTGGAGACTAGCGCTCTTGAGAATGCTCGAAAGTTGATGCAAGGAGGCCTAGACAGAATACCTCGAACCGCTCGAAAAGTGCTCAATCCATCAATCAAATTAGCCAAACCAGAACAGTTTACGAGTTTCACTCTACAGCAAAACAGCAGTATTCTTGCACCATCTACTCATGAACATCATAATCATGACCACCACCACGACCACCATCATGATCACGACCACGACCATGACCATCATCATGAAGCACCTGAAGAACATGAGATTATATCACTAGATTTAGTCAATATCGGAGATATTCTAGAGATTAGAAGTGGTGAACTTATTCCAGCAGATGGGGTAATCGTTGATGGCTTTGGAGCCCTCGATAAGGCGCCATTAACAGGCGAATCCGTTCCGGTAGAGGTTGGAAAGGGAGACGAGTTGAATGCAGGACTTGTTCTATCAAGAGGACCAGTTCTAATCGAAGTTACTGCAGTAGGTTATGATACCCGGCTTTCTGGTTTGATCGAGGCAATTCACAGCTTTAAGGAGGATAAAGCCCCAATTCAGAATCAAATCGAAAAATTCAGTGCTGTATGGGTGCCAATTGTGTTAGTTGGTGCAATAGGAATATGGTATTTTATGTTCCCATCAAGCAACTGGAAAATTATCCTACTGTTATGGGTGGTAGCATGTCCTTGCGGACTATTACTCGCTGCCGCTATGCCGCATGCTGCTGCGCTGAGCCGTGCATCTCGTATGGGTGCGGTAGTTAGAGGAGGTAGTATACTAGAGAAGCTCTCAAAGGTTAACCATGTATTACTTGACAAAACCGGAACGCTAACATCTGGAAAACCAATTGTTGGGCCTATCACCATCGCTAAAGGAAGGCAGAAAAAAGCCGCATTAGCTCTGGCTGGTGGTCTCGAGAAAAGGTCCTCACATCCATACGCTCAAGCGGTATTAGACCATCTTGAATCTCAATCAATCAGTCCTTCTTCGGTTGCAGGTATCACAGATATTGAAGCTGGAGTTCAGGGTTTTTCCAGCGGTAAAGAGGTATCATTCATTAGAGCAGATATGGCCAGTAAACATAAGATTTCTGTGCCTGAAAATATTGCTGAGGCAATAACTCAGGCTCAATCTGCCGGTTATGGAGCAAGTATATTGACAAAAGACTCCGAAGCAATTGCTTTATTCACCTTCATTCATGATGATACTAGAGAAGGTAGCAAAGAACTAATTCAAGCCTTGATCAGTAGGGGAGTTAGTGTTGAGATTATCTCAGGTGATTCACAAACCTCTGTTACCTCATTCGCTCGCAGCGTTGGTCTGCCAGAGACAGCGGCTTTGGGTGGCTTGTCTCCTGAGGACAAAGTCAGATGGGTTGAAGATCGTTCAAAAAGCCATGTTACTATGATGGTTGGTGATGGATTCAATGATTCAGCTGCCCTAGCAGTTGCAGATATTGGTATTGCGGTTGGAACGGGTGAATCGGTAAATATGGACGCTGCAGATATCATGTTCCCAGGAGAGAACCCAAAAATGCTGGTTGACCTATATGACCTCTCCGTTAAAATGAATAGAGCACTAATTAGTAACATCATTTTATCGGTCTCAATCACTTTCATCTTGGTGTTCTCGGTAATCAATCAGTTATACGATCAGCTCTGGGTGGGAGTATTGATCCACGAAGGCTCAGTATTAGTAGTAATTTTCAATGGCGCTCGCTTATCGGGCAGAGGAAATATACTGTCGATGTTGTTTATTACATTCAAGAATTTATGGGATGATATGATTAACCTGTTCAGACAATTACGCGCACACTATTCAAATACTGAATCAAAAAATCTAGTTTTGCCAAATCAAAATCACGCGACATCTTAAACCCTAGTAGTCACCATCCCAAATTGGTGCGAGGATGAGTCGAGTAAGAGCAGACCCGATTACCGCCGCCCTTGCCCATCCTACACGTAGAAACGTCTACATCTCTCTCATATCTGTCGACGAGATGAGCACAGTGCAACTGCAGAACCTCGTCGACGTAGATAGATACAATCTTTATCATCACTTGAAGAAATTAGCCTCTTTGGGACTGATTGAAAACCATCGAGATTCCGGTCGAGCAAGGTGGTGGAAAGTTGCTAAAATAGTAGACTTGCCAGAAATATTATCCGTAACAGAAGGGGCTGTGAAACCGCATTCCAGTAATGGATTATCAGTAGATTTAGACCATGAGAATACGCACTTCATTTCTCTTGAGGGGTCACGTGATCGTGTTGGAGCCAAGTTACTACTCGAAAGATTAGCCCATGAGCTGGGTATCAAATTAGAATTGCCATGGAATTTCGTTCCAGAAAAAATAGCCTTGATTGGTGAAGAGTAGGTGATGCAATGAGCGAGGAACTATTTGTTGAATCTAGAATATCACCTCCAGCTTTATCTTGTCCAAAATGTAATGAAATGCTACCACTCGAACTCGGTGAGATTCAGTGTCAAATGTGTTCAGCCAGAGTAAAAATAGAGCACGAGGGGACTCGTAAGAAATGGCGACAAGAAAAAGTGAGTTGCCCCGGTTGTGAAAAAGTTCTGATTGTTGGAGTTGATTCTAGGCCAGCAAATCTTCAATGTGCTGCCTGTGATTGTCAATTTGTGGTAAAACCAAACATACCCAAGATAGAAATTGATTGTCCAGCCTGCAATCGAACATTACGTATGAAGAAGAAGCCAGGTAGAAGAGAGATAGATTGCCCCGCCTGTGAGCAGAAATTTTTTGTCCAGTTTTAGATAAAACTCTCAATTTGGAATCGAAATAAAACTCACAAAAACGCAGTATTGTGAGGCAAAATCATCGCGCTCCTTATGTATGATTAGAAGCGGATAATAAACCGGATGGGTATTATGAGTGCGAGCGATAGCAAGAAGGGGTCTACTCTTGAATCACTTCGTGGCGGTCAAAGTGATGACGATAGAATGTCACTATCAGCACTGCGTTCTCAGTTTACTAGAAGCACCACACAATCACTTTCGCAAAGCGAATTGACTAGTGCACGATTTCGTAATGAAGAGCGTTTACGAGCCGATATTCGTCGCGAGCGGAGACTGCGACAACAAGCCATCAATGAGCGAGTTATTGCGATGCAGGACAACCTTGCAAAAGAACTGGCTGTCCAACATGAATTGACTATCGATGCCCTAGAAAAAGAACTACGCGAACAAATGGAATCAGAATTGGCAAGCTTAGAACAGGAGGCTCTTGTCAAGCAAGAAGCGAAACTACGCTCAGAATATGAAGTTCGTCTAAATAGAAAAATAGAAACCTTGCAGGAACAGTTTGATATCGAACAAGACGTTAGAATTCAAGAGCATAAGAACCAATTAAAACAGCAAATTGAGATTGAGTTGCAAAAGGAACATAAACAACGTCTTGAAATCCAAAAGGAGCGTATTGCCCTAGAGTATAATCAACACCTTCAACAAAGAATCAGAGATATGGAGTCTTCGCTATCCGAAGATATGGAAGCGAGATTTAAGGATATGGAAAAGCATGAACTTAACAGATTAGAAGAGAGTCATGCAGCCAAACTTTCCGAGCGTGAAGAGCAGTTGCGCAGGGGTATCAGAACCAGGCTGGAACAGCAGCTAAGGGCGAGATTGAAACAGCGTGAGATTCGCTTAAAATCAGAATATGATCGACGAAGTCTCAGATTAGAGGAAGACATCGCTCAACAGATTCAAGTTGAATTAGAGACCCGACTTCGGCAGGAAACCGAAGATCTTGAAGACCAAATGCGCGAAGATGTTGAACTGGCAATTGCTCGAAAAAAGGATGAACTTCGGGTCGAGATTGAGAAGCAGTTAGAGTCTAAGCATACAGAGCGCTTAGCGGATCGCAAATCAAGGCTACGAGAAAAATACGATATCACATTCTCAAAGGCAGTTGATGATATTTCTAAGACACTAAAACAAGAAATCGAAACTGAACTAGAGACTAGGATGGATTCTGAATACACCAGTTATCGCAGTGCTAGAGAAGCAGAAATACAGAACCGCCTAGCAAGGTTCAGGTATGATCGAGAGAATGAACTTCGTGAACAACTCGAGGAACAATATGATTCAAGAAAGACTGAGTGGGCCGAACGTTTGGAACTGGAATTCCAATCTCGTGAGGCCGCAGCAAGGAAGGCTATTATGTCCGAAATTGATGCTGGATTGCGCAATGAGCGATTGACATTTGAGACACACCTTGAGTTACTAAAGGAAGAAACCGCATTGGAACTCGAGGTCAATATGGAAGACCGGCTAGAGGAGTTCAAACAACGCAAAGAAGAGGAAGTTGCCTCACAATTAGAGCGGCAACTAGACAAGCGTGAGGAAATCATGCGAAACAAGGCACTAATCGAAATAAGAAAGCGAGAGGCCTTAATCCGTGCTGAAATAGAGGCGCAACTTGGTTTAAAGCGTGCTGAAATTAGAGACAGGTTGCAGAACCTGAGTGAAAAGATGGATAATTTCAAGGAAACTGCGGAAATAAAAATGCGTGAAGCTGTAGAGAAGCAGGTTCAAGGGGAAATTGACCAAGATGAAGCAGAATTTAAGACACGCCAGGAAGAGTTCAGAGAATTACAAGATTTAGACACTAAAGCAGAAAAGCGGCAGATGTGGATGCAGTCGATATCTGGTCAAGATAGAAGACAGCCGGTTACGTTACCAGACCCTTCAACCCTCGGTGCTCGAACCTCGTCACTCGGTGCAACTGGAGGCCGACCAATGCGTGGAATTCTGGGGTCGGCAGCATCCCAGGAACCACCTCAGCCCACCATTGGGCTCTCCGGTATGAGAGCGCCAACGTCGAGTGCGAAACCACTTATTCCAACAAGTCCACTAATCAGGCCGGTTAAATCTCCAATTGGCGAATCCAAACCAGCAACTGCATCAATACTTCCGAGACCGATTAAGAAATTAGGCACCCCCGAGATTCAACCTGTAACGGAGGAGATTGTTCCTGAAACAGAAATTGTTGAAACAATTACGGAGGAAATTCCCGATACAGAAGAACTTGTTCAAGAATCGATTACAGACGACACTTCTGAGATAGGCACTCTAAGACCAATAACCAAGACTATGATTCCTCAACAGCAGCCCAAGGCAACCATCGCTAAACTTACTCCCGTGAAGCACATGTTGGAGCCTGAGCAGAAATCCCGTGGAGCACCACCTCCCAAGGATCTAGGTAAGAAAAATTCCGACAACGATGAGTGATTTTGGGGCAAATTAACGCTGTGTTCATATTCTCAGAGTGATTGGAACAACCATGAAGCGTAGGCTTAAATTCGCTTTAGTTGTCATAACCGCCCTGATTATCACTTCAGTTCCATCGTCAACTGCAACCACAAATTTAGTAGAATCAGGAATGACTCAAACCTTTGATTCATCGATTGCTTTCGTTGATGAACTTAGCGATAATACAATTTTAGTTTTACAAAGCGACGGACTGATTGTCTATGGAACAATCCAAAATGGTAGAATAACTCAGATTTGGGATCACGATTTAGAGGTAAACGCAACCTTTGCGAGATTAGACTCAGGGGAAAAGTTGCTAGCAGTAATATCTGACGAGGGAGTTTTAGTGTTTAATCTAGAATCCAAGCAGAATGAAGTAACAATCCAATTGTCAACTACCCCAGATTCGCTCGACTGGGATGAAGACGGAGACATATGGGTTGCCTATAACAGCGGTTTAAGAAAAGCACGAGAGTATTCAAGCGGTGTATACACTAATTTTCAAACCTCTACGGTATCATCTGGTTTTCTGTCATTTGAAGTATTATCAGATAACAATATGATAATTGGCGGCTTCGACAGCAAACTGCACCTATTCGACCAATACGGTAATCTTGTATCGCAGATGAGTGAGCCGAGTTCATATGTCAGTTCACTATACGAACCTCATGAGGGAATACTTCTAGCCGGCTCTGGTGACGGCGTCCTCCATCGATACGATTACAACAACTCTTGGACACACTCATCGATTATACTCGGCTCTGAGCAAATCGTATCAATTAATGATTATGATGATAATCATTATTTTGCGATAGATAGTGGTAATAACATACATTTTATCAGTAAACTTGGGTTTAGCAAAGTTGACCAATTGTCTTCAGTATCGACAACATACCATGTCATCGGAGAGTTGAGTGGCCAAATCTCTGTAATCCACAATTCAGGTTCATCGTCAGGCATAATGTATTATGATTTGGATAACGATGGAGATGGCGTTGCAGATTCAATTGACGACTTCCCCGCTGATTCTACTCAACAAACCGATTCAGATGGAGATGGATATGGAGATAATGTAGACGGGGTTAACGGCGATTTATTTCCCAACAATCCTGAGCAACACCAGGATTCAGATGGTGATGGCTATGGCGATAACAAAGACGGATTGCAGGGAGATTCATTCCCAGACAACAGCGAACAGTGGTCCGATACAGATGGCGATGGGTTCGGTGACAACCCTAATGGTCTGATGGGTGACAAATTTATCGAGGACTCAACTCAATGGAATGATACAGACGGCGACGGTTATGGTGATAACCCACTTGGGAACTCCCCCGATTCGTGTCCAGATTTCTCCGGATTTTCAAAATTAGACCGATTTGGTTGCCTAGATACTGATTTTGATTTCTATTCCAATGCTGATGAAAATTATACTATTGCCGATGGTGCTGATGCGTTGCCAAATGATGCAACTCAATGGCAAGATATGGATGGTGATGGTTACGGTGATAATCCTGCGCCCGCATCCAATCCAGATTCATGTCCCTCAGTAGCAGGTAACTCCACACAAGAGGTTCGAATCGATGGAACAATCATGCAAAAGTTCGGTTGTTTGGATTCGGATGGCGATTCATACGATGATTTGAGTGATGAATTCCCGTCAGATGCTACGGAATGGTTTGATTCAGACGGTGATGGTGTGGGTTCAAATACTGATTATGATGATACAGAATTTCTGATTATAACTCAAGGGGATTACTGCCGCATATCTGGAGATCAGTCAAATTCCTGCAAGTCATGGAATGATCTTGACTATCAGGAATATCTTAACCGAGACAAGTCGACTGGTGAGACTGATTTGTCTTATCCTGCATGGTTGACTCAGAAGGAGGCAGAATCGCTTGATGAAGATGATTCTCTAGTTTCAGCCATTACCGATGTAGCAGTAGTGGGAGGCGGAATATTTGTTGTCGCTACAGTCTTGATATTAATTGGTAGTTTTGTCCTGAAACGTCGTAAGTTAAACGATTTAGTGAAGCGTTATGGCGTTCCTTTCGAGCCTAAAGATAACAACACAGCAAATCAAGAGGCTCTAGAAGGCACCGCAGGTCTTTCTGCTACAGGAGGCGTAGAATCAGACGATTCATGGGATGATGAAGTTGCAGCCATGGACTTCACTGAGACATCAGAGGAACCCGAGGAACTGGCAATCAATACTGTATCTGCTGAAGAATTATACGATGAAGGAGCCGAAATGAGTGAGTTAGCTGGTATAGAAATAACTGGCAACGAAACATCAGAAGATGAAGTGTCGGCAATGTTACAGGATGGTAATGTCGATAATATTGATGAAAAACCATCAAATCCACCACCACTTCCAGAATCTGGCCTCCCCGAAGGCTGGACAATGGAACAATGGGAATGGTATGGTCACGAATGGCTGTCCAAATTTGGCAACAACTGATTACTTCCAGACTATGGGCAGTGCTGCTTTCAATTTACCCAATTCTGCACCACTGTACAATGGTTTTCCATCTTCAACTATTGTGTTCATGATTAACCAAAGAACAGCATTCCACGATTTTGATTTAGCAAATAATTCGATATAACCAGCGTTAGCAGCGTCTAGTAATTGTCCCTCAGAGGTATTCTGGTCGAACAGTGCTCTAATCAGATTGTTTGTATCAAACATGTAGCCTTTAGGGCGCCATTCCATCATAGTATCAGACCCTAAATGGTGATAGATTTAATCGGTCTACTAGATGTTCGACATCAACATCGGCTACTGCTTTCATACGCTCTCTGAGAGTTTCGATTTCACCATTCATTTTGGTTATTTTATGAGCTCTGATTAGGTCGTTTAGAAATTCGTTAACACTCTTATATCCACTAAGTGTTCGCATGGTATTGAGTTGCCTTCGAACTTCATAACTCACACTTATCGATGTCATCCCTTCAGCTGTCATGTCTTATCCCATTGTTGGTGTAAGCAAAGGAATACTTAACCTACGCGAAGAAAATTAATTGTCTGGGGTAGTTTTCTTCGGTAAATTGGAGTCTGCGGTCATCGATTCCTATCCAATAGCAATCTAGGTTGTTCATTGACACCAAACTCTCTTCGCATTGCCATGACTCTCTGATGAAATTCTTTGGCCAGGGTCCAGTATTCGAGAGAACCAGCCCCAGCTCCTGAATTGGTTGGCTTGTTTAGTAACACAGTCGGGGCACCAGACCAAGGAGCTTCAGCGACCTTCACCAAACGTCTGATTGTCGTCTTGAACAACTTCTTTGGCATTTTTGCATTAACTTGATCGCAGACGTGTCGACTGAGTTTTGAACGTGCATCTACCATTGTCATGGCAACTCCAAAGATTTTCAGATTGCGATTTATTCTTCTTTGAATCATCTTGATTGAATTCATCAGCATACTGAATCCTTCGAGAGCATAATACTCTGCTTGTACAGGGACCATCACCCAGTTTGCTGCACACATAGCATTAATCGATAACAAACCGAGTGATGGAGGAGTATCGATAATCACATAATCAAAATTATCGATAATCGGTGCTAATGCTTCTCTTAGCCTAGTCTCTCGCCCAATTTTATGACTTAGTTCAATCTCTGCCCCGGAAAGATGGATGTCACTTGGTAGCAGCCACAAATTTTCAACAGCCAGGTTCTCTGGAGCGGCCTTACCGCCATTTCTCATACTCCATGCCTCTTGCATGCTTTCTGTCAATGCCTTGGGGGAAATCAAGTATTCATCCATCAGTGGTAACTCTTCCCCAGTGTCATTGGTTAGTAGGTCATAAGCAGTTCTTTTGACCTTTTTTTTCTCAACTCCGAAGGATGTTGCGCAGTTGCCCTGTGGGTCTAAATCTATGAGTAATACCTTAGCAGGAGGTAATTTTTGACGCTTGGAACCTTTTGATAAGGCTGCTGCTAAGTTAACCGCAGTCGTGGTTTTCGCACACCCACCTTTCTGGTTGGCTACTGCGATGACCATCTTGTATGGATTCACAATTCACAACTCCCGGACAATTCAGGCCAGAGAAGAACTCCCCTTTCAATGCAAGGTTGATTTAGATAGGTCTCACATTGGTTGGATTACTGGAACAGGAACTTCAGAAAGGATTTTTCTTACAATGTGCATTCCAGTAATCCCACGAATCTTAGCTTCTGGTTTCATGTTAATTCTATGAGATATTATTTGCAGAGCGATTCCTTTGATGTCATCTGGAATTACGTAGTTCCTTCCAGCGATTGCCGCAGCAGCTCTGCCAGTCTTGAATAGGGATTGGCTAGCACGTGGCGAGGCACCGTTTACGACTCGATGATCTTCTCTGGTTCGCTGAACAATTTCTACAATGTAAGACAGAATAGCAGGATCGACATGGACAGTCTCTAGCGCTTTTTGCATAGCGACAACTTTCTTAGGAGATGTAACTTGCTCTACGTCGTGGTTGTCCTTACCTCGTAGTTTCCTCCTGGCAAGAATTGCTTTCTCCTCTGACCTGTCTGGATAACCCATTGACATTTTCATCAAGAAACGGTCCATTTGGGCCTCCGGTAGCGGATAGGTCCCCTCTTGTTCGATAGGGTTTTGAGTTGCTAAAACCACGAATGGTGCTGGAAGTTTGTGAGTTATACCTTCGATTGTTACTTGCTTTTCTTCCATCGCTTCTAAGAGTGCTGCTTGGGTTTTTGGCGGAGCTCGGTTTATCTCATCCGCCAACAAAATATTGGAAAATAATGGTCCAGCTCTTAGTTTAAACTCACCAGATTTTTGGTCATACATGTAAGTACCCATGATGTCAGATGGTAACAAGTCTGGAGTAAACTGCACACGCTTGAACTTACAGCCTAACGCACGTGCGAAAGTGTTTGCTAGTAGGGTTTTTGCAAGTCCAGGAAAGTCTTCAAGTAGCATATTTCCATTGGATAGTATACCAACTGTAACTCTGCGTAAATTCTCATTCTTTCCAATGATAACCTTGCTTACCTCGCCCATTAGACTGTTGGAGATGGCTGAAACTGTGCCTATCAAATCTTGTGAACCAGACGGGGCTGGCATGCCTGCATTAGGGGAGAATCCTGCTTCCATATTCGCAACTCCTTACAAATAACAACCAAAACATTCCATATATGAATGTGAGGTTGACTTATGTCATCATGTATCATCAATTTTCCTAGTCATCGGCCCCAAAAGTGGTCGACTTTTCGGTGTAGTCTAATCAACTCATCGAGTATTTCTTGTTCAATAGGATCGAGGTTCAACTTTTTTAATCGCTTAGCGTGTGAAGCGGGTACGTCAACATAGAATTCTTCAAGTTCTTCGATGTGTCTCCCAACGGTTGGTCCCTGTATTGCAACAGCCACCTCATCGCCTTGATTGGCTTCGCGCACATCTTCAGAACTTCTAGTCCGCAGGCTCTTTACTTGGCCGACTGGAGTTCCATCCAACTTCATTAATTTCTGACCTATGTGTATTCTGCCGCCAACCACACGCATTCCGACAATTGCTGGATTTTTGGCTCTAAAAGTATGATCTTTCAGATATAATAATCTGCCAGGGTAAACCAATGATTCTCTCTGTGCCGCTTCTATTGCAGATTGCTTTTCTTCTCGCCATTCTTCGAAAGCATCGATAATGTGATAGATTATTGAACCACTGAAGAAGGCAATTTCTGAGTCATCTCCGGATAATTCATCAGCGACCTCAGTATTTGCTTTGGTTGAGAATCCAAGTATCGCCTGGTTTAATGGATCTTGAATAGATTTAGCCATTAGTATGTCTTTCTTATTTACGGGCCCAACAGTTGCTTGTCTTACCGGAATTTTAAGTTTGAATAACTCAAATGCTAAGGCTTCCAGTCCACCAACGGTATCTGCCTTAATGACTACACCATCCTTTTCCTCAACGGCGCCGTTACAGGTACCATTTTGACAATTGGCAACGAATTCCACTCTTGGTGATACTTTTTTACACACTGAGCACATGATAGGCATTTTGTCGTAAATTCCTCGCCATTCTTCTCTAATCATTTGTTCAGCGCTACTTTTTTGTTCGGCAGTGTTGGCTAGATGTAGTGTTGTTCCAGCAATCGCTTTTTCCAAATTTGGTGCAACTATCTTTACTCCACAGGCAGCTTGTATATGAGAGAAATTTTCCCAACGCTTTCCTGCATCCCGCATTTCTGACATACCTCTTGGTCGCTTTAGGCCTTTGATATGGGTGGAGAATGCACCATCACTAGAGGCGAGCATAATTTTATCACCAATCTTCAAACTACCACGATAGAGAATAACGTCGATGGTTTTCCCCATGCCAACCTCATCCCGCATTTCCAAGACAGTTCCCATTGCCGGCCCGAGAGTGTCTGTTAATCTGTCCTCAAGGAACCTTTCCGCTAACCCTACACTGACAGCGAGTAGATCTTGTAGGCCCTCGCCTTCCTTTGCAGACATCGGAACCAGTGCTACGTTTTGGCGGAAATCTTTGATTTTATCATAACGTTCAATATTAAACCCGTGTTCAGAAAATTGACCCAGCATTTTCCAGTATCTGTCGTCGAAAAGATCTGTAACATCATCTCTTTGTGCTGCCATTGATTGTATGAAAGAGCGTCCGGATTCACATCGCCAGCCGTGGATTCTGTCAATTTTATTTGCCGCAATAACAAAGGGTGTTTTGGTTTCTTTGAGGGTATTCAAACTCTCGATGGTCTGCGGTTGCAAACCTTCCATGATATCGACGACTAGTATTGCGATATCTGCAACTGAACCACCTCGATTCCGCAGACTAACGAATGAGTGATGACCGGGTGTATCGATAAAAAGTAAACCTGGGGACTTGAATTCTTTTCCACCGAGCATTGCTTTACAGGTTTCGTTTAGTACATCTGCAGGAACCTCTGTCGCACCAATGTGTTGGGTTATGCCTCCAGCCTCACGATCCATAACGCTTGCTTGTCGCTCACTACCGATTGACCTGACTAGGTCAAGCACACTGGTTTTTCCATGGTCGACATGCCCTAAAACTGATACAATCGGTTGCCGATTGTCGCCACGTGGAGAGTTTTCAGTAGCCGTTGGGTTGTCATTCTCCGACATAAAACGGCCACCTAATCGTATTGGAGAGTAAAATTTAATCACTCATAGAACCATTTAGAAATAGTTTGGTCCCAGTCCATAACTCCTTCCGGGAACCACAGACCGAGTTCGAATTCAGCGGTTTCTGGTGCGTCAGATCCATGAATCATGTTGTAACCAATATCCATGCCATAGTCTCCTCTTATAGTTCCGGGAGCAGCCTCTCGTCCGTTGGTTGGGCCAATCAAATTCCTCGAGACACTAATTGCATCCCTTCCAGCCCAAGCCATGCAAACTACAGGACCCGATGTAACGAATTTAATCAATCCTGGAAAAAACGGGCGCTCTGCATGAACAGCATAATGAGCCCTTGCGATTTCTTCGCTAGGAACCATTGCCTTCAGACCAACTAGTTTCAAGCCCTTTTGTTCAAATCTTCCAATAATTTCGCCAACAAGTCCTCTCTGAAC
>JAYXVG010000008.1:0-24451 GCA_036021875.1 Thermoplasmatota archaeon | reverse complement strand
GCGTTAGAGTTGGATTAAATTCTAGTGTTCTATCGATGCACCAGTAAAAATCTTCGACGCTTTGACCATGCCAAGCATGGATAGAATAGCCCTCGGCTGCTAGCCAAGCAGCTACATCATCTTGAGTCGATAATGGATTGCAACCCGACCATGAAATCTCTGCTCCTGCTGCAGCAATTGTCTCAATCAAAACTGCAGTCTCTTTAGTAACGTGGAGACATCCAGCGACTTTCATCCCAGCGAGTGGTTTTGATTTGAGTGCTTCTTCCTTCAGTGCTGCTAAAACAGGCATTCTAGCTCTAGCCCAATCAACCCTCAATGCCCCTGCTTCCGCTTGGGAAATATCCGCAACTGTATACTTGTCAGTCTTGTCCATGACCAGCCGTGCAGCCAGTCTCTTTTGAACTCATTGACCTACAGGTCAAACAATTCAACAGCGGCTTATCCCTGTTGCTGCACGTATTGTGCTGCGTATTGCTGAGCGTAAGCTGCGGCAGTTTGCGCATCATATCCTTGTGAGATGAATTGTTGATAGTATTGCTGATATGCCGCATCCATTGCTGGATTCGAAGCTGCTGCTGCAGGTGCTGCTGCTTGCGCTGCACCCGCTCCTGCTCCAGCTAATCCCGCTTGGCTTGCATACTGCTGTGCATAAGCTCTAGCCGTTTCCTCAGGATATCCTTGAGCTATTAGTTGCTGCACATATTGCTCAACCGGATCTTGTTGGAATGCGCCTGCAAGGTTGAAATCCTTGTAGTCTCCATCCATACCCTCTCCACCACTTCTTCTTAGGAATATCAGTGTCAAGACTACGATAACGATGATTGCCAGAGCACCTATTCCGATGAAAATCATATTTGTTGCTGATTCAGCACCATCGTTATCATCAGTTACTGCTGGAGCAATCCATTCACCGTCGACAAGAGAATAGTCGCCTTCCCACTGACATTCCCCAGATACGAAAATCCATCGTCCTGCCTTGTCATTGAGTTCAACTTCAGCCGGAACTTCAACACCTCGACAAATTGGTAGTGTCAGAATTATTGATTTTGGATTGTATATCTGCACGTAGTTAGGGTCCAAAGGACTCAACTGTTGTTCTGTAACCCACCGCTTTTCTGAGTCTTTGGACGGATCTAATTCGTAGACTCGTATGAATATCTCAACATCCCTAGAGACGTTAGAATGGAAGGAATCGATATTAAGGCTCAATTCAAAGGAATCTCCTGTTCCAATGCTACCGTCATTCAATACAGCCAACTGTCCTGAACCTTTCGCAGCTTCTCTAATAAAGAAATCTGTTTCATCAAATAGCGATTCATCTGTTGAGATTTCGATGAAGGTATCACCCTCGTCTGAGCCGCTAACAACAAACCCAGACAGGTTGAAGAAAGAGTCGGTATATCCAACCCTATCCGCCCAGTTTGTGAAGTCAATTACTGGTGCTTCATCACCGAATCCTTGAGGCTTGACATCGAAACAGAATTCCATGTCATCATCCCATTTGCCTGACTTATCATAAACAGTCAACTTAACCTTGATTGGGGTTATTGGGACTTCAGTATTCGGATTGAATGTTAGATTTCGCCCAGCATATGACTCGCCGTTCTCATCAACTCCATAACCACCAAATGTGTATGTCCAAACACCTTGACTGGCTTCGTAATTGATGTAGGTATTCGAGTTCAAACTAATTGGTTCATTCCAAGGCTTATCAAAGGTTACTTCCCATTCATAGCGTTCGATTCCTGAACCATCTAGTGCATCTGGGTCGCTTGAGTTTCCAGCATTGAACTCAATAGGTATCTGTCCGCTTTCGTCCAACATTATCTCATACTTAGGGTAGTTATCATTTATGGAACAAGTTCCAACCAAGTTGATGTTGTCTGCATATGTATCTTTCATAACAACATAAGCGTCCGCGATTGGGTTAAATGCATCTGCATTTGCATCATTAGTCTCAACGGTTATGTCCAAAACTCTGGAGTGCCCATTGTCGTCGTGGAGCCACAGTGTGACAGTCCACTGCACTTCTTGCTTACATTGCCCTTGCGTTCCTATTGATTTACAGAAGGTCATGGTTGGCGAGGATTCTGTGTCAAACAATGGCGAGACGTAGTGATCGACTTGTCCTGGGGCCATTGTTCCCATATCCCAAGATGTTGGTCCAGAGATTAACCAGTCCGTGTGTAAGTCAACCTGAGCGTCTGATTGGTAGCTGAAAGTAATCTCAGCATTGCTCTTCATGTAATATGTTGCGTAACCTGCTCCGAGAGCTGGTGATGGCACTTCTCCATTGATTAGAATATCAGTTCCGTCACGCATTTCGCCAAATGGATTAGGATAGTCGTTGACCTGATAGTTGAGCATGTTCTTCAGCAAAGCAAAATCAGCACTATTAGCGTCTTCTGAATTAGATTCTACATCTATTGTCGAGATAATCATACCGCCAGCACCATAGCTACAAATCCCTAGTAATACGTCGTCTGTATCCTGTGAATTGTGGATAATTGATTGGAACTTGGCGACATTTTGATTTCCTGAGCATATCTTCGGCACATCAGTAGTAGCCTCACTTCCAATGTCTAGTGCAGAGGATGCAACAGGACTAAATCCTTCGAAATTGCTTTGTGCTATGCTGTCCATAAGCGGGTGGAATGGATCATAAATCTCGATGTCACCGAAATTAATCTCAGCGCCGTTGGTTTTGTCGATGATTTCTAGGCCAAGTGGAAGTCGAGGTTCCAAACTAGTTCCTAAACCGTAAGTTTGGGTTCCGTGTGGTGCAAGGTGTGCTTGTATTGTTCCACCACTGCTCATGAAGTTGACAAGTACTTGTTTTCTATTGACGTTGTTAACAGTCTCTGACAGGGTTTTGTAGTATGCTCCGCCGTCATCTTTGGCAGTGTTGAAATCTTGCCATGGGAGAATTATCTTGTCGAAATTTGTGAACCAATTTGTCTTGAAGTATGTGTCCCAGTCATTCATAGTAAATTGCGTGTACGTTTTACCCATTATTGCCAAGTCTTCGATGATTGTTGAGGTTCCTGAAGTCTTATCAGATAGAATCGCAATGTCAACATCTTCGGCAAAGGTTGCATGGAAAAATCGAGCGTCTCCAGATGGAGTGCCATCATCTAATTCTGCGTAATAGCTGATATTGTATGTGTGTCCATCTTGATATCCTGCCCATGGTGTGAAGGACAAATCAATTCTCTGACCGCTAACCAAGGTTTGGGCTGGACCGGCGTTTGATGTGTGAGCCAGCGAGTTGGTGGTCTCGTCGAAGATATTCATGTAGAATACGTAGTCTCCCTCCAACACTCCGTTAGTGGCAGAGATGTCCCAATTGTGAGTCAGTGAGCTGTCGATTGGCAATACACAATTTAGCCTAACCTCATCCAAACACGCTAATTTATTTGGCTGGCTAAGAGAGATGTCGACAGACTTTACGTCAAAAATAACACGCTTGATGTTGTTTGCTGTTGCCAACTCTTCTGCACCATACCAATTTGTTCCAGCAGTCGTGTTGTCAAAGATTGTTTCAACTTCGACCATGTATACACCTGAATTGAAATCGTGTTCAGCAATCAAATCTGTTGATGAATCCTCGGCATCAACTCCAGTCCTGCTAATTAGGTATGAAGCATCTTCTACAAAGGTGAATTCCTTGAGCGTGATGTTATTTATGCCCACTCCACGGAAACCATCGTTAATTCCGTTTCGTCCGTCATCGTCTGAAAAGAAATCGAAATTGAGTTGCACTTCCGAATCCGCAAGACTCATACACTGTGTATCCCAATCTGCTGAATCTGCAGATGTGGTATTGAGCACGTATAGGTGTGTTAGGTCTAAACTGGTGGTCTTAACCAAACCATCAGAGTTGAAGAAAACGTTCCAGTTGCCGCTGAGCCCGTCGGTGGTTCTGGGATCTCCAATATATTCTATTTCATCGAAATCAATTGGATTGGTTGCGTTTACTATACCATTGCCATCCTCATCGATTTGACATGTTCCATCTTCGTTGTAGTCATTCCACTGGCCATAAACAATACCGGAGTATTCTCTGGCATCCTTCTCGAAATCGACTGTGAGGGCAAGATAATCGCTAGGTTCTATGTTGCCTTGTGAATCCACTTCATAGAAGGTATCTGCATAATATTCAAAGGATAGCGATACGAAATCGCCTGTTAATTCAGTCATATCAACATCGATGATTGTCATTGTTTCATTTTCCCAAGCGTCGCCATAACCAAGTGTTCCGGTTTGAGATAGACAAGGATGCCCGAACCAATACGCTTCATTGTTGAACACCAAGTCAGACGGACATAGAACAGTATCATTATACAAAGTGCCCTTTGGGTTATTAGATTCGGTGTATCTTGTTCCGTCTGTTGCATTATCGAAGGTAATTATACAATCAGTTGATGGGTCACCACACTTAATTGTCGAAGGATCTGCAGTGAAAACCTTGGCAGAAATATCGAAGTCAACTACAGTATTACCCCAGTTGTTGGTGGTTGCAGAAATCGGATAAGTCCCTTGGGCATAAAGTCCGCCAGGCGAGAAATACTCGATAGACTCCAGCGCTGGATCAAAGAGGTTAAACGGTGTGACGTAGCCTATAATCTCGTCATTTAACGGTTGCTCGTCCCAACCGTTGTTCGAAAGTGTTGCTGATATCCTGTATGTGGTATCATTTAGGAAGTCTGCCTGCAGCGTTGCAACGTATTCCTGACCGGGTCCTAAGTTGTTGAGATTTATCTGAGTTTGTTGATTCTGGACGTTGGGTAAGAATGCTGTATTTTGCTTGGTAATTCTGAGATTGTCAACTCCAAATCCATCATTGCCAGTCCACAATGACTCGTTGTCATCAGCAACGGAACCATCAAAACCTGTTCTAAATCTGAACCTTAGGTCGACCGTTTCGCCGGCCCACGGGCTCAAGTCAAATGTCCCCAGACCGTCGTCAGTGAAATTGTTCCAACCATAGAAGGTGTTGAATGAATAAATTCCGTAGTAATATAACCCTTCAGCATAGCCGCCTATTACATTTTCTTTGTAGGCTCGGTCAAGGTCGAAACCACCCCAAATCGATTGCCCTGAAAAACACGCACCTGCGATGTAGGCTGAAACTGGACAGTTGATGACCGACCAGCCGGTTTCCTCGCTACCAACTTCAATCATGGCTAGGTCATCCCAAACATCTCCAACAACGAAACCGTTAGTGTCTGCACTACCAAGCGCACCAAACCCAAGATCTTGGAATAATTCCACACTCATGAAAGCTCGGTCAGAACCAGTTAGGTCTACATCGCGCAATACCATCGCTTCATCCCAATTCTTTCCGTAGCCAGTCCATTCCCCGCCACTGCTGTTGGTTACCGTCTCTCCGGACCACATGAAGTGGGTCGGGTTGAGGTAATTTGCCGAGTAGTCCGCTTGCGATTCGTCCGGATCGGTTCCGGTTCCAGATGATGGTGTTGTTTGTTCTTGCCAATGATGAGTGCCTGCTTCAACATAATCGATGTAATCCCATGTACAGCCGGAGCCACAGACTCCCAAGTCTTCTGCACTATCCCAATCGTTGGCATATACTGTCTGGTTGACCGAGTTTGCTTCATCAACTATCTTCAATTCCACATCTAAGGTTGCACTTTGCCCGTTTAGGACATCCATACCTGTATTGGTGATAGTGACATTCAGGTCTCTCAAACCTTCACCTACTTGACCAACATATCGGTCGACAGGAGAGATTTCGATACCTGAGACAGATAAATCGCGATTATCCATTTCAATCACGGTGATAGTGTCATACTGACCGTCCCAGCCGAAATTATCTCTCCAACCACCAAATCGCCAGTTTTTGTGTGCTACAACGATATCTGGTGCTGAATTAGCGCCTCCTGCAAGTTGACCTACCTCTGCAGTATGCGGCCTACGCCCAGCAGCATAGGATAGCGGGCTCAGATGGCCGCCATTACCGTCGGATAGCGTGACTTGAATTGAGGTTGGGAAGTTCAGGAAGAAATTGGAAGACGTACCGCCAGCTGAGTCTGTTGAGTTTTGTTGATATGCAATTGTCGGGTTGATGAAATCTGGTTCTTGGTCACCATTCAAATCTGCAATAGTTATGCTCCATGAGATGTATGGACCGAAGTAAGCTATTTGTGGGCTGGACCATGATCCTGAACCGCTTGACGTTACATAAGTCACATTGACTAGGTTCTCGTCGTTCAATGCCAATACATCCGCAATCCCGTCACCATCGATGTCTGCAACATCTAAATCTTGAGATGTGGCAGTTGCCATGTTAATAACATGCTCCGAGGTAGAAGTCGGTGTTGTGCTGAATGTGTAGGTCGGCGGGAAAGTGTTGGTTTGACAATTAAACTCGACGATGGACACGTTATCATCGTGTCCTGGATTGGTTGGTTGCCCTGTAGCGTAGTCTAAGCCCTCGCTTCTCAACAACCACATATCATTGTCGAAACAAGTTCCGCCACCGCCAAATCCTCCGCCTACTTGTGACTCTCCCCAGTCACCTGCAGCAAATGCCCGGTAGGTATTCTGTTGCGATGGTCCAAGATTAGTAATCAATCCCTGTGTGTTACCGGAGATTGGGCCGAGGTAAGTAACAACTCTCTGGGTAGTAATATCTGCTTGAAGGTCTAGAACCATAACATCGTCAGTGCCGTCCTGATTCAGGTCTGAAACCTCTAGGTCCCAAGCCCAGAAGTGAGTGAATCTCGCGCCGATCGACCAAGTCTTTTCGTTACATCCTCCGTTTTCAATGATAGTTACGTTGCCAGGCTCGCCTGCTGGTGAGCCATCATCGTTTGTCTTAAACGGGTTGTTTCTCTGGAAAATCACAATATCTACTGCACTGTCACCAGTAAACTCTCCAACCTCAATAAATTGGACATTGGAAAATTCATCCCAATCAGCATCCCTATCCTGATTGGCAGAAACCCAGATATCTTGTCGCTCGGAGAAATCCCCATTACCGTCGTTCCAGAGAACTGTTATGGTGTGGGTGCCGTCCGTGGCTACAGCGATATCGTTGTGACCATCACAATTGAAATCCCCGATAGCAACATCATGCGGGTCACGGTTTGTGGTGTAAGTTCTTGCTTGAGAAGCGCTTGCTGTGGTTGCCAATGCTGCGGTAGTCGAAAGTACCATCAACATACAAAGTAAGATGCTTCTTGCGCGGGCTTTGAAGAGATTGTCTTGGGAAAACATCATCATCACTTGTTGAGCCACACATACTACCACTTTAATTGCTTTGGAATTTTGTCCTTGAAACAAGTATTCACATGCGTAACAGTAATGCGAAATGGACATGTCCATATCCGAGTAATTAGAATCAAACTTTGCCCGCTAGCCAGCGTGGTGAAGGACCCCAACCTATGGCATCACCACCATGGACTTTAACCAATTTTCCAGCTGAAAACAACGACTCTAACCAGATTTCAAGAACCGTTCCCTCACGGTTACCCAATTTTTTACTGGCAATTTCCTCGATATCGCTGGTTTTCAAAGCGGTAAATCCATAATCACGAACAACAATATTCATCAATTCCCTCAACCAAGCTTCCGCCATTGGATCAACGCTCATTGTCCCTTGAACTGGTAGTGGCTCATCTAATTCTGCAAAGATTTCCATCAATTCGATTGGATCAGGTTTGGTGAGATTATCCAGGCCCAAGGCTCTTAGTTCGGTTTCAAGATCTAATTCTCCTATCGGCCTTCTAACCACTGGTATCCTTGATGGGTCGGGCTCTGGACCCATATCCAGTGGCTTTTCACCCAATGGCTGGTCATCGATATCAATATCGGATTTAGATTTGGTCTTGACACCTGAAGTATTTGTAGCCTTTACTTCTTGACCGATTGGCATCATCCAGCCGACCCCTTCTAGCCCCAATTCTGCAACTTTTTCACTTACCCAATCCGCGTCGCCGCGTAGCAGTATTTCGGTGTCATTTTCGTCAGAACGGAAGCGATATTGAACAAATCCCTTCAAGTCCGCCATAAAAATTCCTCAAACTTTCTCATCTTCAAGATGACGCTTTATTTTGCCAGTTGTCGCAAAACCGTGTGCAATATGCCACCGTTACGATAATACTCAACTTCAACAGGTGTGTCTAAGCGGACTTGGGCTTGGAAATTAACCTCGGTGCCGTTTTCCTTTTGTGCGCTGATAGTTAGTATTTGCAAAGGCTCTACATCATCAGTGATTGGTATGCTATAGCTCTCATTACCATCGAGTCCTAGGGAGTCATGAGATTCTCCCGGCATAAATGTGAGCGGTAAAACTCCCATCCCGACTAAGTTTGAGCGGTGAATTCTCTCGAATGATGTTGCGATAACTGCCTCTACACCGAGCAGATAAGTGCCTTTAGCCGCCCAATCTCTTGACGATCCAGTGCCATATTGAGAACCTGCCAAAACTAGCTTAGCACCATCATAGGCATTGGCAGCATCAAATACTGATACAACCTCACCTGTCTGCGGGTGCCTAGCAAAGCCTCCTTCGGTTCCGGGAGCCATTTGGTTCCTTATTCTAACATTGGCAAATGTTCCCCGCATCATTATTTCATGATTACCTCGTCGGCTACCAAACGAATTGAAGTCATTTTGTTCGACCCCTCTCTCCAATAACCACTGACCTGCAGGGCCGCTCTTTGAAAACGAACCCGCTGGCGAAATATGGTCGGTTGTTATCGAGTCGCCGAGCTTTAACAACACCTTGGCATCGTGTATCGATTTTATCGGCTCGGGTTCTGGACTCAAACCCGAGAAGAAGCTTGGCAGTCTTATGTAGGTAGATTCTTCTTGCCATGGATAAAGCGGACTAGTTTGGGCTGGAATTGAATCCCATCTTGGCTCATTCATTGCATCGGCATAACGCTGCCTAAACATGTCTGGTGTTATTGCCGAAAGAGTCTCAGCAAGTTCTTCATCTGTCGGCCAAACTTCAGATAACATTACTGGAGTTCCATCGCTAGAATACCCTAGTGGCTCAGTCTCTAGGTCTATTTCCAAGTTACCAGCTATCGCATAAGCTACAACTAATGGTGGACTTGCCAAATAAGACGCCTTTACTTTACTGTGAACCCTGCCTTCGAAGTTTCTATTACCGGAAATTACCGAACCAACTACTAATCCAGATTCTTCGATGGCTTCATCTATTTCTAATGGTAGTGGCCCAGAATTGCCGATACATGTTGTACAACCATAACCTACTACATTGAATCCCATTTCATTCAGATCTTCCTGAAGGCCTGTAGCCTCGTAATATTCAGTTACAACTCGACTACCTGGAGCCAACGAAGTTTTGACCCACGGTTTTACGCTAAGACCGCGGTTTCTTGCATTGCGAGCCAATAAGCCAGCAGCTAACATAACACCCGGGTTCGAGGTATTTGTGCAGGAAGTGATTGCAGCAATTACCACATCACCATGATTCAGGTCGAATTTTTCTCCATTGTATTCTACAATTGCGCTATTGGACAGTTCAGCATCATCAAGGCCATGTCCATGATGCCCTAATTCAGCGGTTAATGATTCGACAAAATGAGTTTTCATGTCTGCGAGATCGACTCTGTCTTGCGGTCTTTTAGGTCCGGCAAGCGCAGGTCGAACGGTGTTTAAGTCGAGTTCGAGAAGGGCAGTGTAGGACTTTTCGGCAGCGTTGACATCATACCACAGCCCTTGGGCTTTGCAGTATTCCTCTACTCCATTGATTGCTGATTCCTCCCGCCCTGTCAATCGCATGTATTCCAGAGTTCGCTCATCTACAGGGAAAAAGCCGCATGTCGCGCCATACTCGGGAGCCATGTTAGCGATGGTTGCACGGTCGGCGAGGGTAAGAGCAGACATCCCACTACCGAAGAATTCGACAAATTTACCAACCACTCCTTTGGCTCTAAGCATCTCAACTATTCGTAATGTCATATCGGTAGCCGTAACTCCTGGACTCAAGCGGCCAGTTAATCGAACGCCAATCACATCTGGTGCTAGCATGTAAATTGGCTGGCCTAGCATTACGGCTTCTGCCTCAATTCCACCAACCCCCCAACCTAAAACACCTAAACCATTAATCATGGTAGTGTGAGAGTCTGTTCCAACAAGTGTATCAGCAAGCCATACGCCATCTTCCTGTCGGGCAACACTTGCGAGGAACTCTAAGTTCACTTGATGGACGATACCTCTCGATGGAGGTACTACTTGAAAATCCTTCAGGGATTTTTGACCCCACTTCAGGAAGGTGTAGCGTTCCATATTGCGATTATATTCAATGTCTAGATTCATTTCAAGGGCATTTTCGAATGCTCCTGAGACATCAACTTGAACTGAATGGTCGATTACAAGATCTACTGGAACTTGTGGATTGACTTTCTCAGCATCTCCTCCCATCGCCACCATGGCATCTCTAAGCGCTGCTAAATCGACAACTGCAGGAACTCCGGTAAAATCTTGCAAAATCACTCTTGACGGCCTGAACGGTATTTCACCACGCTCTCCATTAGCCTGCCAAGCTGCGATATTTCGCACATCTTGTTCGGTAACAAGAAACCCGTCATTGCCTCTAATTGCACCTTCGAGGAGAATTCTAATCGAGTATGGCAAATGAGACGTGTCAATACCGTTTTCATCAAGGCCAGATATAGAGTAGTAATGGCCACCGATAGCCAGTTCACGTCTTGCGTTGAAGGTGTCGACGGTCGCCATGGTCAGACCTAAATCAAAGACATCTATCAATCAAACGCTTTGCTGGATGATTTGATCTTACCAGAAATACCACCAAGGAGTGTTTGTTCCGCCGTTGGTGGTAACGCTAACCAAAGTCACAGGGTTGGCAGGTCCGGTCCCGCTTGGGCCCTGCCCAGTCTGGACTTCGCTGATAGAAGTAACATGCTCGCATCCGTCGCTAATATCACCGAATACAGTATGGACACCATCTAAATGATCTGGGTTACTATCCTCTGGAACCAGGAAGAACTGGCTTCCACCAGTGTGCGGGTTGGTTTTTTTTGCCATTGAAATTGTACAAGGGGTGTGGATTAAGCCATTGTCTGCTTCATCGGGGATTGTATATGAGGTCTTTCCACCACCACAATCAAGTTGACTATCCATTGCCTGACCATCACAGTAACCATACCAATCAGCGGCATAACCTCCGGTTCCATCTCCTCTGTTGAAATCGCCGCCTTGAATCATGAAGTCATCCATTATTCGGTGAAATTGAGTGTTGTCATAATTTCCAGCAGTGGCGTGAAGATGCAGATTCTCGACGTGAATTGGTGCACTTTCAGGCGCTAAATCTATGGTTATTACTTCATCATTGAACAAACCATCCGAATTCGTCCACGTAATTCTCATCTTTGCCTCGGTTGGCAAATCAGTTGGAGGAGTATATGTTGCCGCTTTGACGAGTAATAATGATACAGTGATGGCCCCTATTAGAGCACCGATACCTGCCAGAGTCGGAGTTCCATCATTGACTAAGCGTGGAAATGCGGTTTCTTTGATGCGTTTGTCCTGCATTTCGTTCAATAATTCATTGTATGCTGAGTTGCTGGCCTTATTCCTTGGTGCTTTCTTTACCGAATCACGAAGCAAAGAGGCGGCTTTACGATATTCGGCACGAGAATCTTTCTTCTTAGCTATGGCCCAGGTAGCTTCACCAGCGATTCGCAATGTTGTTGCTTTATCTCCGTTAGGGTCTACTTCCCTGAGCAAATCAAGGCAGGCTGAAGCGTTGCCCTTGGCTAGTATTTTCTCGGCTTTCTCCCAAGTTTTAGCAATATCTTCTTCGGCCATGTAAGAGCCGAAAAGGCACATGGTTTTGAGTTTCACTGTGCAAAAACAAATCCCCGAGATAATGTCTTGAAAGCAACATGTTCAAAGGGTGCTTGGTGACACCTAAACCTAAGGGCGGGGGGAAACGGCCTAGGAGAATTACCCTGATGGAAAACATTGTCAATGATTTCACAATAAATATCGCAACAGCAAATGGAACTGGTTCTCAATCAGCGAATCTAATTTTACTACAATCATTATTCGATATGGGCGTCCCCGTGAGCGGCAAAAATCTGTTTCCGTCTAATATCTCAGGATTACCGACCTGGTACATAATCCGCTTGTCAGACCATGGCTACCAAGCACCCGGTAATCGAACGAATATCCAGATATTGGTAAACCCAGCAACCTGGGCTGAGGACCTAGCTGCTCTCGAACCTGGAACTGTTGTCGTATGGAATGAAAATTCAAAATTAGAAATGGATCGGGAAGACGTGATTTCCTACCCAATACCAATGACAAAGATTGCTAGAGGCATCAATCCAAAGTTAGCCAAACTAATCACGAACATTGTCTATGTTGGCGCCCTTGCAGAAATTCTCGGAATCGAACAGTCTGCACTAGAGTCTGCCGTTGCAAAACAGTTCAAAGGCAAAGCATCAGCAATTGAACTCAACACGACTGCTCTAACATTAGGTCGAGAATATTTCCGTGATAACCTGTCCAAAACGGACCCCTATCAAGTCGAAGCAAGAGCCATAGAAACACCAAAATTCTTCATCGAAGGTAATGAAGCAATTGCTCTGGGCTCGCTGTTCGGTGGTGCTCAACTGCTATCCTGGTACCCCATCACCCCATCATCATCACTTGCAGAAGGCATAATTGCTTGGATTCCAAAAATCAGGACCAACGATGATGGTGAATCTACTTGTGCAGTAATACAAGCTGAGGATGAATTGGCCGCTGCTGGAATGGTTCTCGGTGCTGGATGGGCAGGTGCTAGAGGAATGACCGCAACATCCGGACCAGGTATATCGCTGATGCAAGAATTCATCGGTTTGGCTTATTTTGCTGAGATTCCATCGGTATTTTGGGACGTTTGTCGTGTCGGCCCATCAACTGGTCTGCCAACCAGAACCCAACAATCTGACATCACAATGTTGTATGAGGGAAGTCATGGTGACACTCAACATATTGTTCTGTTCCCGGGCACAGTCGAAGAGTGCTTTGAATTTGGCTGGCGCGCTTTTGATTACACAGAGAGATTCCAAACGCCTGTATTTGGCATGAGCGATTTGGATCTTGGCATGAATAGATGGGCATGCGCAGGCTTTGAATATCCCTCAGAAAATATGGATAGAGGCAAAGTCGTGCGCGACAAAGATGTCTTCGAGGCGTTTGAGGAATTTGGACGATATTTAGATGTGGATGGCGACGGCATTCCATACCGAACATTACCTGGCTCTGGAATGGCGCCGATATTATATCGTGGAACAGGCCACAATCCTATGGGAGTCTATTCAGAGAAACCTCACGACTATCTTCAATTGATGAAGCGGTTAAGGGATAAAATCGATAGCACTAGAGACCAACTACCAGCGCCTATCTTGCGAGAAGAGAATGAGTGTGAAATTGGTATAATCTATCTTGGCAGCATGGAAAATACCATTCAAGAAATAGATGATATTCTTGAAGCAACTGGGCTAAAAGTAAGCCAATGCAGGCTGAGAGCATTACCTGCTCACAGCGAGATTGAGAAATTCATTGACAGACATGAAAAGACCATTGTTCTGGAAATAAACCGTGACGGCCAACTCTACGGAATCCTGCGTAAAGAGATACCAATTGACTTGGTTCCCAAACTCCGTAGTGTCGCATATTCTGACGGCATGCCGCCAAGAGCCCAGATATATGCTGATATGATTCTACAATGTTTAGAGGAGGGTAATTAATGATCGATAAAGCAAAACGACCAGCAAAGCCAGTAAAACTCAATGTCATAAATGAACCAAAGGACAGCTACACGGGTGGTCCATCATCTCTTTGTCCAGGTTGTGGACACGATCAAATCTCAAACGTCATAATTAATGCAGCATGGGAGAACGGTATACAGCCCCACAGAATTGCGAAGATGTCTGGGATTGGTTGTTCATCAAAAACCCCAGCATACTATCTCGGACAATCTCACGGATTCAACACTGTCCATGGTAGAATGCCATCCGTTACAACTGGTGCGTATGCGGTAAACAAAGACCTGCTTTACATAGGAGTCTCCGGCGATGGCGACTCTGCATCAATAGGAATTGGACAATTAATTCACGCAATAAGAAGGAACATGGACATGGTTTACATTATCGAAAACAACGGTGTTTATGGTTTGACCAAAGGTCAGTATTCAGCGACCGCTGATATCGGTTCCAAGAAAAAGAAAGGCCCGATTAACAAAACTCAACCAATAGATTTGTGTGCACTTGCTATCAATCTGGGATGTACATTCGTTGCGCGCTCATTTTCTGGGTCGAAAAAACAGCTAAATTCGATTCTCAAGGCTGCAATGTCACACAAAGGTTTCGCCCTTATTGATGTCATTTCCCCCTGTGTTACATTCAACAATAACGATGAATCAATGAAGTCATACGGCTATGTCAAAGAAAATGAGATTACCCTACACATGGCCGATTATATACCTCACTTTAATCCAATAACCGAAGTAGAAGTTCCTGAGGGACATTTCAGAGACATTACGCTCCATGATGGGTCAACGATAAGGCTTGAAACAATTTCCAAAGAGCATGACCCAAGCGATGCAGTAGCTGCGTTAACAGCATTGCATGATGCCGAGACAAATGCTAAACACGTAACCGGTTTGTTGTACTTTGATAATTCAAAAGCATCTCTCGTCGAGGATTTAGGCTTAGTAGAGACAGCACTCATTGATGTTGCAGATGACGAACTTAGACCTAGCAAATCAACCTTAGATGAAATCAACGCAGCATTCCTAAGTTAATTTTGTGACCGCTAACCCAATCTACAATAAAGGAGTAGTGCACATTCATAACCATGGGTCCAATTGCGTTTGCAATCATTGCGTTGTCAATGGGAGGACTAGTCTACAGTGGTTATCGGTATAACAAACGACGTAATCAGAGACTGCTCAGAGAGGCATTGAGAAAAAAATATGCTCCTGACTTACCGCCGTTGATCAATCAAAACACCAGTCAAACAGTAATTCCAGCAGATTCATCAGCAAACTCAGACAAACCGCCGGTTAAACGGACTAAACAGGTAGAGGAGTTAACAGAAAAAGAATACGATTCTTGGCAACAGAGAGATGAAGCCCGTGATGACAACATCATGCAATTACGCCTGATTTTGCAAGATATCATCAGCGAACTTCCTGAACTTGAAGAAGAACAGCAAGAGGAATATACCGAGCAAGAAAGACTCATGAATCTTGATGCACGAGCAGAGTGGATTTCCGAGCATGAAGAATCGCTTGAAGAACACGCAACATTTGTTGAAAGCGAAATGGTTGGATCTGGAATAATTGTCGAAGAATCACCTCCAGAAAATGATGATCTAGATGAGCGACTTGAGAGAGAGGGCGGCAAATCTGGTGCAGTGCAGGTATCGCTGGCATGGGATGATTACAACGACTTGGACTTACACCTATTTTGCCCGTCTGGCGAACGGATATATTTCAACAACAAAGAAAGTGAATGTGGTGGAGAGCTAGATGTTGACATGAATGTCAAGCCGGTTAGTGACAATGCAGTAGAGAATGTGGTATGGCAGGAAAACCCGCCAAAGGGCACTTACAAAGTTGGGGTTCACTTTTACAAATACCATCGTAAGCGAGGCACTAAGAGGCGAACAAAATATCGCCTAAGAGTTTCCATCTTTGGTAAGATTCAGGAATACTCTGGAATGATAAAATATGGCTCAGCAATACAAATGGTCACTGGTTTTACCATCGGTACTGAGGCAGACGTATCAAAAAAATACACTGGTTTTGACTGATGTAATTGGTAGTCCCTCTCGGATTTGAACCGAGGTCGGAGGAACCAGAATCCTCCATGATGGACCGCTACACTAAGGGACTATGGTCAATGCTGTGGTAATTTCTTTTTCAAATAAACGGTCAAAAAACTTTAGTTTCTCTGGGTCATTGATTTATTTACTTCCTAAATCCTAGTTAAACTCATGAGAAAAATATTAGCAATGCTGTTTGCGTGTTCAATGGTTTTAGCAGGATGTATCGATTTAAGCGACGAAGATGTTGCTGAGATAGTCGATGAACTGGTTGACATTGCTGCATGTAATGATGCAACTGCATATAATTATGATGAAAATGCTACCAATAATAATGCCTGTTTGACTGAACTCGTGTTGAAAGACTCGGTCACACAGTTTATCCACCTTGTCAATGAAGGCCCTGAGTGGGGTGAAACCAAGGGCATGATATCTTCGGGCAGTGAAGTTGATGAAGACGGTGCAGCCTCAGAATTTAGCACAACCCTCGCAATATCACCAGACGGAATGTATACCATGATGGTCATTGACATGGGAATGATGAGCATCGAGATTGGTGAACTAATGACTGAAAACGCTGATGGAACCACTAATTTTGTTGTGACATGGATGGGTAACTCATACCAGATGAACAGTGCTGGAATTTTCGCTGAGACTTGGAATGAACAATCCTACCTTGAGGGTGATGATGACGGAGAAGATGACCATGATGACGACCATGATGGTGACATGACTGATGAAGGTAGCCCTGATGGTGATTCTGGAGTCGAGGCCCGTGATGGTCATGGTAACGGCACAGATGACCATGACGATGACATGGACGATCATGACGATGACCACGGTGATGACATGGACGATCATGACGATGACCACGGAGATGACCATGACGACTATGATGAGGACATGGGTGATGATATGAGTGATGACTTTGACTTGGGCTTGCCTGACACAGATGTGAGCATACCTGAAGGCTTTGACCCTGCAACGGCAATGTTTGAGTTAGGTTTAGCCACAGCCAATGGATATTCATTTTCAACCACGCTTGATGACTCAATGGGCCACAGCGTTACAATGACTTTCACGCTTTCACTAACATTTGAAGTTACCCAACTGGTGATGGTGGAAACAACCCCTGATGGAATGAGCAGCACTTCCACTATCACAATCCTTGACACAGACTCTGTTGAGGCTTTACTAACAAATGATGACACTCTAATGCATCATGCTTTACCATTTATTCTACAACCAATGGGTGACGATGACCATGACGGACATGATGACCATGACGGACATGATGGCCATGACGGGCATGATGACCATGGTGACCATGATAGCCACGATGACCATGACGGGCATGATGACCATGGTGACCATGATACCCACGATGAAGAACATTTCAGCGTATCTGTGCTGTTCTTTAACAACTCAACCGCAACATATGAAGTGGACCTCGATGACTACGGATTTGACTATGCCTCTGGTTGGAATGCAAGCACAGAAGCTTTTTATGAAAACGACATAGCATTCGGCCACACAACCTATGAGTGCTGTGGCCATTACATTAACAGCATTGCTGGTGTCGACGAACCAACCGACGGCTCCTGGTATTGGACTGTGTATGTATGGAATCATACAACTGAAGGTTGGGAAATGTCATCAGTTGGCGTAGACCTTATCGTAATGGACGAAGTAGAACACATAGCGTTCGCTCCATCTGCTTATTCTACAGATACGATACCGACTCCTGAAGAACACCATGATGACCACGAAGGACACGATGACGATGACGACTATGTATTCTATTGTTCAAATGATGGTGAAGAGTATGCCAACAGCATGGGCGGAATCCTCTGCCCAGAAGATGCAGGCGAGGTACCCACATGCCCTGATGGTGAGCCCTGCATCTGTATTGACGTTGATGGTTCATGCACTGACGGTGATGACGATTGGGGCTATGAGGACCATGACAATGACGGACATGATGACCATGAAGGGCATGATGACCATGAAGGTCATGATGACCATGAAGGGCATGATGACCATGAAGGGCATGATGATCACGATGGACACGATCACCATGGTCACGGACCAGCCGTTGATTGGATGATTGACACTGCCGACATGATGAGTCCGGCTGAAATTGAGGGTTCATTTGCCGACTATCACATCGTGCTAGCAAACTGCACAATGGATAGCGAACCTGACGAAGATGGCAGTATGGAACCAACAGACATGCTTAGCACTGGTGCAATGACTTGTGGTGAAGATGTGCTCAAGATTTCAATTGCTGAAGCAACTGCACCCGGAGCCGATGTAATGTTCCACGATGCAGACAGCTCTAGCACCATCACCGCAGGTGACATGGTTCACATCAACCCTGACTTCGATGCAGGCGGCGAATGGAATATGGTCAGACTATACTCAAACTCGTCTGACAAATATTCTGATGAGAACCCCATGATGCCTGGATTTGGTGCTGCTGCTGGAATTGTTGCGCTTCTAAGCGCAGCACTACTTGCACGTAGAGACTGAGTCAAAGCCGACCACTAGTAATCTATCTCAGATAGATACGAAACGGAAGAAAACCTTTGACACCGCGGATAGCATCATGATAATCATGAATGATCCGAGTGCCCATCTAGCCCATGGGCGCTCGGGTTTGTCGGGCGGCCAAGGGTCAAAACCCAACTTTTCAGCCTCTTCTACAAGAGCAGCCAACTCCGCCAGCTCTTCCTCGACACTCTGAGCTGGCATGGACAGCCCTAACATCGCCTATTACATCAATATGAGTGAGCATTCGCAAACATAGTATTTTAACAACGGTTAGGCTTTGGAAGACTGGTGAAAAGATGGCTAGTAAACCCAAATCCAATGGAAAGACAATCTTTGTCACCGGAGTTAATGGCCATATTGGCAATCAAATTGTCAGGGATTTACTAGAGCATGGCTACAATGTCAAAGGTTCAGTTAGAGATTTGAACGATACAACCAAGACAGCTCACGTCATCAAGCACGCTGAGGAACTGAACGTCACTGACCGGTTAGAATTGGTTCAGGGCGACATCCTTGATGGCGATTATTGGACAGAGTTGATCGCTGGATGTGACTCACTATTTCACACTGCAACAATTTATTCCAATACTCAAGACGGCCAGTTGATAATTGATACTGCACTGCTAGGAACCACACACCTACTTACTGCCGCACGGGATGCTGGTATTACCAGAGTAGTTTACACATCCAGTGTCGCTGCAGTCGGCAACACTCCGAAAGGTCGTCCAAAAACAGAAGATGATTGGCAGACCGAAAGGTCATCTCCATACATAATCGCCAAAACTGATAGTGAGCGTAAAGCATGGGAATTAGCGGAGGAATTCAACCTAGACATGCGTGTAATTAACCCAAGTGCGGTTATTGGTGGTGGTTTTGTAAATACAACACCGAGCGTCGACTTTTTTCCAGACATAATGAACGGTGGTGTTCCGGTAGCACCAAAGATACCACTTTCAATCGTCCATGTTAGAGATGTTGCTATTGCTCATCGTAGAGCCTTCGAAGTAGAAGAGGCCTCTGGCAGGTTTATTCTTGCTCCGCACAATAACTTGACCCTAGTTGATGTATGTCGCACGATAAAGCGACTTTATCCTGACAGTAAAGCACCGAAATTAGGGATTCCACGTCCACTAATGTCACTCGTTGTAATGTTTGATTGGTTTAATGGATTGCGAGGCAAGAAGCGATACATGACGCGTAAAACCGTGAAAGGATTCTTCCGCGGCGACTCCAACATGTCCTCACAAAAAGCAACAGATGTTCTTGGTATGGATTGGATACCACTTGATGAATGCATAAGTGACACCATCGATGAATTTAGATCACGGTCGTTGGTGTAGTAGGTTCAGACATACCCTCTGCTTTAGACCACTTTTTCTTGATGTATCTAAATAAAATTCTTGAGAACACCATTGAGAACATGAGGAATAACACTGATGTCCAAATTGGTGCGTTTTCACTGGTCGCTAAGAAATAAGTAACGACCAATATTCCCATTCCGTATACCGCCCTAAATGCTGAAAATAGCATCAAAGAACGGAATGCAGGCGAACTAGTTAACCTAGTAAAAAAAGTAGACCTTTCTGGCTCCTGCATACCTCTGGGTGAGCCTTTTAGTTCAAAATATAATGCTTTGAACCATAACAAGCCTTCAAAGTAGTCGGAATCACGGTAGGCCCTCATGCAGAGTGCGAGCAAATCCACAATCAGACTTAGCGGAGGTTACTGCGCAAGTTGTTTGAGACTTGAAAAAGCATCTATTGACAACAACGGTCGATGTCCTGACTGTGCGTCAATGCAATTCGCTATTGATTAATCACTCTTCTTCAGTATGGGTCTTCGGGGGAGTAAGAATCCCCTGCTCTTCAACCACGTCACTGGGACCTGGTAAAACCGCGAGTATCTCATCGGTAGATATTCCTGTATTTTTGTAAATACGATTAGCTAGTCGATCTTTCTTTGTAACTCCAGGGCTTAATATGGCAAATCTAGGACAAGTTTTCCGAATCAACTCTGGCATGCCGCTCATCAATAATGGGACACCATTAATGGCAATTATTCCTATGCCGATTCTGACATCTAAATCTCGGAACCACTGACGCTGCCCTCTAACAATGAATGCTCCTTTGCCAATAAACTCACCAGTTTGTGCTGTTTTTGATACCTGAGCAGGTTTCACAGCAAATACTGTTCCGTGACCGCCTCCACTAGCCCAAGCCCTACTCCAGCACAATGCCAATGTCGCCGCCTCGGTCAGTTTCTTGTCATCAATTCTTTCATCTCCCAGTTTATCGACGAGTTTGAATGTTGGAATATCGTCAGGAATATGGCCAGGTCGATAATCATCGATAACAAAACCCTGTGAAGCGCGTAAACTGCAACTGGGTGCACCATGGATATCTGCATGTAGATACATGTCTGATCCGGATAGATGTTTTTTCACAATGGCATCATTACCCTTTGCATCCTTGCCACCAACTAGCAAGTGACCACCAGAGGTCATAGACCAACGGTGATTTTCAAACCACAGGCGCTTACTTCGCTTAATTTTGCTCAGTCTGCCGCTTTCCTTTGCTTTGACTTCTTTCTTTCTGGCCCGCTTAAGTTGAATGTTGGTTTCCTCTAGTGCCTCAGTAGCACCCTTTGACTTGGATTTTTGCTTTCGAGCAGTTTCGAAAAAGTATTGAGCATTTTGATGGACGGAATCATCTAGTCTTAGTATTGCCTGAACGCCTTTGGGTTGTCCATTATCGTCAGGTAAAACCGTCACAAATGTTCGCTCCGCTGGGTTCATCGATACTATCCAAGGAATCTGCTTCGCCATTGCCTGTGTCTCTTTCCAGCCATTTTTCGCGATTGAATCTTGGACTTGAGCAAGTAAACTTTCTACATGTGTCCAGTTGTTTTGAATCGTATGTCCAATCATTTGTTGTTTAGCGATTTTTTTCGCAAAGCCGTCAAGGGCTTTTTCTTGTTGAGATTGACGGCGCTCTAGTTTCTCTACCTCAGTCGAAAAGCCTCTACCTGGTGAAGCAATGTCTAGCTTTTCTGCTTCTCTGCGAGCGAGTGCCCCCGCATCATGAGCACCACGCCATGCGTCAACGGCTTGACACAATTGGTCAAATTCCATAATTGCCTTGCCATCATGAGCCGGAAGCAGGGTTGGCGAGGCCTCATTACCATGCTGTGCAAGGAATTTGTCTCGCTCAGGTCCATCCGTCTGCTGATTAGCCAACAATTGCAGTTGATCCACAGTCTGGTCACCTTCGGGAGTAAGTATCAGGTAACCTTTAGCCTCGTTTGCCAAACTACTCAGCAATGAATTTAGTGCTTGATAAACCAACTTCACCTCGACCTCATTGGGTGGAGAGTTTGGTTCAATTCCTGCCAGTGCACACACCGCGTTTGCATGAGTGCCACCAAGATTGGCTTTGCCACCCAGCGTAGCGACTAAATCTCGCTCAGAATTGGCGAAGATTTCACTCAATGAAACCTCATCTAAATCATGTGGATCACTAGCCGGTGGGGGTGGAGAATATTGGACGCCTTTTTTCAATATACGACCAGAATATTTTGCATGAGTAAGTGGCTGGATAATGACGCCATCACCATCAACAAGAATGATATTTCCTTCTCTGAATACCTCTACATACAGATGCATAGCACCAAATTTTGTATCGAAATCAAGGGCTAAAACTCGGTCAAAGCCTAGTTGACGGACTGCGGTCAGGCGAGCATTCTTGAGATATTTACGTAAAACCATAGCAAAAGGCGGCGGTGTTTGGGGCATTGGTCGGTCTCGATTGGAAGTATAAACTCTCGAACCTCTGACAATTACTAAGTCAAACTGACTGGTCTCTTTTGGGTTAATCCGCAAAACAATCTGCTCGTAGTGAGGCATGTAAGATTTCTTAACATAGGCACCAACATACTGGCTTAGTTCACCAACGATTGCTCGAAGGTCAAAACCGCTCATGTTGGCTTTCATGCTACCGCCTCAGTCTAGTCGATAACTTGCGCTTATTGAAATCTACTTGAAACTCAGTAGCACTTTTCCAATGTTCTTGCCGTCATGAATATACTGATGGGCCTGTGCCGCATCTTCAACGGCAAATACCGAATCAACTACGGGGTCTAGCGCTCCTTGGTTGACCCCATCAATAATCCGATGCAACTGTTCAGCAATAACAGCCTCATCATTCCATGTCCCCATGTGGACTCCAAATACCCCTTGATTGCGTGACATCATCTTCAATGGGTCAAACTTTGGCGTTTTACGCCAAGCAAAATATGCTTTCAACAGCGAGCGCTTGGAAGTTGGTGCCGCAGCAGACATACCAAAGGAGTAGAGTTTACCACCCATGGCGAGGACTTTCAGACTGCGCTTGAGATTTTCACCACCGATTGGGTCAAGAATGTGGTCGACGCCTCTACCATCAGTTTCTCGCTTAACAATCTCGACAAAATCTTCCTTATGTCGGTCAATTGGAATACCTGAATATTGTTTGATAATATCTGCCTTGTGACCCGATGCCGTAGCCCAAACCTTGCTTACACCTGCCCATTGACATAGTTGGAGTGCCGCAGTGCCGACTCCCCCTGCCCCGCCGTGAATCAATACTGTATCAGTTGGTTTCAGATTTCCAAGGTGATGCAACATGTGATGAGCTGTCATGTAAGTCACCGGCATTGCAGCAGCCTTTTCCAGTGACATCTCATCTGGTAGGGGAATAACTCGAGAAATTTGAGCAACAATGTGCGATGCTTGGCCGCCGGTTTGCGACGCAGCCACTACTCTCTGACCAACCTCAAATTCGGTCACACCTTCACCAAGTGAATGTATAATGCCACTTACTTCGTAACCTGGAGTGAACGGAAATGGTGGTCTTGGCTGATATAGACCGAGGCGCATCAGCGTATCGGCAAAGTTGATGCCCGCAAAGTGAACTTCGATGCAGACCTCTCCCTCGCCAGCTTTTGGCATTGGCATCTCGATGACTTCGAGTACTGATGGAGAACCAGGTTTGGTAATTACTAACCTTCGAGGCATGAGACCGCTAGCACATGCTATCAATCAATGCTTGCATACCAGTTGCCGCTTGAATCTTGAGTTACCTTGCCTTGTCTCTGATGCGAGATTAGGTGAGCAAGGGTCTGATCTTTGGCCAGTCCGGGATGCGCATTTGGCGTATCATCGTACGCCTTTGTTGCAATTTCAGATAGATTTGATAGTCCTTCACTGACCGCTTCAAGCACTTTTTCGTGACGAGCACTCCTGTGTTTGATATAATGGTTGAATTTGTTTTCTGGCAACGCAATCACCGGTCCGTGGCTGGGAAATGCCAGATGAGGTTGCAAATCTCTCAAGCGAGCAAGTTGGTGGAGGTATTCATCCATATCACCGGTTGCTGGAGGGACCAAAATTGTGCCAAAGCCTGCCAACATATCGCCAGCTATGAGCCCGGCTTCGCCAAGAAAGCAAGTATGACCTGGATGGTGGCCCGGAGTGATTAGAACTTGCCATTCTTGATTACCTAACTGTAACTTTTCACCATCTTGTAAAATGCGGTCGCACTTTACACTCTTTGCAGTATAGTCGCTGGCCCACACCGGCAGGTCAAATGCCTCGTTTAACAAATCCATGTCAGCAAGATGGTCGCTGTGTGAATGGGTATACGCAATCGCGATTGGAGTGCCATTGTGACGTTCAACTGCATCAGCAAGTGCTTCCATATCTTCTCGATAGCGAACAGCCGGGTCAATAATGATGAACTCGCCGTTAGGGTCGCCGAGTAAGTAGCAATTCGTGTGGTCTGCTGGTGGCAATGTTGCGGTTCTAATCGGCACTACCTCCACGCCATAAGCGAACAAAATTGACTGACGGCCTGGCTGACGTCGAGAGATATTGTGTGCTGCTTCGACCATGTCATTATTGGAAAATTCGAGCACCCTGATTATTTCCATCAAAACAGAGATTACTGGTGGAGCAACCCTGATTTCATGCTGCGACCAACGCTCAAGAATATCTTGAGGCCTGGCCCACATGATATCATCA
>JAYXVG010000007.1:0-24523 GCA_036021875.1 Thermoplasmatota archaeon | reverse complement strand
CGAAATCGGGTCGTTTAACAAATTTGACATTAAGGAGTTTTTTTCATTTGGAGTAAATTTTATACGTCAATCGTATCTTTATTATCAAAAGGTTGACCAGTTATATGAATTTTAAAGTTTAAACAATTTTTCAATTGAAAATTTTCGTAATTAAACTCCACACTTTACAATGTTAATTACTCATGCATTAAGCGCGAAAAACAGACCTTATTGGTTTTTCCGCGCTTGTATGACACACATACACCAGTTGGAAATTTGATTTCACCTGCTAAATCCCCCCGTAGGGGGGAAAAAACGCAAAACTTCTTGAAGCCTACAACGCTCACACTCGATTTGAGCGACCATGTTGCAACGAGTTCTTGCTGCATTGACTAAAACAGAAGGGGTTGAACAGGCAATGTTACTTGACGAGCGGGGATCCCTCCTAGCTTGCGTTGGAGATGAAGGAAAAACTCCACCGGTCGACATTGCAATGAAAACTGTAAACATCGCAACTGATGTTTGTTTTACCAATGAACTTGGTGAATTGTATGAGGTTTGGTGTGAAGGAGATAATCGTATGTTGATCGATATTGCTCGTCCCGGACGCATCGTCGTTCTTTCCGGACAAGGTGGGCGCCTCGCTAGATGGCGGCATGCCTTGGACCGTAACCGTAGAATAATTGCGACAACCCCACGGATGTGATATAATGTTTGATTTACCTAAAGGTGTAACCGTAGAAGAAGAAATAGATGTTAATGAGGGCGTTATTCAACCATTCTCTCATGGGGTAATAAGCACGTGGATTGGTAAACGAAAAACCCCAGCAGGACATAGAATTGTCAGAGCTGGCAGGGTCGTAGGATATCTTGCTGAGAGTGAACAGGCCTCGATACTTCTTGGTGGTGCTGAAGCAAAGTTGCGTCTAATGGAAATTGAATCTGAGGGTAAATGTAGATTCGAAGCAGAGAGTTATTCTCAATCAGGGCTTGGAGCAATTGCAGAAGTGATACCTGAAGCCTTTGAACATCCCGCAGATGCTCAAGGATTACTTGTTAGAGGGGATTCTGTTGAACGTTTACTATCCCGTGATTTGTCTGTTGTGTTGGCTAAATTAGTTGAAAATGTGACAGTCAGAGGAGCTATCGCAGTTGACTCTGGAATGTTAATCGATGCTGCAGGAGATTTGCCTATGGATGGTGACGAACTAGCCAAACAGGTTGGAGAGACAATAGTTGGTAGGGAAAAAATTGCTAAAGGCCTTGGGTTTGATGACAGTGGGCATTGGACTCTACACACCGGTGATGGTGCGTTGCTATTAGCTCACACAGGAGAAATTGCAATTGGTGTATGGACAGAAGCAAACGCCAATCATACTAGATTGTTAAATGCTGCAGTTGCTGCATTAGAAGGTGAGATTACCGATTCAGTTGGAGCCAGCGAACCGTTGCCAGAAGGCTTTATTCTGCGAGAAGGCAAAGGTGGCGCAGATGCGATATTATCTATGCTAACCGATGCACTTGAAGAAGAGGTTACCGGCCACATCCAAGCAGGTAAGTCGTCAAAGGCTGTTAGCCTAATCCTATCCAGAGGTGTGCCTGTAGGGATATATGCTCCAAGTTCTGAATCATTCGAAGAGGCGGTTTTAGGTCTGACTGAGGCGAGACGGATTTTGCGACTCCACAGACTACCTGCTGGAACGATACTAAGCAAGGATTCGGGTACAGTCCACGATTTCTCACTGTCATACCTTAGAGACTTGCTTGTCACTGTAAGGACACGCTCTGAGAGCCGTAGAGCCAATCTCACACATCGATTAAATGGTTTAATTGGCTTTGAGATTGGCATGGAGAATTTACGGAGTGCGCGAGCCAAAGCCAAATTTTCACAAATATCGGATGCGGTTGTTAAGGGTCTTGAAAAGGTCGAGGTTGCTGAAGTTCCAGGGATTGATGCAGGATTAAGAAGAAGGCTTGAGGCCGCTGAGATTCGAATCGATGAGTTAGAAAAAGAAAAACAGCATCTATCAACCAAATTGTCCTCATCAGAGACCTCAAGAAAAGCCGCAGAGATAAAATCCAGAGAGGCGATTGAAACTCGAAACATTCAGATGGAGAGCGTCGAGAATGTTAATTCAGAGATTAACTCAATGCAAGTCCAACTTGCTGAGGCAAGAAACCGCACCGAAGAGGCCGAGTCTCGCTCAGAAAAGCTTGTTAGACGGGTAAATGAACTCGAACATCAAGTTAGCGTAAGAGCCACAGAGTTAGCGAAAGCATTGGGTGAAACGGAATCTAGCGAGAAACTGCGCCAATCGATTGAGGATATGTCGCTTAAAGAAGCCGATCTAAATGCTGAATTGAGCGACGCAAGCGATAAATTATCCAAAATTCGACAACAAACTGAGGATGATGAAAGGAGACTGAGGGTGCTTCAAGAACAAGTTTCTGCGACCAGAGAGCGATATGCAAGAGCTCAAGCTGAGGCAATGAAAGAGGAGGAACGCGTCAATACCAGTAAGTCGGAGCTCGAAATACTCGAATCTGAGGCCAAGGTTGCAAGACGAAGAGCTGAGGATGAAAGACTGCGTTTGAGTACAGATGAGGCAAGATTTGCCCATATTCAAGCCGAAATGCGCCAATTAATGGAAGAGAGGCGAAATTTGCTGCGAGAATTAGGTGACTTGGGTGCTAGGCGTGGTCATGCTGAGGGAGAATTATCAATTCTAGTCGAGAAAGCTGAAGCGTTAGCAGAAGCTCACGAAGAGGCATTAGCGGACATACACGAGGCTGAGAGAATTAGAGCGAGGCTAGCAGAGGAACCATTAGCTCAGGCACTACTTGATGATGCTGCTACCTTTGAAGGACTTGCGCCAGTTCTCGAGCGTCTAGAGCGCGCTCGAAGTCTCGGATATTCTGTAACCTTACTTGATAGGGCGGTTGAGCGGGCGCTACAGGTGATTCAAAAAACCGTAGATCATGTTGCTGCAACTCCTAGGTATCTGTTATCAAGTGAAGTTATGGAACTGTTGGAGCGGCAGGTTCCTCAAACCGCTGGCGCAGTAAGAGGTCTCTCCAGATGGTCAGTTCAACAAAGACTTGAGCATCAACTCGGTGAGACAGTCGGGCACTTGGTTATCGATTTAGAGCGGTTGCTGGAAGATTATGACAACTCTATTACCATGCTGAGAAGAATGAGAAATGTTCTTGAACAACTCACTCGATTAGGCGCTCCGCCACACGAGGTTGAAACCCTAATGTCCAATTGTAACAGACCAGAATCTCTGCCACATATAGCACAATCAACGCGTCGTTTAATCCAGAGTGCCTTGGATGACATATATCTCGAATCTGATCAAAGAGATGCTGGTGAGGCAATCGCTCTCGAAGAAACTGCGCGAGTACTGGAGGAACTTATTACCCAAATTGATGCTTCTGGATTAGCAGGTGGCACACCATCAGGGCTTTTATGGGATTTCCAGCGTGATGGCTTATTACCATATGAGCGAGAGGTCATCGACCCAGCACAAAAGACACCGGTTGATGAGGAGATGGTTAAACATATGGAATCAAATCTATCTGGCGATGTAGGCGATCAAGAGATAGTTGAGATAATTGAGATTGATGAGGATGGCTGGGAAACATTAGAGCTACCAACTGATAATGAAAATGAACATGAGATTATCGAAACAGTCGACCTTCAACCAATTAGCGATGATGATGAAAGGGCAGAATTAGACGCAGAATTAGCCAGAATCGATGCATCATGGCAGCATCGTAGTGAACCAGAGACTGCATCAGATAGCGCTTTGAAAGATTTGGAATCAAAACTCTCTGACCTTGATATTTAGGTGATTTGATGCCCGAGGCCGAAGCGACCAATCTAGCAGGTCGAGATGAATTAATTGGCAGACATTACCCCGTTTACTTGGAGAGATTGCTGCTTCTGGCAGTCGTCATTATGTTCGTGTCAGGATATGAGGACGTAAGTAATAACTCGGGCGAGGGCATAATGTCTGTGTTGGCAACATGGTGTTTATTTCCATTTATTCTTCTGTTTAGTGCAGAAATGCTCGGCAGATTAATCCAGCACCTTAACCGAGATTAGATTTGGAAATCAACGAATTCCTTTTCTCCGCCTGTCTCGGGTAAAGAATTTGTATTTCTGTTTCTTATCGAATAGGTGAAACCCCAGATTCTCTGCCAAGGTATCAAGAACCTGAATAGCGCCATAATTGACAGGAACATCACTGCGGAAATTACCAATCCATAGGTAAGAGATAACTCGATTGATTCGGAAACTTGGCCAGCCCATTGACTTCCTGTCGTATCACTGACTAGACTCAATAAAACACTGTGGAAACCTAAAGCAACCATAGTGGCAATTCCTGTAAGCCCAAGGAACCCAAATGTGTGGACTAAGTGTGTGTTGAGCATATTGTCCATCTGTGTGACATATTCTGGGTCTCGCTTGCATGATTCTGGCAGCCTAAATGCATATTCTAGATATTTGATGACTCCGAATGCAGATTCTTGGAAAACCAATATCAAAACCGCAATAAGAATTAGTTCAAATTGTTCACGAGTAACTAAATCAAACCCTAATAAACCAATAGTTGGCTGCGAAATTTGGGATTCAAGAGTTGCTAATGCTCCTCCATAGTCACCCAGTTGTGATCTTATCAGCGGGAATGTTAGGATTGCGTGTATTCCTAGGAATAAGAGAGTAAATCCAATCGCCCAAGCGATTGATTTTCTTGAGAGTCCCCAAATACCACGAGAACCCATGATTATCGGTAGTAGGTATACGAACATGATCAGCAATGACATTATCATCAATAATGGCCATTCAAGAGTTTGTAGTTCACCATCATCCGGCAATCTCAGATCAAAGGAGAACAGCATACCTGTTAGCCATCCAAGCATCAATCTACCAATAAGTAGGGTGATTAGGCTAACAATAAACACGAGCTTAATTCTCTGTTGCGTCTTGGGGGTTTGGTAAGCAATTAACGCCATTACTCCTCCAACAAATAAACCTATTACTAACGGTACGAAGAAGCGTGCTAGACCTGTTCTACCTTCACCAGTAAACCAATCACCAAGTGGTAAATCGTCACCAATAAGTGATTCAATTGACGCAAATAGCATTGTGTGGTCTATTGAACCTACGACATATGTTGAAACTACTTGAAAATACATTCCTACCAAAGCTGCTGTAGCAATAATCTGTAGAGTGATTATCTGCCACTGCCTACGTAGTGTTTTGATATGTAATGTACGAGCACTAGCAGTGCCCATAATAGTAACATCACTCTGAACTTGCACATCATCAGCCAAACTAATACCCCCTAACTTGCATTAATGCTTGTGAAAGATCCATATCTGGCATCCAATCGATTACTTGTGCTCCAGACCCTGCCAATGTAGTGAGTCGATTTTGTCTTTCGAGTTTCAAAACCTCATACGACATTCTAGGGATTCTGCTGACCAGCCTCTCGAAGTCAATGCTGGAAGGTGATAAAACCGTTACTTCATGACCTCTGCCTACCAAATCTCTGACCGCAGCAGGAACCGTACCATCTCCCTCACAGGATGAAATTATGAATACGGGGCTACCTCTACTGAACCGACCACTTAACGAGTTAGTCACCGCTTGTAATGGCATCTCACCTTGCGCAGTTACCCCTGCAAGCGCACTTAGGATTTTGAAATACTGCTTATCTCCCGTGTCGGGTGGTAGGTAAGATAACTTATCACCATAAATCCCTAATGCTACTGAGTCTCTTCTCTTTAGGAAGAAAGCAGCAAGACTAGCAGCTGATACAGTACTCATTTCTAGGGGATTTTTCAATACCGTGCCTATTCTGGAGATGTCTCTTGAATCAATTAACAGATAGAGATCAGTGACGGCATCTCGACATTTTTCATTGACCATCAACTCACCAGTTCTAGCATATGCTTTCCAGTTGATGTTCTTGAATGGGTCCCCGGCAACATATTCACGTAGAGAGTAAAATTCAGAACCTTGGCCGGGCGTTCTGAGAGTTGTCGCACCGGTATACATTTTTGGAGTTCTCGAGCGAAGAAAAGCTTCCTCAACCTCTTTGATTTGCGGAAAGATAACAATGTCACTGTGATGATCGACGAACATCTCTTCAACTCCTAAGTTGAAGGTATTACGCGACCGAAGTGAAACCGGTCCAATTGAATAATGACCTCTTAATGGGCAGCGCAAGACATATCTTATGCGTGCACTTTCTCCTGGACTAAGGTTTAGTCGCATCTGATTGAGACCACTACGTAGTTTCATTTCGTGGGGTATGTTGTCATAAACTTCGAGTAACTGGGTTTTTCTATTTGATCGATTGGTTATTAGTAACTCAACATAAAGGTCGTCGCCTTTGTATAGGTTATCAGCAGATAGAGTTCGTTGGACTTCAACGTCGCCATGTCCAGATATCCAAGAATTCACCACGATGAAAGCAATCAATGCTAGTCCGAGAATCATCATCTGATTATTGGCAATCATCATGCCTATCAAAATCAGAGCAATGCCACCGGTGAAGGTGAATGCAGCCTTTCTTGTCCACATGATGTCACCGCCTACCCCATGCTTTTACGCGTTTGACTATTGAGACCGTTTGCTCCAGCGAATATTTACCCGGTTCAATCGCAAACTTTGCCAATGTTGGATCATTAATCAACGCCACAAGTTCTCGTGCTGACATCGCATGGAATTCCTCTCTCGTCAAACCGTTTTGATTGCGCACCTTAGATAGGAAAACCTGCCTTATTTTTTCAATTTTTGAGTAATATGGATAGCGATTTGCATCACCAAAACCATAGTAGATTATTGAGAAAACGTGACGCCAATTATCAGGGTCTTTCTTTCGGATTAGCACTGCTTCAAATGAGATAAATAGTATCAAGAATAAAACCAGCATGGCAAGTCCCTCGCCAGTAAAGTACACCAGTAAGAAGTAAATTGTATTGTATGAGTCGGCTAATACTGCATTTTGTGGGTGTCTGGACTCGTCAAAGATTACCATCGCATTATCTGAAGGTGCCAGACCATCATCCTCTAGGCTAGTCATCATTGCCTCTGCAATGATATCCAGTGCCCATTTACGATTGTCATTATCTGGGATAATGGTGTCTGTCGGACCATACTTGCCATCTTCAAAACCTTGGAAATCATATATTGCATTGATTAATGGTGAGCCATCAGCAACGAAGAAAACTCTTCCTCCATCGTCAGGATTACAGGTAGATTTAGCGCACGCTTCTATACTGAGGTTGAATTTACCATACAGGTCGGGTGTTTCTTCATTCTGTTCACTACTAACCCATATCTCACCATCGCCATTAACATCAACACTCGCTTCGTTACTGGTTACTGCTCTGATGGCTATTTCTGGTAATGGATTCTTGTTATTTGGAATCAGTTCAAGTGCGGTAATGTTGTTCAGTAATACTCGATAAGTCCCATTGTAAGATATTTCACCGTCTGACCAATGGTGCTTACAAACACCGGCTTCCTCTTCGGATAAGACTTGGCCATTTGCTAGAGCACATGGGTGTGCGCTAAGTGCTGAACTTGTATCAGCCCAGCGTTGATGGGTAGACAGTGTTTCAGTATCTATTTGACTTCCGTTCATACTGCATGGAGTTTCTTGAACACACATCCAGATGTAGTTATAATTCAGCTCGGTTGCGTATGTGGTATCAAATAACTGATAGCCACTATATCTGACACCGAAGGCTTCAGCAATGGTGCCGGCAAACCCGTAGTCTTCAAGAATTATTGCAGTGCCGCCATTGTCGACAAATTCCACTATAGCATCTATCTCTGACGGCGAATACCCATCTTCTGATGCGATGGTGATGAAACCATCCTCGTCAAATTGAGGCAGGGATAACGTATCTCTTTCAACTCCAGCGACAATGTATGTTGTGTTTCTAGGGTCTTCAATGTCAGATAGCAGCAGTGGACTACTTACTAGCGACCTAGTTTCAATCCCCATATCCTTGATATCTTGCCGAAATGCTGACATGTCGTTCCAATCATCATCATACGCTGATAATTGATTGGTGTTCGACAAGTTGACAAAGTTACTCAGTATCATTATTAGCAGGACGAACATTACCGACCAAAAAGCGGTTTGTAAACCGATTCTTCGATAATTTATCTCGCGCCACTCAACCATAACAACACCGACTAGAGCGTAATTCCGACACTAGACGCACGCACTTCAGTTTAGAATGTTGTCTATACTTGAATATGAAATGCTCATCGAAAAATCATTTCCGAAGATGTATCCGATTAGAAATTCTGGCTACATCGTCAATGGGTATGGTCATTCTACCATCTCTATAGTCCCAAGGAAGCAATGTATGATCTAAATTCCCTTCGAGGATTACAACAATTTGCGTTACAGAACCTGACAATTTGTCGATTACTAAGTCGCTAATCTCTCCAAGTTTCTCGTTGTGTGAATCAACCACATCGCGACCCATGACCTCATTAGCAAATACCGCCATGATTAATCGCCTCTTTGTGTAACTGATATTCTTTCAGTCCTTGAATGCGTCGGTTGTCATCACATCGTTTCAATGCCGTGGCTGAAGTCTTTAGTGCGCTTGATGTTGGACATTCCAGAGGTAAGTCGAGTCTCCATTTTCTGGTAATACTCGAGCATTTCCGGGGTAACGGTTGGCCTGACTCTACCTATTGCTTCTTCAAAGTGACTCTTGGTGACTTTCTTTTTATTGGCTCTCATACATATTAATGCGGCTTCTCTACAAACCGCCTCAATATCAGCACCGGTGAATCCATCCATCCCCTTGAGGATATCTTTGATTGAAAAGTTAGAGAGTGGCATGCCTTGGCAATGTATGTTGAATATTGCTTCCCGTGCGCCTACATCTGGCGGTGGAACGTGTAACACACGCTCAAATCTGCCGCTACGTAGCAGTGCTGGGTCAATCATCTCTGGCCTGTTTGTTGCGGCCACAATAATGACTCCGTCAATCGATTCAACGCCGTCCATGCTTGCTAGCAATTGATTAACAACTCTATTAGAGACATCGCTACCTTCTCCGGAGCTGGATGAGCGCATGTTAGCAATTGACTCGAATTCATCTAGGAATATGATAGATGGTGATGATTGCTTTGCTTTCTTGAATATTTCTCGCACGGCTCGCTCCGATTCACCAACCCACTTAGAGATCATCTCAGGTCCTTTGATGCTAATGAAATTAGCTTGTGCTTCATTGGCTATAGCTTTAGCAAGCAATGTCTTTCCTGTTCCCGGTGCTCCAAACATAACTATGCCTCTTGGTGGTTTAATACCGAAGTGTTCGAACAACTCAGGTTTGGTCAACGGCCATTCAACGGACTCTTTCAGTCTGCTCTTAACATCTTCAAGACCGCCGATTTCGTCCCAGGTAACCTCTGGAACTTCGACATATATTTCTCTTAGTGCCGATGGTTCAATATCCTTGATTGCCTGATGGAAATCTTCCATACAGACTTCCATTTTTTCCAGAACTTCAGGCGGTATTGTATCTTCGTCTAAGTCGATTTCAGGCAAATATCTGCGCAGTGCTTTCATTGCCGCTTCTCTTACCAACGCAGCGAGATCTGCTCCAACGAAGCCGTATGTGTTATCAAGAATCCAAGTGATATCAAAGTCTTCTGACATTGGCATTTGCCGGGTATGAACGTCCATAATTTCGCTTCTACCATCGCGATCTGGCACGCCAATCTCGATTTCTCTGTCGAACCTTCCCGGTCTACGCAGCGCCGGATCTAGGGCATCTCGACGGTTTGTTGCACCGATTACCACAACATTGTCTCGACCTTGCATTCCATCCATCAAAGTTAGCATTTGCGCAACAACACGGCGTTCTACCTCGCCACTAACGTCCTCACGTTTCGGGCAAATAGAGTCGATTTCGTCAATGAAGATTATCGCCGGTGCATTATCACTGGCATCGTCAAATATTTCTCTGAGTTGTTTTTCAGATTCTCCGTAATATTTGCTAATGATTTCTGGTCCATTGATGCTCTTAAAGTGCGCATTAGTTTCAGTGGCCACTGCTTTCGCAATCATGGTTTTACCAGTGCCCGGTGGGCCGTGTAAAAGAACACCCTTGGGAGGGTCTATTCCAAGTCGGCGAAATAGTTCTGGGTGCTTGAGCGGTAGCTCAATCATCTCTCTTACTTTTTGTAATTGTTGACCAATTCCACCAACGTCTTCGTAGGTGATGCCCTCGGATTGTCCAATGTCCTCGTCGTCGATTGCCTCGTCTTTTATCACAATATCAGTATCATTAGTTACTTTGACAACACCTTTGGGGGTGGTTTGAACGACAGCAAATGGCAATGCTTCAGCAAACAGAGTCATTCCCGGAATAAATATCCTGTCTCCTTGAACCACAGGTCGGTTTTGAAGTCCACGACGAGCAAAACCCTCTATTCCCGGTCCGAATTTCACTTTCTGCTTGTTGGCCATGACGGGAGAGATTACGAGTTTCTTACACTCCTCAGCCTCAACTTTTGAGACGGTTACCTTATCTCTTAGGCTCACTCCAGCATTTTTTCTGATTATTCCGTCGATTCTTATTATCGCCATTTTGTTATCTTCAGGGCGACTGCGCCAGTAGATGGCCGCTGTGGATCGCTTTTCTCCCTTAATCAATACAATGTCTCCAGGTTTGAGGTCCAAGCCAGAGTCGCCCGAAATCCTTGCTCTACCATGTCCTACGTCGGATGGAATAGATTTTTCCACAGTTAATGAGATGGTTTCGTTTTGGCCAGACATAACAATCGCTCCTTTCCTTCGTTAGTGCTTGCAGTTTATTACTTTCAGCCCAATCACGAAGCATTATTCTCTAATGGCCATGTGATTTAAACCCTCCATGGTTATTTTCGATACAATTTTTTGGGGTCACAGACCATCATGTTCAATAATCCGACTTAGGTGGGCATGACATGGTTCATGTTCTCGAGACGGGATTAGAGTTTATCTCAATGGAAAACCCAAACGGCAAGCCCGCAGTACGCGGTTACAATATAATCAACGGTCAGTTAACCTCAGCAAGCGATGGTGCGACATTTAAGTCGACTAATCCGGCATTGTTAGCAGACTGTCTGGGAGAATTTCCTCTCTCTACAAGAGATGATGTTAGAAACGCTCTGAAGGCCGCTCGTGCGGCATTTGCAGATTGGGCTGCAACACCAGCGCCTACAAGGGGACAGATAATCGGCAACATGGGTCGACTTCTGATGGAGCACAAAGACGCATTGGTAGCGCTTGAGACCCGAGAAATTGGAAAGACGCTGAAAGAGTCAGGGGGCGAGATTCAGGAGGCGATTGACACATGTTTGTTCTTTCAATCAGAAGGTCGTCGGCTGTATGGCCAAACTGTTAACTCTGAATTACCAGACAAGGAGTTGTTCACCTACCGCAGACCACTTGGAGTATGTGGAATAATTAACGCGTGTAACTTCCCTTCTGCAGTGCCTTTTTGGAAGATGATTCCGGCGATAATGTGCGGAAATACCTGTGTGTGGAAGAGTCCACAAGACGCACCATTGCTATCATTTGCGCTGGCAAGGATCATGCATGAATCAGGCTTACCAGATGGCGTAATCAATCTAGTACACGGCAAAGGTAGCGGCGCTGGTCAATACCTAGTCGATGCTGTAGATGAGGGATTAGTCAACAAAATCTCATTCACTGGCTCGACAGGCATTGGTAAAATGATAGGCGAGGTTTGTGGACGAAATCTAGTATCATGTTCGTTAGAACTTGGCGGTAAAAACCCCCTCGTTGTGATGCCATCAGCCGATATCAACAACGCTGTGGAAGGGGCTTATTGGGGGGCATTTGGGACCGCTGGACAGCGATGTACTAGCCTTGGCAACCTTATTGTCCACAAGGATATTTACGATGAATTCATGGACAAATTCATGGACAAAGTAAAGTCCACTAAAATTGGAAATTCTTTAGTTCACAAGGATGTTTTGTATGGGCCCATGTTGTCGGAAAAGTATGGCAAAGATTTCCTAGACGGCGTTGAGATGGCCAAAGCCAGTGGCGCAAAACAAATCTGGGGACAAGGTGAAATTACTGTTGAGAACAAGCCACAAAACTTTGTCGGAAACCCAGCAGAGGGTGTCTTCATGTGGCCTCATGTTTTTACCGATGTGACAGAAGATATGGAATGTTTCCATGAAGAGATTTTCGGACCACTAGTTACCGTCGTCAAAGCTAATGATTTTGATCACGCCTTACACCTTGCTAATGCGAGTCCATATGGCTTATCCTCAGCAATTTACACTAATGATCGCCTTGAAGCCTACAGATACAAGACTGGAATAAAAGCAGGTATGACAGGAATCAACAACTCCACAACTGGCGCAGAGGCACATTTGCCATTCGGTGGTGTAAAAGGGTCTGGAAATGGAACTAGAGAATCAGGAATTTGGGTGATTGAGGCCTATTCATACTGGCATGCTGTTAACGATGAATTGTCAGGAAAACTGCAGCTAGCACAGATGGATGTAGATGAGATTGAAATGGTCGAAGCCGAAGTAGATTGGAAGCAACTTGCATGATTTAACTAGCCAGCATATTTGGGTAGCATACTATACTTGATATATCAATAAGGTTGGTTTAGATTACTGCCAATCTGTAGTTAGGTGATTATGTGGTTTCAATCTTCCAATTAGGCCAAGAGAAACCCACTGTCGCAGACAGATTAGAAAGTGCTTATCAGCACTGTGAAGTTATTGCCCGAAATGCCTCTAGTTCCTTCTTTAGGTCGTTCAGACATTTACCAATACACAAGCGCAGGGCAGTTAACTCACTCTATGCCTTTTGTCGAAGAGTCGATGACATTGTCGATGGCGACTGGCTTCCCGACCAGGATTTATCCCATCTTAACGAACAGGCAGAGAATAGAAGCATCCAACTTTCGATCGATAAGCAATCTGAACCCCTAAATGATAACGAAGATCATATCAAAAAACTACGCTCTCTAATGTGGTATCGGATAAACCTCGACAAGATTGCTACTGGTGATGCAGTCGACGAGCCAATATTCATTGCACTCTCGGACGTCATCAAAAAATTCCCTGTAGAACTAGACCATTTGAGAGAGTTAATCTCCGGGATGGAAGATGATTTGTATTGTGCAAAATATTTGCGCTTTGAAGACCTCCGCCGTTACTGTTATCGCGTCGCATCAACAGTAGGGTTATGTCTGGTAGAAATCTATGGCTATAATGATCCAAATGCGCGCCGACACGCTGTTGAAATGGGAATATACCTGCAAATGGTCAATGTTTTACGAGACATACAAGAAGACCTCAGCCGCAACAGAATCTATCTGCCCACGGAAGAACTTACAAAATTCGGTATCACTGAAGAGGACTTGAAGTCTGGCAAATTATCATCCTCGGTCGGCTGGCAAGAATTTATGCGCCATTATCTCGATCATGTCATGGCTCATCGCAAAAACGCATTGGGGTTATTATCCCTGCTTGACAAAGATGCTAGATATTCCCCATCACTAATGTGTGCAGCATATGATGCAATTCTCGAAGAAGCTATGAAGCGCAATGGTGATGTATTCACTCGTAGATTAACCATGAGCTTCTACAGAAAACTGCAATTTGCACTTGGTATCATAAGGAAACCGAGATTAAATCTCTAGTTTTTCCACATGCCCAGGCAGTCTCGTAAAGCGGGTTCCAAGTCTTGATGTTCGAATTCATATCCAGATTTTAGCAATCTTGTTGGTGTGACCCTTGTGCTTTCTGTTGTTAGTGCTACACCCATCTTACCAAACAGTAGCCAAATACCAAATGGGGGAGTCGGTATAAATGCAGGTCTGCGTAATACTTTACCCAATATCTTGGCAAATGCCTTCTGTTGAACTGGGTTTGGTGCGGTTAGATTGTATACACCTTCACACTTAGTGTTCATTGCAAGGTAATGCGTGGCATATATTTGATCGTCCATTGAAATCCAACTATACCACTGCTTACCTCGACCAATTGGCCCACCGCCACCTAGTTTTGCCGGTAGCAGCATTTTGCCTAAGGCACCACCAGTTGCGTCTAATACTATACCTGTTCTAAGGTGTATGGTTCGAACGCCAGCATCTTTTGCTGCTTGGCTTGATTGCTCCCAATTTGCACAGGTTTCGGGAAGGAATCCCTCGCCCGGTGTAGAATCTTCATCAAGAATTTCATCACCTCTCTCACCATACCAGCCAACTGCACTTGCAATAATGAAAGATTCAGGTTTCTTATCTAACTTAGCTATGGTTTCTGCTAGTATTTTAGTGCTTTTAGTTCTGCTTTCTTCGATGAGTTTCATACGCTTCTTGGTCCATCGCTTATCTCCGATACCAGCCCCTCCAAGGTGGATTATCGTGTCGAATCCTTCGAGTTCAGAGGGGTTTATTGAGCCATCTTTGGGTGACCAAGAGATTTCTTTCTCACCATCTTTTGGTGTCCTTCTAACTAGTCGCCAAACGTCATGCCCACCAGTATCAAGGAACGCAACTAATTGTCTTCCGATTAGACCAGAGGAGCCAGCAACGAGAATTTTCTTTCTTTTGATATGGCTAAATTCAGCGTGTCGCTTTAAGTCGCGTTCGAGTCTTATTTCCCTGGCTGTAAACATTCTTGTTAACCGCTTTTTGATCATTTTTCCAGCGACAATATTCCCGAGAAAACCCAAGGGAAGCTTGTAGTTGACTTTGTCATGGATTAGGACTTTACCATCAGTGGTTTTCTCGAATTTGTGCGTGTGATGCCACGACTTAAAAGGGCCTTTCAGCATTATATCTTCAAATGAGTGCGGCGGATTATATGCTGTGTGCTGGGCGACCCAACTCATTTTAATTGGCCCCATTGGGAACCTGAAAATCCGTTGAGATCCTTCTTCTAAGTTATCGTCCGCCCTGACCTCTTCGGCAAGCTCCCATGGCGGCATAAGCCTCCTAAACGCCCCCTTTCTTTCATGCCAAGCAAATGCATCTTCTAGTGAATTGTCGACGTGTGTTTTGTGTTCGAACACAACACTCACATTATCGACTCCTATATTGTTGAAGGTATGGTTTTAAATTCATTTTTTTCCGAGTATTTTCCGATGACATGTATCTAATTTTTCCGAAAATTGCTCGTTCTGGACCCCAAGCTCTGTCGTGTCTTCCGAGAACCCAGAAAATCCCAGTGTACGAATTTGGATCCCTTCCGTCTAAAGCATATTTATCATTGAGGTGTATCATCCAGTTTGCTGCCTCTTCAGGTGTCGATGCCCATTCCAATATTCGCTTACCCCACAACATTCTGAGGTAATTATGGATAATCCCGGTCTTGACAAGTTGATTCTGTGCAGCATTCCATATTTCATCGTGGGTCTCAGCGTTTTCAATTTGCTCAAGTGTGTACAGAACCCTCTTATCATCTGAGTGTTCAGCAAGAGTTTTCTTGGCCCATTCTGGAATCGATTCGAATTTGTTGTGATCTTCATTGTGATATGCGTTGTTAAATCCGAGCTCTCGCCAAGTAATAATCTGGTCTAGGAAACTTTCTGCCCCCTGGCTAAGACCCCACCATCCTTCTCTGGAGCCTTTCCTTGACATGTCTATGTGGTCAGGAGTCCACTCGCTTTGCTCGAGAATTTGCTCGACAATCTCGATGGATGAAATGTGTCCGAAGTGTAACCACGGAGATAGACCACTAACTGCTGAATTTTCAACGCTATTTCGGTCAAGGTGATATCTATCTAGACTATTTGTGAGGAATGAGGACAGTTTTCGCTTTGCCGTTGTTCTACCACCAGTAGCCATCCTAACAGGTTCTACTTCATGGTCAATGTCTATTGCTGATAGTGCTTTTTTTCCTACTGAGCCTCCTTCAGAGCACCTCCATAGCCATTCGAACGGCGGCAATTTGACGCTGCAATCATCCATTATTGAGGAAAATAATTTGTCATCCATCATTAATTCAGATTTGTCTTTTATTGGATTTCTTAACGGCCAGGTTTCGGGACATCTTGCGAAGTTTTTGTGAATCCACCTTCTGAATCCGTGGGCAGTTGAGTGAGCACTTTCGGTCCATGACATTGGGATTACGCCGTTTGAATCGACGGCATACATCTGCACTGGGACTGTTTCACTGGCTGCTTGAATGGCTCTCTGCGGATAATATGTTGGGAAATCATCACTGACTACAACTGTGGCCCTTTTCGCAATTTGTTTCAACAATCCAATGGGTCCGCTCAATGGGGTTTCTACCCACGGAATATATCGGATTTTGTTGTCTCTGAATGTAGAAATGTTCTCTACCATGCCTTGAATCATAAAAGTTGCAATTCGGTCGTTCGCAAATTTGTGGCTTGTTGATATTTCTTCAATTACTAACAGGGGGACTTTGTGTTTTACTGCCAAATCGGACGCAAACTGTAATGATGCATTATAATTGAATCTTCTAGTTGCAATCATCCAATATAATACAAACTCTCCTGCTTCATTGATGGGCTTGTCATTAACCAGTTTAACCCGATCAGCGATGTTGGAACTCAAACTCTCACCTCTTTGTTTTGATGTAGGAGGTATGGGTAACCACGTTGTTGTGAGTAATCGGTTGTCGAGAATGGTGTTTGTGTCAGGGCATTCTTGGCGATGGATTTCATAGCCTCACTAACCCACTTCAAGTCATCAAAATCCTCAACGCTAACGAATCTAGCTTCATCAATCTCACTGGCTGCAATCGGTATTTGATTCGGAAGTAGACTTACGCTGTAAGCAATAAAAACCGCTGGACCTATATCAGTGAGATTTTCTCTTATTGCATATATGCCAGTTACTTTTCCTTCAACTGCGCATTCTTCTCTTAATTCCCGTAAAGCAGCATCTCTTGGTAGTTCGCCTTCGTCGACGTATCCCTTAGGCAGACCCCAGTGTCCAGAGTATCTACCAGCAGACTCTTTTACGAGGAGAATTTGGTAATTTTTTGTAACTACAGCTGCAACACCTAAATCACAGCGGACGCTACCCATGGTAGGAATTTAATCTTGGATGGCTATAAAGCGGTGTTTTTTGTCAGGCTAGAAAACAAACATGTCATTATAAACTATTCTTCAAGTCTTATTAACATGGAAAGCGGAACCATTGACCCAATGACAATTGAAGCTGAAGCATTTTTGCCAACTGAGCACGGGAATTTTCGTATTCGTGTCATGGTTGATGAAAATGGCTCGGAACACTCTATCCTATCGGTAGGGCTAGAACAGAAAGACCGGATACCCCTAGTTAGAATACACTCAGAGTGCCTAACGGGTGATGCCTTCACATCACTAAAATGTGATTGTGGGCCCCAACTAAAGGCATCAATGAAGCGAATACAGGAGGATGGCTGCGGTGCCATTCTATACTTAAGACAAGAAGGTAGAGGAATAGGCTTGCACGAGAAAATAAAAGCATATGCGTTGCAAGATCAAGGATTCGACACACTGGATGCGAACTTAATGCTAAACCATCCTCCAGATGCAAGAGACTACAGTTTCTGCGCTGGTATGTTAAAGTCGATTGGCGTAACCAAGATTCGATTGATGACCAACAACCCGTTGAAAATCAAAGGCATGATCGATAACGGAATAAGCATCGAAAATAGAATCGAACACATTGAGGGTATTGGCTCTCATAATGAAGAATACCTCGTAACTAAGGCAAGGAGAATGGGGCACATTCTCCCATTCGTTTTTAATGAATAGTCTATCTGCCAACAAATCGAGGTAGAGGCATGACCAAAGAATTGATAGGCGAAGTTGCACCAAATTTCACTCTTGAATCAAGCACTGGAGAAAGCGTTTCTCTGGCAGATTATGACGACAAGTGGAAAGTTCTATTTTTCTATGCTAAGGATGGTTCCCCGACATGCAAGCGTGGCTGCCTTAATTTCAAGGAACAATACGACTTGTTTCAGTCCTTGTCTCCTCCAGTTGAAATAATCGGCATCAGCGAGGATTCAGTAGAAGACCACCGTCGGTTCAAAGAGGAACTTGACCTGCCCTTCCCCCTTCTCAGCGACCCCGAAAGAGAGGTATCAATAGCGTATGGTGTGCCAGTATTCCTAGGCAAATTCCCTGGTAAATCGTCATTCCTTGTTGGCCCAGATAGAAAAATTCACTATTGCTACGACTGGTTATTTAGGCCCCGTCGCCATGTTGCAAAAATTCTCAACACCTTGAGCAAGCTTTCTGGAGAGTAATGGTATGGACTGGGTGGAACTCTTTGAAGAGGCAGGTCTGACTGACCGTGAAGCAAGATCTCTAGTTTTACTGTCATCATCGAAGGAACTCAAGGCTAGTGATCTAGCTAAGAAGTTAGGCACTAATCGATTGGACGCATACAATTCATTATCCAGACTGACTCAGATTGGCTTGGTAAATGTGACAGCAGACAGACCAATGAAGTTCTCGTGCTCTTCTTTACCTGTATTATTCAAGAAACTAATAAAAGACCAAAAGTCACGAATCGATAGGACAACAAAAGCATTTGAAAATATCATGTCAGGTGCGTCAGATGATGCCCTTGAAGCAGACAACGGTCAAGAGGAAGCTAGTGCAAAGTTCGCTGTGCTAAAAGGACGAGATCACATCCAAAAAAGAATCGGTGAATTAGCTAATGAGGCAGATGGACAACTAGTTTTGTTCCTTGGAAGGTATGGAATTCTGCACCTGTGCAGGTCTCCATCAGTCGATGAAATCAACTCGGCTGCAGAACGTGGTGTAATAGTAAAGGTGTTAGCCCAACTTGACCGCAGGACATTGAAATTTTTCGATCAGCTGCACGAGTCAATTGAAGTCCGTCACTCAGATGAAGTAAACTCATTGGGAGTGCTTAAAGATCAGAGCGATGTCATACAATTTTTATTCGTTGAACAAAACCCTGTTGGCAGGGGTAGAGAAGACGCAGCCTTGGTCGTATCATCCGAGGTGTTTGCATCCTCTCACTATGAATTTATGATGGCCATCTGGAATCGTGCTGTTGATTTCAACAGCGCTAAAAAACGATTCACTGAGGAACGGATAGTTGACCCTCTTAGATTAACTGTTGGCGAGGGATCATTCCTCGAACAATTTAGAGAAGCGCTTGACTTTAGTGGAGAATTGCCCGATGAGGATACGCCATTTAATCCAGAATCGTTTTTAGCATCAAGCAGCGAAATAAACCAAGCGCGGGCAGCGCTTCAAGATGGAACAGTGTTTAGCTTGCAACAGTTGGGAATTGATATCAAAACTATGCTACGCCAGGTTGGTCAAAGAATAGGTGCTGAATTAGCGTTCAGCCTACGCAACATCGATGGCCATGTGGAATTCTTGAGTGAATTGATGGATTGGTGGGAATTTGCCGGTTTGGGGGAACTGGAATATGACACAGTGCCATTTTTCCATATCAAAGTAAATCTAACTCATCCTCCGGTAACTGAAGAAGAAGTATTACCTCTGTGGGAATTGGATGATGGTATTATTGAAGGAGCTCTCAAGTCGAGATATCCTGAGGATAGTAATGTCCGCATCAGGCGGGAAGAAGATCAGAGTGATGATGAACTCTGGCGCTATACCCTAGTCTTTGTCGATGAAAGCGAAGACTGAGATATACATGTATTGATAAACCCAAGTTAGGGTTTTACACATTATGCGAATGCTGACGTTCTTCAGGTTTATGAGACAAATTCTGCGCAAGAAACCAGCAGATTTAGACTGGATACAAAAGCAAGGATTGATGGCAGTCAAACTTGCTCAAATCTTTGCCTTAAGGCCAGATTTACTAGGTGAAGAGAAGTGCAAACAACTACAGCAATTGTATCAACATGCTGCCTCTATACCGCCTGAAGATTGGGAAGCTACTCTGAAAAGCAAGGCAATTCCAAATTTCTTTGACAACTTTAAACAAATCGATGCTAAACCACTAGCAGCAGCATCGGTAGGACAAGTCCACCGAGCAACACTACACAATGGTGATGAGGTAGTAATTAAGTTCGTAAAGCAAGCCAATGCGGTCAAATTCCGTAAGGAGGTTGATAGAATGCGATCTTGGTTGAGACTATTCCTGATACTCTCTCCGAGGCTCAGAAAAGTGGGCAACCCGATGGCATTATTGAATCACGTTGCTGACTACACAACGAGGGAACTCGATCTTAGGAATGAGATTTCAGGGGCAAATGAACTGGCTGAAATTCAAGCCCAAATAGCCGATGAATTCCCAACACCAAAATTACGCTTCCCCATATATTACCCTGAATTATCAAATGAAAACGTATTAGTGTCGGAGTTTATTGACGGAATATCGCTTGAGGAAGGCATCGAAAATAAATCACTTGAGTGGAGCACATTGCTTGAACTCTTCCGCATTCATGGTGCTTACCTGTTCGGCATAGGAACATTCCATGGTGACCTTCATCCAGGTAACTGCATTATCGATAAAGAAGGCAGATTCGTGTTTATTGACAATGGAGCGATTTGTCATGCGCCATCGTTTGTTAATCGCTCCTTGTTTAATTTCTTTGAGCACCTTTCTCGACAAGAGATGCATTCAGCATTTATGTCGTTGTTAGATATGACAACGAAAAAGCCTACTGGGAAGAAAATGCAGAAATATCTCAACAGAATGAACGAAATCTACACGGATTTCGAGAAGAAACCGGTCGGAGAACAAAGCCTAACCAGAATCATGATGCAAACCGTTAGAGCAGCAGTCGAACTTGCTAATGCGGAATTTGGTGAGGAGGCGTTCCCAATTATCAGAGCGCTGATGTATCTTGACGGACTAGTTATCAGAACCCACCCAGAGGTTCTCCTGATTAAATCAATGGGACCATATCTTGACGAGTTTAGAGTAAAGTTGGGTCTCGATGCGACAACGGCATGAGTGGTTCAATGAGCAAGAAGGCAGCCGTTGTCGGTGCTGGAATAAGCGGTTTGTATGCTAGTTTACTGCTAGAGCAACGAGGTTATGAGGTCGATTTATTTGATAAAAGTAGTAGTATTGGTGGTAGGTTAAACAGCATCGAGAAGTCCGGTTTCATATTAGATCGGGGATTTCATGTCATGCAGACAGGTTATCCTCTTGCTAGTTCAGTATTTGACTACGACCAGCTGGGTTGTCGAGCATTTGAGCCCGGAGCACTCGTTATAAGACCGGGTTCAAAATCAAAAATATGGCGATTCAGTGACCCTTTCCGCCGCCCAATGAAGGGTTTTATGGGGATTTTTAATCTATTCACTTCGCCAATTAATTTGTTGAGAGTCGGCCTTCTAAGGTGGAAAGTAAGCCGAACAAAAGATGAAGATTTGTTTTTACAAAAATCGCAGTCAACGTTTAATTTTCTGCGTTCACAAGGCTTTACTGAGAACTTCATTCATACTTTCTTCCGTCCGCTATTTGGCGGTATATTTTTGGAATCGAATCTTCGAACCGATAGTCGTATGTTCAATTTCGTCTTCAAAAATATGTCAAGAGGAAACATGGTTTTGCCAAAACATGGTATTTCATCATGTGCTGAGCAACTTTACCAAAAACTGACCTGTACGAATTTAAAACTGCAAACGGAGGTCACAATAAAATCGGATAAAGAGCTAACCTTTGGTGGTCAAAGCCATTCATATGATGTTATAATTCAGGCTTTCTCACCCCAGGATCAGAATATTTCCAGAGATGTATGGACAATATATTTTGCCGCCCCCAAATCCCCTCTAAACGGTAAATATATCATGCTTAATTCTACTGTGAGTAAACCTGAAAATATCATTTCGCATCTTGCAGTTCCCTCTGATATACAACCAAATTATGCGCCCAGGGGACAATCATTGGTCGCAGTAACTGTTGTCGGGGAGGATGCAAGAAAACAATCCTTGTTAGACAAAAAAAGTATTGAAAAATCAGTTTTATCCGAACTATCAAACTGGTTTCCTGAGCAGATATCATCATGGAGAACGCTTGACGTCCAATACATCAAATCTGCATTGCCTGAATTAGATTCTACTCACTATGACAATCTAAAGAATCGAAATCAACCGCATTCTTGTGGCGACCATACCTTTCATGGCAGTGTTGAAGGCGCACTTTTATCGGCGAGATATGCTGTAGATGAATCAACTAAAACCACGCTCTAGGCCTTGAATAAGTGTGATAAATTATCGTGGATTTAAACTGTCATTTATATGTCAGCCTTGACGATTAGATGCTATGCAAGCAAAGACAAAACCTACAGCAATAATTGTTGGTGCGGGTCCGGGGGGACTAGCAAGCGCAATGCTACTCGCTTATTCAGGAGTAGATGTGACCGTAATCGAAAAAGAATCAAGAGTCGGTGGCAGAACTAAGTTGGTCGAAAAGGATGGTTTCACATACGACCGCGGTCCGACATTTTTCCACTTCCCAGAAGTAATTGAAGAAATCTTCCAAGCAGTCGGTTTGGACGCACACAAGGAACTTGAATTAATCCCATTGACTGACCCATCATATCGGCTTGTCTTTGGTGCTGGCGGTCAAATAGATGCTACCAGTGATTTAGGATTAATGACCGAGAGAATAAGAGAACTTTCCGGAGATAAAAATGCCAGAGGGTTTGAGAAGTATGTCAAAGAAAATCGTAAGAAATTAGATCTATCAAAAGCATGCTTACAAACACCATGGACAGGACCATCCAACCTGTTCACCAGAAGAGCATTAAGAGTCGCTCAGGTACTAAAGCCTTGGGCTTCAGTTGCTAGCGATTTAAGGAAAAACTTCGACGACGAAAGAATTAGACTTGCAATGTCGTTTCAAACCAAATATCTAGGCATGAGCCCATTCCATGCACCTTCGTTGTTTACCATACTTGCTTTCTTAGAATACGAGCATGGAATCTTCCACGCTCGAGGCGGGCTAGGCTCAATAACCCCGAAACTAGCAAAGATTGCGGAAGGCTTTGGCGCCAAAATCCGAACCTCTACCCCCGTTAAGCAGCTAGTTTACGAAGGCAAAACGGTAGTTGGAGTCGAACTTGAAAATGAAACAATTTACGCAGACAAAGTGGTGGTTAATGCAGACTTTGCTCACGCAATGACAACACTAGTTCCGGACGAAAAGAGAAAGAAGTGGTCGAACAAGAAACTCGAAAAGAAAGGCTACTCTTGCTCAACATTCATGTTATATCTCGGCATGGACAAAACTTACGATGATCAACCGCACCACCAGATATATGCATCACAGAGGTATGAAGAAAATCTCAATGACATTACCAACCATAAAATCACTTGGGATGACCCATCCTTGTATGTTCAAAATGCCTGTGTTACCGATCCTGACCTCGCTCCTGAAGGATGCTCGACACTATACGTTTTAGTTCCAGTTCCTAATACCCACGAATCAATTAACTGGGAGGAACTAAAAGACGAATACCGTGATATAATCATCAAACAAATGGCCAAACTCGGTTTTGATGATGTTGCAGACCACATTATTTCTGAAACTATAGTTACCCCAGATGACTGGGGAGCATCTGATATTTACCGTGGTGCGGTATTCAATCTGGCGCACAACCTCAATCAGATGCTTTGGAGAAGACCACACAATCGGTTTGAAGAAGCCAAAAACCTGTACATAGTTGGCGGAGGCACACACCCGGGAAGTGGTTTACCGACAATTTTCGAAAGTGCGAGAATCAGCAGTAAATTACTACTGGCCGACTTAGGATTAGATCCTGATTGGAACGGTTTAAGCAACTGGTTCCCTGAGGTCAAGAAGCCAAAAGTCAATCTCAAAAACTCTGGTTCACAAAAGAGAAACCATTCCTCTGGTGAAGGGCATGCAGCCTAAACTAATTTCAGTTCTTGTAGGTTTGACAATTCTGTTAACAGGTTGCACGGCGCCTGTTGAGGTTGCTGATTCAAACGAGCCCCCTTTACAGTTAGATTTCACTGCCAAGACTCTTGAAAGAGCAGAGGATGGTGGGAGTGAATTCACGCTTAAACAAGCTCTAGAGACTGGACCAGTTCTAGTTCTGTGGATTGCAGCTGGTTGCTCAGGATGCCATGATTGGACTGAATTAATTCGTGAGTCGGTAGAAAACGGTAGCTTGGATGATGGACTTGTCAACATTGTGAGCATGCATCGCTGGGCAGATATTGAATCTCCAGAACGAGTAATGGAGGTGTTCGGTCATGAAGAAAATAATTCCAATTACTCACCTTGGCCGATAATCATACCAAATGAGAGCGACATGATTAGAGATTTTAACACAGGAATGAACACTAAGTTCACAGTTGTTGAAGGATTTAACAACCCAGGAACTCCAACTGTCCAATTAATCGGGCAAGATGGTGTGAAAATGTGGCAATCGAAGTCATACTGGGCCAATTATACCATGCTAGAGGAGGCTTGGGACGTGGCAGAACAGATATCACAAAAACCGGCTTCAGAATAATCAACCTCAAAGACTGCGCGCGTTAGGATATCTCCGTTCGCCCCC
>JAYXVG010000006.1:0-26240 GCA_036021875.1 Thermoplasmatota archaeon | reverse complement strand
ATTCGCCATCGCTATTGCTGCTAGTGAAGTTGCGATTGGTCTAGCAATATTCCTAGCTATGTATGGTAAACATGAGACGATATCATTGGACGATGTAGATGTCCTAAGGAACTGAGGTGAGATGATGGCTGGAACCGGAAACGCAACCTATGTTGAAAGCGAATTTATGGAATTTGCACCGCTAATTATCCTCTTACCTATGCTCGCCTTCCCAATTATTCTTTTCCTTGGCAGGGTGTTTAATCGTAATCCATTTTGGAAAGATAAGATGAAGGAAGGTGGTATAATTGCCTTGGTTGTTATGGCTGCAAGCCTGATAATTTCCCTGCTTTTAATACAGGATCATTTGGGTAGTTTTCTTATCGACCATGATACCATAGATTTTCTTTGGCTCAATACTCACACCTACAGTAGTTCTGGTTTGGAAGCACACAGTTTAGGGTTCGGACTATATGTTGATCACATAACGGTAATGCTGTTATTTATTGCGTCATTCCTTTGTTTATTAATTAACATATTCAGCATTGGTTACATGAACACCGATCCAATTAATGACAATCGCAATCATAGATTCTATGCAGAATTCGTTCTATTCTGTTCTGGTATGTTAGGTATGGTTCTGGCGGACTCATTTCTTTGGCTGTTCATCTTTTGGGAAATAATGGGTCTTTGTTCCTATCTTCTGATAGGCTTCTACTATGAGAAGCCAAGTGCTGCTTATGCTGCAAAGAAGGCTTTCCTGACAACCAGGGTTGGCGACGTATTCCTAATGATTGGCTTGGTGATGATGTGGGATATGTTTGGCTCGTTGGATTACGCAGTGGTATTTGATGAGGCAAACATCGAACGAGTTGCAGCTGAATCATCAGGAACCCTTCAATGGGCCCTCGGTATGATGTTTATCGGGGCTGTTGGAAAGTCAGCCCAATTCCCACTTCACGTTTGGCTGCCGGACGCTATGGAAGGACCAACGCCGGTCTCGGCGCTTATTCACGCCGCAACAATGGTCAACGCAGGATTATACCTAGTTGCTAGAATGTTCCCGTTCTTCGGTTCAGAATATCTGCAAAATGATTTGGTTGATCTCGCATTCATTATTGCCCTAATAGGCGGCTTAACAGCGGTTATGGCTGCCGCAATTGCCTTCGTTCAGCATGACTTAAAGAAGGTATTAGCATATTCAACGATGAGTCAACTAGCATACATATTCACCGGGCTTGGGTGCGCTATGTATCTAGCTAATACACTTGATTGGAAGACCGATGATGCTGATCATTACATCGTAGTTATTGCATTTGGCGCGGCACTATTCCACCTTTTCAACCACGCGATGGCCAAAGGTATGCTGTTCATGGCGAGCGGTTCAGTAATTCATGAAGTTCATCACGCTCATCACCACCTGCACCATCATGGTCACCACGGTGACGACCACCACGGTCATGACGACCATCATGACGATGACTTTGATGCTCAATCGATGGAGAATATGGGTGGTTTAGCCTCAAAAATGCCACTAACTGCGACGGCTATGCTGGTTGGTTCTGCCTCGATAATGGGCTTGCCATTCATTGGCGGCTTTTGGTCTAAAGAGGGAATTATTGCTAACGCATGGCGTGTAGCACTAGATGATCCACGATTTTTCTTACCTGCAATGTGTGTTTTGATTGGCGCTGGTATGACTGGCTTCTATATGTCTAGAATGTGGCTCAAAACCTTCGCTGGTAAACCGAAGACCGAAGTTGCTGCACATGTTGGTCCGACTAACACTTGGATCAAAATACCGCTGTTTATTCTAACATTCGTGTCACTCTCAGCCATCCTATTTGCGGGAATGGGCTTCACTCATTGGGCACCAGATGCAGAATATGGTCTAATGTCTGAAAAGAGTCTGATTGATGGTATTGTCTACGAGATTAACCACGCTTTCGCTAACAGCAACACTTTCTTTTTCATTCTGACCTATATCGCAATAACATTCGGTGCCATCATTGGACCCGGTCTTGCATTGTCTCTATACGGCGGCGATGTTGCCGAGGGCGAGACCGTTAAACCATGGATGAAGCCGATTATCAGGCTAAATGCATGGGTGTTTGATAGATTCAATTTCGACAACAAATCAGTTGCCGATTCGAGCTTATCCAGAGCCTTGGAAAATCGACTATATTTCGACCATTACTACGACATGGCTATGTTGAAACTAGTTGCAGGTTTCTCAGATAAATCTGCAGAAACCGACAAGAATGTTGTTGATGGAGTGATTAAGAAGATCGAATCCGGCAGTCAATCGATATCGAAGGTCGTGAGATCAATGACAACAGGCTCTGCAAGAGACTACATTCTGATGGTATCTGTTGGAGCCTTAGCGATATTCTTCCTATTGTGGGGGGTGGCCTGATTGATTGACTACATTTCAATTCCTTTGGTCGCGTTCCCGTTAATCGCTAGCATGGTATTGCTAGCATTTGTATCGAACGGGAACGACCGAATGCGTGCTAGATTAACCGGGCCTGTGAGAATGGCATGTCTGGTATTTTCTTTGGTTATGCTAGCCATCACTACGGGTATGTTCTTCCAATATTTTGGTGATGTTAGTTGGATGAATATTGCCTTCAATGACTACGAGTTTCAATTTACCTATGTATGGGTTGAGAGTCTTGGTATTCACTGGGCTGTCGGCCTTGATGCACTATCATTCCCGATGGTTTGGTTGACCACTTTCTTGTTGCCAGTAACCATAGTGGCAACATGGAACGAGAAACATGGCGCAACATACTTCCCACTGTTACTGATGATGGGTGGAGCGCTTATTGGCGTATTCGTATCACTTGACCTGTTTATGTTCTACGTATTCTGGGAGTTGACATTGATACCGATGTTCTTCTTGATCCTCAAATGGGGTGGCAAGGATAGAAGATACGCAGCACAAAAATTCTTCATCTACACATTCACTGCGTCGGTGATTATGCTTCTGGGTCTGATCACGCTTTACTTCTTGCAAGATCCAAACACGCTCAATTATTCAGGAACCATGACCGGTAGAAGTTTCTCAATCCCTGAACTGATTGATAATGCAAAAGCCAGTAATCTAGGCGATAATTGGTATCTTGGTGTCCAGATGCAGAAAATTCTCTTCGTCATGCTAATGATTGGTTTCCTAGTAAAACTACCCGCTGTTCCATTCCACACATGGTTGCCAGATGCTCACGTTCAAGCACCTACTGGCGGTTCCATGCTGTTAGCAGGTGTAATGCTAAAGATGGGTGCCTATGGTATGTTCAGATTACCAATCAGCCTGTTTCCTCACGCGCTATACCACTTCCAACTAGCATTGATGATAATTGGTATGGTCTCACTAGTTTGGGGTGCCATTGTTTGTCTTGGTCAGACAAATCTCAAGAAAATGGTTGCTTATTCTTCAGTTTCGCACATGGGAGTAATTCTAATCGGTATCGCAACTATGCAACCTATGGGTTGGGCTGCGGCTCTATTCATGATGTTTGCACACGGAATCATCAGCCCTATGCTGTTTGCAGTTTGTGGAGCGTTCAAACATCACTATCATAGCATGGAAATCGGTGCTATGCGTGGCATGGCACGGCATTCACCGTGGTTAGCAACCTCGATGATGTTTGCTTGGATGGCATCGTTAGGGTTGCCTTTACTAGCTGGTTTCGTCGCTGAAATAATGATGCTCATAGCTCTATGGCACATGATTTCCTTAGATGGTTGGAGTATATGGTGGATGGTTGGTCCTGCTCTAGTTCTAGCGTTGACTGCCGCTTACTATCTGTGGTCGATGCAAAGAACAATTTTTGAGGGCGGCGAATCAGGTCAGCCGCCAGAGAATATGATAGGCAAACCAATTCCAGATATTTCTAATTCCGAGAAGTTTGCGATGTTAATAATGGCATTCTTCACCATACTGTTCGGGATAATGCCGTGGATTGGACTGGATATGATGGATGATTGGACCAAGCAAGTCTTTGAGGGTCTGATTATATTTGTTGGCAAAGGAGGTGCCTGATTTGTCTGAGGTCAAGAATGTCGAACCATTCGGGGAAGGATTCATCGCTGCGATGTGTCCAGAATTGATAATATTCGCCGGTCTAATTCTTCTGATAATCGTTCCGAATTTAGGTAAAGGAACAGTCAGAATACCCGGCACTCAAACGAGAGTGATGTGGTTGCTGGGCGGGGAACGGTTCAAATTGACAAGTAATCCAAAACTACCTGCATGGATTGCAACAGTTACCTTAGGTGCTGCTTTTGTTCAAACAATCCTATCATTCCAGGATGGTGTGGATCGAACCGCTATTGTTACAGAAAGTGGTAAAGAATTAATGCTCGTAAACGGTTTTAGCAGGGTGTTTGAGTTAATTTTCTTTGGTGCTTTAACACTAGCAGCATTTGCCTCAATGAATCGACTAGAAGTCAGAGGAGTGGGTCCAAAACTATCCACTAATGAGTTATACAACAATCGACGCCAAGCAGATTTCTATATCTTGATGTTGACTTGTGGACTTGGAATGTCGGTCGTTGCTTTGGCTCAGGACTTATTTGTCCTATTCATTGGATTAGAACTTGCCTCATTCTCGACATATGTGCTGGTGGCTTTCTACAAAGAAACGAAAGCAGGAACCGAAGCCGGAATGAAATACTTCATTGTTGGTTCTGTCGCATCAGGTGTTGGATTATACGGTCTATCGATGTTATATTTGTGGGCAGGTTCTCTACAGTTTGATGTCTTAGCAAGCCAGTTTATGATTGATGGAACCGAACCTCTACCACTCATTGCCATGGGCTTCGTCCTTGTTGGGTTTGGCTTCAAAGTAAGTGCTGCCCCATTCCATTTTGCTGCTCCTGATGCTTATGCTGGAGCGAGCAGCCCAGTAGCAGGAATTCTGGCTACGGCTTCCAAAGCTATGGGGATTATTGGTTTGCTGAGGATGTTACTCATTGTGGCATCACCAGAAGCGAGTGAAGATGGTACCGTATGGCTTACTCTGCTTGGTATTCTGTCCCTAGTCACCATGACTTGGGGTAATATCGCTGCACTTGGTAGTACGAACCCGAAAAGGATGTTAGCTTACTCCTCAGTTGCACATGCAGGATACATGCTGGCTGCAATTACTGCAATAGGTGCATGGAACTGGGACGATTCACTAGCCGGCGACGGAGGAGAATCAGCGGTTGCAGTTCTAACTGCCTTAATCTTCCACCTTGTCGTGCTGGTAGCCTTCAAGCTGGGAGCATTCCTAGTACTATCAATTCTGGAGTCAGATGGCGATGCTTCACGTCTATCCTCACTGGGCGGTCTTGCTAAGCGAGAACCATTCCTCGCAGTTGCCATGTTTATCTTTATGATTTCACTAGCAGGCGTGCCGCCATTGGCCGGTTTCGTATCAAAACTACTTGTCATAATGGGTATCGTCAAAGTTGCCGTAGGTGAGATGGGAGCCGAGATTATTGCAGGTGGTGAACTTGGGTTATCTGATGTTCACTGGGTCTGGTGGCTAGCCTTCGCTATGGTAATAAATTCAGCAATTTCAATGTATTATTACTTGAGAATAGGAGTAGTAATGTTCTTTGATGAAGCGGAAGAAGGGAGAAAGGGTGCTCTTCCAGCCGGATGGCAAGTCAGGTTTGCGATTCTTGCCTGTCTGATGGCTACCTTGTTCATGGGTGTGGCAAGCGATAAACTGTTGGAGATCTGTGAAGTTGCGGCCCAGAGTCTCAATTATGACTGGAATTGAGTCGCTTACTAGTAGTGAATTCAATAAGGGATGTCTATTAGGCCGCATTAGTGAGCCTCAATGGGTAGAAGACATGAAGAGAAAGTCGATGTGGAGGAACTAGCCCGTCTGGAGAATCCAGAGGATGGTTCCTCAGGCAAGATTCGTGTTAAAATGCCGAACCGGAGAATCAATGAAATGTTTGCCCTCGCAGACCAGATTTTGGGTGGGCGCAGAGTTTCAGTATTGTGTGAGGACGGTGAGACCAGACTGGCCAGAATACCAGGCAAAATGCGCCGCAGGCAGTGGGTTAGAGAGGGTGACCTGATTATCGTATGGCCATGGGATTTTCAAGATTCAAAGGCTGATGTCAAGCATAGATATACAAAAACACAGTCAATGTATTTGTCAAGAAAAGGTGTCCTACCAGATGATGTTGATGTGTTTGGAATGAATGTAACACATGATGATGATGATGAGCATGACGACATATTCGGCGTAGTAGAGGAAGAAACAGACGACGTAGACGACATGTTTGGCTCTGATGATGATGATGATGTTGAGGATATGTTCTCCAGCGATGATGATGACGAAGCTGACGATATGTTTGCTTCCTCAGGCGATGAAGATAGTGAAACTGTAGAAAGTGCTGAACCAGAAGTCGCTGAGGAATTTGTTCCAGTAGAAGAGTATCCTGACACAGATGGCAATGATAATGATGATGACGATGATATTGACATTGACTCGTTATTTGGCTGAAGTAAGCTCAGAGGTGGTCGATTGGCAGGCCGTAAAGACGATTGGGACGAACTTGCTATTAACAAAAATCGTAATCGAAGAAAAAAATCCAGGCGTAATAAATCCAAACAACTGGACCAAGATGAAATAGATTCACGAGACTTTGTAGGCTCTTTAGAAACATCTACAGGTAAGTATGACTGGATGAAAGAAAAGCGGTATAAGTCCATATTTCGTGACATAGAAAATAAAATTCAGGGAGCAATGGGCAAAGGTCCTTTCGAATGGGTGGATAGAAGAGTCTTCGATCAAGTGTTCGATCGTCTCACTCTAATGTCACTGTATAAATTAATGAAGAATGAGGTTATTGATACGGTAGATTTCCCAGTTGCTCGAGGCAAGGAAGCGCATGTTTTTCACGGCACAGACCCCCAAGGAAAACCAGTCGCCATCAAAATTTTTCATACCTCAAATGCCGTTTTCAAGAATCTAATGCAGTATATCGAGGGAGATCAGAGATTTGGTGGACTACGCCGTCGACATCGTGATTTAGTCGATATCTGGGTTCGTAAAGAACAAAGAAATCTAGCAAGACTAGCAAAGTGGGGTCTATGTGTTCCTAAACCATTGGGCCTAAACAAAAATGTCCTCGTAATGGAATATCTTGGCGATGATACGTCTCCATACCCTAAACTACGGGAAGTAGTAGTAGAAAATCCCCAAGAGGTGTATGATGAATTGCTACATTTCCTTGCCGTGTCGTGGCAAAAAGCCAATCTTGTCCATGGAGATTTTTCACCTTTTAACATCCTCTGGAGCCCCGACGGACCGGTAGTAATTGACGTAGGTCAAGCAGTAATTCAGTCTCATCCAAAAGCTCAGGAATTTCTTATTAGAGATGTAACAAGGTTAGTCGAGTGGGCGAACAAAAATGGTGTTGTTGTTGAATTAGCCGAAGCCATGTATGAAGTGTTAAATATGGACTTAACCGAAGTCGTTGAGGTGCAATAACTCACTCTTCTTCCCACACAATGGTTTCATCATCTGATAACTCCATCATTTCAGCAACTGCTTCATCATCGTGAGGGTCAACTTGACTGGCACGCATTCTCCTAGACCGACGGTCACTGACCTCTGACAATCCGGGGACCAAATTCTCAAAACCACCACTACTTGGGTCTTGAGACTTGACTTCGATGGTTTCCAATGACCGGTTAGACAGTTTAGCTCTTCGGCGATCTTTCTCTAGGAACCCGAGTACTGAGCCGTGCTCGGAACCTCCAGCAAGCATTTCTACTGCCTGGCGAGCAGCAAACAAACCATCCTCTTCACCAATAATAACCACTGTTGATTTGTAAATCGTGATTTCGGTATCTGTTAAATTTTCAATTGATTTTCTTACCTTGCCCTGACTGCCAATTATCCTGGAGCGAATTTGACGCTGTCGATTAGAGCGCTTGCCAACAAAATCTCTCAGATCAACCATTTCGAAAAAATGTCGATCGTCAAATAGTCTGATAGCCGCCTTGGGTGACATCCCTCGGCCAATAGCCTTGATTACGTCTGGTAGTTTCATCGCCTTTACAGGGTCGTATGATCCTGCATTTCCCCAGTGAACCTCTACGTCGCCGGTTTCCGAATTTATGAACAAATCTTCACAGCCACATGCTTCGCGTATAGCCTTTGCTGAGGCGCCTTTGGTACCAATAAGGACAGCGATTCTGTCTTTTGGCACACGAGGAAGTCCTTGTCGCATGGTGCCGCCGGTGACTTCTTTCTTTTCAATCTCTTGTATTTCTTTGAATGAGTGTTATCACGAATGCGCATGCTAGAATTGCCCAAATAGAGGGCATGAATGATGTTGCGTTGATTATACTACTAACCGATGCACCAGTAACAACCATGTAATTCTCATTATTACCCTCGTTATACTCATCTAAAACATGTAGTGGATCGATTACTAATTTCAGGTCAAACTGACCGGCGCTAGGTACGGTATAGTTCCAAGTGAGTAACTCTGTTCGATCAGTTAAGACACCAGCATCTAGTGTCTTTGATTCAATGATTGTCCACGCAACATCTGCAGATCTGTCAGCTGGTGCGGCTTCTAAACGTACTGTTACGGTTCCGCCATAATTTTCGTTAACTTCGAGGAGACCAGTTACGGTTACATTACCGGTACTATCACCAGGTTTTACTACTAATCTATCGATATTTGTCTCTGATAGATTCCACTGGAAATCCAAACTAGGTAATACCTGGTAGAACGCCGGGCTGGTTTGCAGACTGTTTCCTGCAACATCAACTACGGTTGCTCTGAGCATTAAGTATTGACGCGATTTTGTTGCCCAACTTGACTGTGCGACTGTGCTATCCAAACCGGAGCCCATCGATGGTTGCCATGAACCTGACAGGTCTGGTGTTTGGCCAAAGCCGTTGGAATCAAACCCGTATTCGATGTATGAGTTTGCTATATCAATACCTGATGTCATGTCGGTTGCAGAATATTCGACGTTCACGGCTCCAACCAAAGCCGTGGTAAGTTCGTCGACACTCCAGGTACCAGTTAGCGGAACTTGAGTATCGACTTTAATAGGAACTTGTGTCGTCAAACCAACATTGCCTACATTATCAGTTGCCCGAATGAAAACGGTGTGAACACCATCCGGAAGAGTGAGTTGGTGTGAATCTGATGTTGTTTGAGTCCAACTATTTCCATCAAGACTTATCTCAGTAAATGCAACACCACAGCCCAAACCATCGTCAACTGAACTAATCAGGCCTGATAAAGTCACCAATGAGGAGGTAGTCCAGTCGTTACTTGAACCGGCTGAAATTGTTCCGATGGTAGGGCCTGTTCGATCGATACCAATGAACATGGTTTGGGTCGCAGAAAGTCCTGAATTATCATACACGGTTAGGCGAGGATTCCAAGTCCCTTCAGTCATGGCACCAGTCGACCAGTCCCACCCATAGTCGAGATTTGATGGTCCATCGTTGGTTGGTGCTCCAGGCCCTGGGACATTAGTAAGGGAGGCGCGCAATAAATCGTCGTCACTAGCATCCCAAGAAAATTCTAAAATTCCATCATCAGCTATGGAGAACCATGCCCTGTCTGAGGCAGAAATTCCACTGCCATACTCGATATTACTAACACTGAACTGTGTAATTATTGGTATCTGGTTAGCGATAGTAAATGTCGGCGTGATTTCGATAATGTCCTCAGACACAGTGGAGTCATGTGCGGTTGCTCTTAATTGATAACTACCGTTATTGAATGAGGTTGTGTCAAGATAAGTCACCCATGGTGAGTCGGTTAAGCTTGCAATATTCGTCCAAGCCAACCCATCATCAGAGATTTCGACTACTAATGATGCAACGCTATTACTACCTGTGATACTGAATGATAGAGTGTAGACACCGGTCAAACTCTGGCCATTTGTTGGCCCGTTGGAAAACGTCACAGCAATATCTGAGTTAGACTGGAATATATCACTAGTCTCAGCAAATTCAGTATTGGTTTGTTCGTATTGTGGGGTGCTAGCAATCACCATCAACAGGCACATCAGCGCTGCCAAGTGAACTGCTCGCATATTATCTTCACATTAGTCGTAAGCCTTGAATGCTACCCTAAATAACGCAGAATTACATTGATTGGTTCAGAAATCAAATTCGCCGAGTTTGGTAAATGCATAATGGTGGCGAATTGATGTAACTTTAGAGATGGGTTCAAGTGCTTCATCACTAGTCCGTATAACTGATGGCACGCATCAGAGCGCTATTGCTGGCAGCGGTAATGACCACTATGCTAGCATTACCACTGAGCGTATCAGCATATGAAAGCGGGGGCATCGAGGCATCGGAAGACCAAGTTGCGATGGTCCCATCCACTGGGTTGAATGTTGGTGACTCTGTTACATTCTACCTTACTCTTACAAATACTCAGCAAACAGAAGCGCTCAATGTAGGATACGCATTCTACAAAAATCAATTTAGCTCGGAAAATAAGTTTGTTGAAAATGTAATCGACATTCCTGGTGATACCTCCGTAACAGTAGATGCAACATGGGACGGCCTTTTGGAGTCAGACGACAAGGTGTGGGTGACCTTTGAGTATCCGCGGAACACAGGAAATGAGGAATCATTTTTCATTGAGTTTGATGTTACAGGATTACCGAACCTTAGAGTTATTCAAACTGAATTAACGCCGGCATCCATGATTCATGCTGGAGATACTGTTCAGGTTTCTAGCCTAGTGAAAAATACTGGGTCTGTGCCGGCGGGAACCTCACAACTAGAGGTAAACCTCCCGGGCGATATCCCGAATCAATACATCAGCACTAAATCACTCAATGCTAGTGAACAAACATGGGTCAATACCACCTTTACTGCGCCGCAAACAGGTTCCTACACCATATACATTACACCGGATTTTAATGATGATGTTCTAGAAGCGTCTGAGCAAGGCAAATCAAAAGATGTTAATTTGCTAGTTGAACCAAGAATGGATTTGTATCACATAGGTGAACTTACGGTGATTCCTGACTCTGGTTCTTCAGATGGACCGTGGACCGTAGAGGGTATGATTGGACGTGCGGGAGAATCTGGTAGTACTGAAGTAACTATGTGGATTGAGATAAACCATGATTCAGGAATGATTGTAACTCAACCATTCACTGTTACGATATTAGGCGCTGCGACCTCCCAGCAGGCATGGTCTACATCTTTTGACGACAATGTAGTCGGGACTCTGAGCCCGGGAAGTTATCAGTTAACTGCAGTTATCGATCCTTTTACTGATGGTGCCTTTACCCAAGAGAATACCAATAATGACCGCTTGAGTAGCACATTCATAATCCTCCAAGAGCCAGATATCTTGGTTGATTCGATTGCTCTACCTTCTTCTTCCGTTGTCCAGGCCGGTGAGAAAGTAACTTGGGGTGTATCCATAACCAACCTTGGCGGTGAAACTGTAACTGGCAACTTGGAATATACCTTTGAGGGAGTTACTGCGACATCAACCATCATATCCTTAGATGCTGGAGAGTCACTATACTGGACCAGTGAACTCAACACTGCAGCAGGTTCACATACTGCCGAATTCATCGCTGAGTGGATACCTTCAGTTGGAACTAATGATAGAGATTTAACTAATAACGTTGCATCAAACACTATCACGGTAGAATCGGGCCTGGTTTTGAATTGGGCGGGTTCCAGTCTACGAATCTTAGATGCTGAAGGAAATCCAGTATCACTACCACTCATCGAGGGACAACAATATACCTTCGCGATTAATCTAACTAGTCAAGAACTTGGCGAGTTGGACATATTATGCAATGATGCAACAATAAATTCGAATCTTCAAACTATCCCGGTAAATGTGTCAACGATTGGGCAGAAAGTATCCCTAGAATGTGAATTTACCGCTTCTGCTCCATCAACAACCATACAAATGGTCCCTTCAGATCCTGCCGTTACCAACACCTACACAAGGAAATTAACCACCATCTCGACTACAACCAATGATGCAGATGGTGAACAATCTGGCATGGGTACGGCAGCGCTAATTGGCGTCGGAATCGCAGTTTTAATTGCGATTTTCGTTGCCGCAATTTGGTTGACAAGAAAGACAGAAGAAGAAGTAGAACGCGATATTTTCGATTACTGTCCGGCCTGTGACGGTGAACTAGAGGGCGATGAAAATCGCTGTCCACATTGTTCGTTTAATCTTGCCAAGGCGAGGAAGCAGTTCCATGCTTGCCATGCGTGTGGAGAGTCAGTACCTGATTTGATGGATAATTGCCCGTATTGTGGCACTGAACAGGATGTTTCATCATTCTTTGAGCGGCGTGAGAGACGGCAAAAGAAAACCGTTGTTGTGCAAGAAAATGCACTACCTAGTGAAGATGATGATGTAATCGTTTCTGGCACTGAGAATTTTGCGGAGACAGTCAAAGAGTTTGGCTATGATGAAGAACAATTAGAAGATGATTGGGATGAAAATATCGCTACTGCTGAGGCACAGATAGCCGAGATAGAGCAGATGTATGAGGCAGAATACGACACTGAGGGTCTAACCCCTGAAGAAATTGAAGAGTTAGAATCCCAGGTTACAACTAAGTTAAAATCCCTCAAAGAAATGTCTGATAGTTCAGTAGATCTCGATGAAATGCTTGCGGCTAAGGGTGATTTAGTTGCTCACAAAGATGATGATTCTGAACTGTCAGCTAGCGATGCAGAAATCAGAGGCAGATTGTATGAAATAACCGGTGAAGAGGGGGTTATGCCTGGCGATGAGGTGCATATTGGTATGGGACTTTCAGATTCTTCAATTGCCGGTAATGAAATTGAAGAAGTCAGTTCAGACTTTACAGTTGAAGACGACGATGTTCCGGTAGCTAGGGTAGAAGAGGATGACGAATTACAGCCTGCTAGACAAAAACCAAAGCGTCGCCAGGCTGTTAAGAAAACGGCTGAATGTGGTGCTTGTGGTGCCGAGATACCAGTAATGGCCAAACAGTGCTCAGTTTGTGGTGCAGAGTTTGAGTGATGTCCGTCGGCTTTCATAGGGTTCGTCATTGCGATTGCTCGGCCACCATGCGCGTCATCCGGACGTGTCCCGATAAATTTCCCTTTTTCAAATACACGCCCGAACAATCACTTATTTCATAACCAAGTTGACTATCGCCTTACCATGAGGAGAAATAGCCTAGCCGTCTTTCTTCTCATGACTTTGATGTTGTCAAGTCTGACCGGCTGTTTGGGGTTATTACAAGCTAGGGAAACTATGGAAGGTATGCGAGAAGATGTATACCAGGTCTCTTATCCAGACAAAGTTGACATGGCTCATACCTTTACCACAATCACAGTACAACCCTACTCTAATCAAACCTCATTCCCGGTTGATGAAGCGGTTGAGCGGATAGAGATTTATTTCAAGGTAGGAATGAGTGGCTCTGATCGAATATCATGCATTGATGAGGTATTAACCAGCGAATTACGATACGTTAGAGCCGAGGTGACGACCCCATCTGGGATCTCCATTTGGCTTCAGGATGTTTGTGAGGATGTTACACCAACTGTTGAAACCCTTGAGCCAGACCCTGAATTTGAGACAGGTGACTGGATGTTGGATGTTGAAGCAAGAGGATGGGGCGAGAACACGATTGGTGCTTTCCAAGACAATTTCATCGTGGTAATTACCGTTCATCGTGTCTGTCAGCAATTCCCAGTTGAACCACCTTGTGATAGATAATTACGCAAGCGACTCAGGACAAGCATATTTTCTTGAGCAGTTCTGACATTTGCCTACTCTTTCATGGTTACGTTTTGCTCCCCCGTGGACCATAAGTCGTTGAATTTCCTGGACCTCTTCAAACAATTCAGATTTTGTTGTTTCGTCCCACATAATTTGGTGAATGTTTTCATTACCATACCGCAGTATGCCATACGGAGTTTTTCGCTTGGTGTTGATTTCTACTAAGTGAATGTATGCTAGTAGCTGGTTTCGGTGTGAGTCATGTGGGCGTTTGGGGACTCTACCAGTTTTTTGCTCAATCGGAATAAATTCACCATCAATTACCACTATCTGGTCAGGCCGTCCACGAATACCTGTTAGCTTATCCACCAACAATCCAGCGGTTTCCTCATCATCGGAATATGCAACCTCTGAGCCAGGTTCTAGACCAACATCTTTGCGCGCAAGTTCAGATTCATTTTCAGAGATTAAGGCTTTTTGCAATTGCCATGATGCGGCAAGAGTCCAACACATAGCTAGGATAATCATGATAAAACCTGCTTGCTGTCTATTATCTGCACCATTGAGCGCAATTGAATGAACACCGAGCAGAATTGCTCCGAACAACAAACTAATTTCGATTTTACCAGCTTCAAACCAACCACCTTCGAAACCCTCAGGCTCCCACTCCGGTTCGATTATTTTCGTTTCTTGGATGAATTTGCTTTTTTGTTCCTTGAGATTTGCCGAAAAACCAATCCATCTCCTCCATGGGAGGTAGATGGCTGTTATACCAGCGATTAAAACAGTCAAACTCCACATCGCTAAGTAGCGTGAGACATCTTTTGGGTAGAGGATAACATCGTCGATCATCATGAACGCTATTGAATCGATAATTATCGCAATAATGACAGTAAACCACCAAGTCCATATTATCATTTGACGTTTGAATTGTGTTTGCTTAGACTGAAATTCCGTGACTCTCTGGTGAATCTTTGCGTGTTTGGTTTTACCCATTTCAACTGCATCACCTTTCCCAGTGTTCCCCTTTTTCGCTAGTTCCCAAGACAGCGGACAGTATGAATGTCGCTCAATATCACTGGCGCTAACTCGAAGCGAAATATTGTTCTCATCACGCCAAAAACCATCAGCACTTTTCTTTACTGTTGACAAGTCAAAATCAGCGGTAATCTGGTTCATGACTTGCTCCCCCACGAGATACGTTTGAGGTTCTGAAACTTTTATTCTTCCCCAAATTGAGTCAAAAACCTCAGAAATTTGCCCAGCACCATATTCTAGCTTGTTGCGAAGCGGTTTAATATGGGGGTCAAGTGGGGCGAATACTGAGGTCATTCTATGTCTGAAGAATCAAGCCTGTTATTGCCGTTTGAAACCTATGAAGAAAATGCTGTCAACATCGGTACACAGCAAAAGAGTGCAGATATGGCAAGATTCATCGACACCGTAAGGGACGACGGACTTTACTTGCTTGATGTTAACATGACAGATTCAAGGATTAGAACAACTGCGACCTTCCTGAATAAGTTCGACGCTCCACGTATTATGGTTGTCTCTGCCCGACAGTATGGTCAACGCCCAGCGAGGTTATTTGCCGAGGCTATCGGAGCAAATGCCGCAGTAGGTAGATTCATTCCTGGCTCGCTAACCAATCCTGCGCTTCGTTCATATGTAGAACCAGACGTTCTTTTCGTTACCGATCCTGCTGCAGACCAGCAGGCACTCAAAGAAGCAGTAAATTCTGGCCTCCCAGTAGTCGGCATAGTCGACGCCAACAACAACCTAAGAAATGTCGATATTGCAGTTCCGGCTAATAACAAAGGCCGCAGATCACTTGCTCTAATCTATTGGTTGCTGGCCAGAGAAGTGCTCAAAGCTCGTGGCGAAACCACCGATGAAGACTGGGCTGCAGCTCAAGATGTCGAAGAGTGGCAATCCACCTTCTGATGCCTAGCGACTCACCAATACCCTAGCCGCTTGCTAGCCTCAGCGATGTAGAGTATTCCGCTAGCAACAATTGCGATTAATATGCCGATGCGTATTCTTGATTGCTTCCACTTAGTTAGCCAAACTTTACCAAGATTTACGCCAATTATTGCGGACAAAACCAACGCTGAAATAAGAACATATTCGTCAATTATTGCGCGACCTTCAAACAAAAGATAAATCGGAATCCTTGTTAGATCAACTGCCAATGCTAGCAGACTCGCAGTCGCAGCATAAGATAATTTGTTGGGCAATCGTTTTTGCAAAAACAATGCTCTTAATGCCCCTTGGTGGCCAGTCAACCCTCCAAAGAATCCTGAACCAAAACCACCAATACGATCTTCTGATTCTGGAAGTCTGAGATTAGTCCATCGCTCAGTGACCGATAAAATTGGCAGAATTATCAAAGCCACGCCGACCAGAAGAAGTAGAGGGTCTGAAGGTATGTATGAGTGTAATAATGCCCCAATTATTGCGCCGGTAATTAGCGCCCAACCATAACGTTTCACAGCAGTGTAGTCAACACTGGATTTCAGCAATTTCAGTTTCCATGCATTGTGGGCACCGTGAATAATAGCTACAACTGCTATTGCTTCGTGGGGAGGTAACCAGAAAAGTACGACTGGAGTTAGCATAGTTGCTAGGCCAAAACCCGCAGGAACGGTGAGAGCAGCGGCAATTAGGGTAATTACCATACTAAGCACTAGCAGGTGTATCTCCACATGTATCCCTATACCCAGATTGCATAAGTAACAGTCTATATAGACGCCATTCAGGTTATCGATGAATTTTGTCGGGCAAAACCCTAAGAGTAGCAAAGCAATGGTATCTTCGTAGTTGGAGGTTTGTGGTTGATTGGCTTAGTTGCCAGTAAATAAGAGTGGAATTTGCATTCAATATTTTGAGTAAACATATCAACATACATACACCCAAAATTATTCTTGAGGTATATCAATGGGTTCCGAGGCTTTTCATAGTAAAATTGTATCATTTGCCAGTTACATCCCCAACCAGTTTGTGCCACTAAATGATTACGCAAGCATCAATCATTTGCCTGGCAAACTCGACTTGCACAGGTTAACTGGTCTAGAAGGTCACCGAAAGAGTAAGCAAGAAGAGGGTAGTCTGGAACTTTCGGTTAAGGCCGCAGAAACCTGTATCTCACGCGGAAAAATCGACCCACAAGATATCGACTTAGTTGTAAACTGTGCAATGGGTAAGATAGCTGGTAACTTAGAAATGCACTTATCGCCAAGTTTGGCTAGCCTCATTGCACGTCGATTAGGAATTCAAAACGCCACCTGCTTCGACATGTCGAATGCTTGTTCGGGAATGCTGACGTCAATAATGCTTGCAGATTCCATGATAAAATCTGGTGATATCAAATATGCTTTGATCGTATCAGGGGAGAACGTTACATCACTTATCGATGAAGCCAAATCAAACAATTTGTGGCTGAAAAGTCAGGCTATTGCGTCACTGACAGTCGGAGATGGCTCTGCGGCCTATTTGGTTGGTCGGTCTGAGTTGCCGAATCAATTGATGTTCAGTGAACCGTTCACCCTTGCTCAATACACCAATTTGTGTATTGGTGAAGCCGCAAAGAAGCGTGCTGGACCATCAATGCGAACCAAAGCCTCACAGTTACAACAGGGCGTTCTGGATAACTTGGGCGAATTCCTCAGTAGAGCTATGAGAGATATGGATTTGGACTGGGAAAAAATTGACCATATCTACTCACACCCCACATCACCTAAATCTATGCGCAAAGGTGGTAGAGTTGCTGAAGCAGCACTAGGTAAGATGAAAAATTTCCACAACGAAAGTCATGATATCGGTAACACTGGTTCGACAAGCCACTGTATGCTGTTGGAAAAATCTGTTCAAGCCGGAGATTTAAAATCTGGAGAATCAACACTTCTTATCTCCTTTGGTTCTGGTTTAGCAATGCTTGCAATGCATATGATGATGCCGGAGGGAATCGAAGAATGGTTGTGATACACGGTTGGAAATCCGCGCCCATTGGTCGCAGTAGATTGCTAAAATCGATAACCAATCTAAGCAAGAAATTAATCGCTGAGAGTAGTATCAATTTAGAAGATATCAGTGTAATAATTCATGGTGGAGTGTATCGAAGAAATTTCAGAGTAGAGCCAGCGTTTGCCACTCACGTTCAGGATGCATTGGGTCTAAAATGCACACCGATGACCCCAGAATCCAAACACTGCTTCTCCTTCGATATCAGCGACGGCTCATGTAGCCCGTATGTTGTCTTAGATGCTGCAAAGCACATGCTCAAAATCAAACCTGGAGGATACTGCCTCATAACATTAGGCGACGAGCGGCCAAACCCCCAATCAAAATGGCCGTATAATCCGCTATCGTGTGTCATGCTTGTATCACTGGATGGTGATGGACCATGCTTGAAAAATTCAGAATATGACATGCAAGGGTTTGATGAGTCAACCTGTGTTAACATGACTTATGATGTTAAAAAGGCAAAAAACGTTATCGGAGCACATCCAGTAGTTACTGAAGCACCAGAGGCTACAAATTCCCAGTTTGTTGGTGACATAAATTGGCTTTCTGGTCGTCATATGCATGAATTTCTTTCCCAGTATTCACAGGGAACAACTAATATCCACCGAATAATCGACCAATCAGGAAAAACCGTGACCGCAACATGGGAGTGAGGGTCGACTAAAATGCAGCGCAGAGAACTCAATCTGCTGACAATATTCGTCGTGTTCCTTTCTGCATACCACGTTATCGCTAGAGTCGGCTTAGCAATTGACATACAATGGCACACCGATATTGGTCGTGACAAGTTACTAACACCGCCTCATATGATGATATTTTCTGGCATCATTCCAACCTTGGTTTTTCTCGCTTGTTACATCTTTTGGTTCAGCTTTTTGCGTCCAGATAAGGCCGGAGGCTACCATTTCTCGATTCTCTCAGCTCCAATACCGATTTGGATCATATTTGCTGGCATGGTAACCTTGCTCCTGGGTGGATTATACGATGATTTGTGGCATTCAAATTATGGCGTTGACACGACAATCATAACCCCCCCTCATCTTTGGACGTTCTCAGGCGGGATGATTGTAGAACTTGCTACAGTAATTTTGGCAGTTTATCTGCTGCGCCAAGAGAACAGTAACAAGATGGCTTTGAAGAGCTCAATTATGTTTTCAATGTGGGCTTTAGTGTATCACTTACACATTGCATTTGCTAACTTTCTTGACCCCAGAGTTTGGATGATAGATTTGTTTGGAATTGAGTTAATTCCGCACTTTGTATTTGCAGGTGGAACTTTATTGATAATGTTGCCACTTACTAAATCAATCGTAGGGGAGCGTGGAGTTATTGCCTTAGCGGCCATGATGCTGGCATCTCAGTTACTTCTGCTGGTTTCAGTTCCTGAGTTAGTTGGATTAATGATGGGCCCTGAGCATGTGTATCGTCCCGGTTCTCCAAACACTGTTTGGGCAGCTCACTGTTTACCTTGGTTGCTGTTCATTGGTGTGTTACTAGTAAATCGCTTTTCATCCTTCGATAATCCATGGTCAATGATCGCCTTAGTTATCATCGTTGATGCGGCATGGCTGCCAAACCTAATTTTGCACATACCTGCTGAGGCTGGAGCGGTTAATACACTAATATCGGTCGCTATAACGATAGTAATGCTGTATTTTGTTTGGCAACTTAATCCACATATAATTGACGCCGTACAAAATCTGTCGAAGGATTATACTGGGCTGAAGGCGAATACTTCGGGGATCAAGAAAAGTATAGTTGTTAGTTTGTGTATTCTGTTGTTATCACCAACCGTAAGTGCTCATGCTATACACTTGACAGAGGAAGGTGAAGGCTTTGATGCCCCGAAGCGATTCTTGATTGATGTCGATGATAATTATCTGTGGGTTGAGTTCATGATATGGCCACCAAAAGCCTCAGCCGAAACTCAGGTGGTAGTTTATGCACATGAGAATGAGACCGACCTTATCGATGAGGTGTGGACAGAGTTGATTTATCCAACTGAGAAAGGCAACATTACCATGGTGGGGGATTTAGCAAATCCAGGAGGTTTTCAATTATGGCAAGGAGGTGTCTTATTCCCATTTGCTGGCAATCAGACACTACAGATTTGGACTAATGTCAATACCACTCAGTCATTTACCGAGATTCCAATAATAGTTGATAGTCCGACATTGTTGCCGGTATGGTTAGCATGGGTAATTGGGTTACTGTGGCCGACGCTGATAATCGCTTTCTGGTGGCGGGTATCAAAGAGAATTGATTAGGTGTTCACATGAAAATAGCAGTCTCAGGTGCTACAGGTTCCCTAGGCAAGGCAGTTATGCAGCATTTGACTGACCAAGGTCATGAGGTACTTGGACTGGGTCGTAATGTGAAAAAAATTCAGGCTTTAGAATCTGATGGATTTACCATGAAGAAATGTGATATCCTCGAGGTTAACGAAATTGAAAACTCGATTATAGGGGTAGAGATATTAGTTCATTGTGCTGCTTTTGCCAGCCCATTTGGTAGCAAAAGAAAATACTTTCAGACCAACCTACAGGGGACTAAGAACATATTTATTGCCGCTAAATATCGCTCAGTAAGAAGAGTGATAGTGATATCCTCAGCATCCATTTTCGATGGGGGGAGGCCAGATATCAAACATCCTGATGACCTTCCACATCATTCGATGCGACCCAAACATCATTATGGTGCAAGTAAGTATGATGCAGAACTATTTTGTACAACTCAAACAGATATCGAATGGGTTGGTCTAAGGCCGCGAGCAGTGTTTGGCAAGGGTGATGAAACTCTAATACCAAGATTAGAGAGATTGATTTCTAAGAAACGCTATATCACCATCGGTAAGGGTGATGCCCTAGTTGATGTGACCTGCTTGGGTAACTTCTTGGATGCTATTTCTTGTGCCATTAGCGCAAGTGATGAGGCGCTGCACCGTTTTTACAATATCTCAAATGGAGATGCACGTTCATTCAAGACAATTGTTGCCGCCTATGCTAACCGTCACGGAGCTCAGTTGAAACACCGCAGTGTCCCATTATTGCCGGTTTTATTGTATGCAAAGTTGATTGAAACGTTCGCAAGTATGATACCAGGGAAAAGCTGGGAACCAGCAATCACTACCTATGGCCTGAGACAAGTTACACGGACCCTTAGACTAGATATTACTGAGGCTCAACGTCAACTTGGTTGGGCTCCACGGCTGACCTTCGAGGAAGGAATGGAGGAATTGGATTGAGTAAATTAACCACCTTAATCCGTTACTTTCGAACCCCGAACCGCTTCAAGACTAGAAAAAAAATCTCCGCTTTACAAAACAAGACAGTGAAAAAACATATACAATTTGTCAGGCAAAATTCGAAATTTTACCGCAAATTGTGGGCGGATCATGACGACAGTCAGTGGCGTGAATTTCCGATAATCGACAAATCGATGATGATGGAAAACCTGCAAGATCTTATCACCGTCGACTTGGATATAAGTGAGGCGAAATCTCTAGCCGAATCAGCAGAACAGAGTCGTGATTTTTCAGCCAAAATTGGTCAATATTCTATTGGGTTTTCCTCTGGCACTAGTGGATTTAGAGGCATGCACATTGTTAGTGAAGCCGAACAAGCCGCGTGGGCTGGTTTTATGTTGGCAAGGGGTTTAGGCTCGTCTATTTTCAAAAAGCACCGAATTGGACTGGTATTAAGAGCTAATTCAAACACCTACGAGAGTATCGGGTCCAGCCGGATAAAATTTCTATTTTATGATTTGATGAAACCAATTGATGAGTTACACGAATCAATTCTACAAGATAATCTAGATATGTTGATTTGTCCCCCTAGCGTGCTAAGCTACTTTGTCGACATGGACAGTAAAATACGCGTCAAGCGTTTAGTATCCGCTGCTGAGGTTCTTGAAGAAACCGACAGGCAGAAAATTGAGTCACATTTCGGTCTTACCCTACACCAGTTTTACTCATCGACCGAGGGAGAAATAGGTGCGACATGTGCGCTAGGAAAATTGCACCTGAATGAGGATATTATGGTGGTGCAAAAAGAATGGATTGATGAGGAAAAAGGCTGGTATCATCCAATAATTACCGACTTTCGTCGCAAAACTCAGCCGATAATTCGCTATCGCATGAATGATATCCTGGTCAGTTCTAAATCCCCCTGTCCGTGTGGTGATGCTAGGGAAGTAATCCATTCGGTCATGGGTCGCTCAGACGATATGTTCCATTTGTCAAGGCTTGATGGTACTACCGAGTTAGTGGTGCCAGATCTGATACGTCGAGCGATTATGCGGATGAGTGATGAGATTACTGATTACATTGCAGTACAAAAAAATCCAGCAACAATCGAGATTCAACTCAAACCAGAAGGCATTGATAACTTATCGATGGCAGGATTTCAAGACTTGTGGGAATCGAAAGCCATCAAACCTCCAGAGGTCGTGATAAGGCCCTATACCCACATACCGTCAACCACCAAACTAAGGCGAGTCTTTAGAGAAAAATTCTGACTTAGCAATTAGTTGCCTTGGTCTAAAATATTTTGAGCAACAACTCGAATATCAGTATTCCAATCGGTAAACACAGGGAAAGCATTTGGTTGTACATCGTGAATTGCTGCCATCCAGAGTAGCGTTCCGGTATCTATTGCAATTTGTCCGGCATGGCCTTTCTGGTCGGTGAACAGAGAGTTTTGAGCCGAGCCCATCAACTGGTCAATATCACTGAGGTTGTTCTGTTCATACATATGTCGTAGTTCATACATTGCCTCTCCATGATAAAAAGTGAAAACATCAGCATTGTTGAAATCACTACTCAAGCGGCCAGCCATATTTTTCCACATGTTGTATCCCCGATCGGTCAAATCCCTGTGCTCGCTAGCATTGTCATACTGCAGTGGAAAGTCCTCCCATGGCATTGTTAGACCAATCCGCGTGTTTGGGTTTTGTTCAAGCGCATATGAGGTAAAATTCCATACTGCATCATCATCTGAGACGCCATAATTTGCTTGCCATGAGGGTGAGCAGCAAATCATGACCAATACGTCTATTGAACCACTATCGAGGATATTCATGATTTCATTTCTATGTCCGGAATCTTCCCAGAGTTCCTCTGGCGAGCCGGAATCGCCGCCGCTGAAGACAATCGATTGGTTGTGCTCGATTCCAACCATTGCTGAAAAGTCCTCCATCTGACTGGCAAACGGTCTACCAAAACTATGCCCGATGTAGAGCACATTGTAAGCCTCGTCACCGGTGCTATCACCATCATCAGAGGTTTCATTCAGCTGAGCATTTAATTCCGCAATCTGCTCATGTAGAGACATAATTGTCGCATTTGCCACTGATAGTTCAGTTTCTAATTCTGCAACCTGTTGATTTGCCAACACCAATGCATCAGTTACTAAATCGAGTTGGGTTTGTAAAGAATTCTTGGTTGATTTATTTTCAACCAATGCGTATTCCATTTGCAATAGCTGCCCTTCCAGTGACTCTACCAAGGCCTCTGAAACATTGACCTGATTTACTGTCACAGACAATTCCGCTCTCAGAGCAGAGCATTCCAGCTCGAGATTATCAATATTTGAGTTAGCAGCGGACAGCAGATTCGATAGTACATCAATCTCAGTTTCCAATTCGCTTATTGTGAGATTATTCTTGGTAACCTCAGATTCTAATTCAGCCTCATTATTACCGATACACCCTGATAGCGGAGCAGAAAAAATAACAATCAGAAGCAGGCATACAGTGGTCTTAACCCTACTGAGCATATTTTCCCATCCAAGCACGTGACTTGAAATTATTTATCCAGTCAAGACGTTAATCTGTTCGATTAACATTGATGCATACAAAGATTATTTGCCATCAGTGTGATTTTCTAGTAAGCAGTGTTTCCCACGAGAAAGTCACTAATTGCGTCAGCAAAATCCTCCGGCGTCGGCATTTCGTGCATGATTGAGCGAATTTTCTTACCACCTGGCAGTCCTTTGCTAAAGGCTACGGCATGGCGTTGCATCCACCTTGGTTGGATTCCAACGGTGTCCTTGGACAATTGAATATAACGGTCCCAACACCATTTTCTCGTAGCGAACGCTTGTTGTGTTTCATCCAAATCTTGCCAATTATCATGGGGCTTTACCCACGGCAAATTGGCTTCTTCCATCCAGCCTAAACCGACTTTTAGGTAACCAAACATTGCTGGTCTGCCAATTGCTCCACGACCAATCATTAGGCCAGAGGCGTTGGTTTTATCAAGGCATTTTGCCGCAGTATCTGAATCCACAACATCGCCATTTGCCACTACTGGTACCTCGACAGATTCAACCACTTGTTTGATGTAATCCCAATCGGCATTACCTGAATATCGCTGCCTTAGGGTTCTACCGTGGACGCATAATCGCTGAGCACCCACTTTCTCCAGCCGTTGACATATTTCCACCGCATTATGCTGACTAGCTCCAGTTCCAAGCCGCATTTTTGCGGTGACAGGGACGTCAACATTATCGACAATCTCGCTTACCATCGATACTAAATTGTCAGGTTCGCCCATCAGTGCGGCTCCAGCACAAATCTTGGTCACCTTGGGCGCCGGGCAGCCGAAATTTAAGTCGATAACATCACAATTTGGAGCTAACATTTCTGCGGCCGTGACCATGTCTTTGGCGTCACCCCCGAAAATTTGAGGGATAAACGGAACTTCGGTTTCATGCGATTCCATTTTACGCCATGATGCTGTTGCAGCCCTGCTCAATGCGGTAGAGTTAGTGAATTCGGTTATCGTAACATCAGCACCGCATTCTTTAGCGAGTAAACGAAACGGTAAGTCGGTCACACCAGACATTGGAGCAAGGAATAGTGGGCGTTCCTCGCCCTCCCATTTACCAAACTTCTGACCAATGAACTCGCTCATTATTTACTGCTCGTATAGTTTATTTTTCAATGGTTGGCTGAAATCAACTGGATAATTCCGATTCTAACATTTCAGCAACTCTGCGCATTCTCCGTAATACTCTGTCAAGGGAATCTTGGACATTGCGCTTAACTTGTTCTGCATTCTCACCATTCATTCGATGCCCTAAGGATAATCTGCCACCTAGCAAATTCAACAGCAACATTTGCTCTTTGGGGTCAACACTTTTCATCTCTGATTCTACATTTTCAATGGTTAATTTGCCTTTCTTCAAAGACATCAGTAATTTTGATTGCTGCTTTTCGTTCAAAATCCGTTGAAAACCACCCTTTTTTAGCATCCAGTCTTCACCACGGCGCTGATGTTGTGTTGTCATTGCATTCCACAGAGCGATGGCTAGTCGATCAGTTCTGGGAATTCTCTCAACCATATTGCTGCTCCTAAACCGCTCTAGTATCCGGCCGATTCTTGCTTTTTGTCCACCCAATATTTCAGCGGCTTCATCAAGAGATAATGGCGCGTTACGGGTTAACATTATTTTGAACAACTGAACTGAGATTGAATCGCCTAAAATTTCTTTACCGGGGCGCTCACCTAGCAGCCCAAAATCACCCATCCATTGAGATAATACACTTTCACCTGAATCTGTCTGAATTGGCCGATGGTCCGCGATTCCAAGCATCAATGGAGGACGGTCACCTTCTGGCAGCTCTAACACCAGTCTAGGTTTATCTCTCGACCAATTTTCGTCAATTATTTGCATTCGCTGATTTACGATAACACTTGCTTGATTAGCAAATATTTCAATCGCCTTGCTGAGGGAACCACCACGTAAGTAATAACGTCGCCAGCCCTTTCCTTCATTGGTATAACCAATTATCCCAGATTGAACCAGCCTTGTTAGGTGGTGGTTTAGAGATGCGGGTGTCAGCGCTAACTCATCAGCGAGCATTTGCGCATCCCAGCCAATATCGGGTTGAGCGAACAAATAATCACGTAACAATCGATGGACTGGGTTGGCAAGACCGTGGTCGGCCATGTCATCGCCGCGCTTTCTTACTAGGCATAACGTATCAATGAACCATGAGGTTAAACTGTCAATATCACGATCGCTGGTGGGTAATGCAATCTCTTGCAATCTAACCTTGAACATAATCTTCAAACAGGAGCGGGCGCCGAAGGTCTTTGAATACTGTGCATTAATTGCCTCTCAAGAGGCGAAAAATAAGCAAATTGTCTATCGGCGCTCATCTAGCCATTCATAATCCACGCCGTAAGTTCCGTGCCATTCTATATCCATGTCTATATGAGGCATTAACTCGATTCTGTCATCTCGCAAGATTCCTCTTCTTCTCAGGACTTTTACTGCGGAGTGAACTGTTGCGCGTGTGCGGCCGATACGTCGGGCAAGTTGTGCTTGAGAGCGTGGGATTCCCTCTTTGACGATGTCTTCGATGATTAATCTTTGAACCAGAGATAATCCGATCGGTAGAGCGGATGCGGCTCTTTGCTCATTCACTGCGATACCCTTCAAGACCTCCACCTGAGTTGGTGCTCCAGCAAAATAGCATGTTCG
>JAYXVG010000005.1:0-28770 GCA_036021875.1 Thermoplasmatota archaeon | reverse complement strand
GGTAGCAGACCAACCAGTAACAGATTTGAGCAGTGCTTGGGCCGCCTTCGGCGATGACCCAGATAAGTGCGGATGCCTCATGATTGACAAACAATGGGTAGATGAGGACAAGAATCCAATTGAGTTGACCATTTCTACTGCGCTTTACAATCCTCCAACCGCAATGATGGACATCACTATGGCGACACCACAATTAATTCAACCCGATATTGAATTATTTGTTACAGTAACTGTCCACGACATCAAAAATAATGTCCATCTTACCTCACTACCACAAGCCAGTGTAACACCGATTAACAATCTCGCAGACACCGAACCGCCTGAAAGAATTACCATACTTGAATTAACAGACCGGCCGAGTGATGACGGGACTGGACTACTGCTAAATTTCGAATTGAGCGATGCAAGCGACATAGACAGATACGAAGTATATGCTGCTACGAATCAATTTGATAGTGTTATTAGTGGAGGCGGAGGGCCTGTTAATCCAGTTGCTACTCTTGATAGAAATCCAGAATTTCCAATCTTAATTGAGGAGGTTGCTGGCAACATGCTTGTCATACCTGAGTTGGAAATATGGGTGGCTGTAGTTGCTAGAGACTCTTCCGGAAATGCATACCTGGATAACCTAGTAACGGTTTCTGGTAAGGCCGTCAATGATGGATTTGACGATTCTGGAAATTACATGGCCCCAGTCGAAAATTTAGATGCAAACTGGAATGATGATGGGATATTAGTAACTTGGAGTGGCATTAACACTGGAGACGTTCGTGGATACAAGATTTACATATCAGATACTGCACTGACTAAGATTGATACTTACATTGAAGTCGGTGAAGTCATTGCTTCAACCAACTTCAGGATTAATAATGATAATTTTGAGAATCTGAATAACCAATCTACTTGGTATGTTGCTGTTTCACCGTTCGATGATTTCCGAACGCGTGTCGATGTTGAGCCAGTTCAGGTTCTACCACCAACCAACACTGGCTCTGAACCACAACTTGATTCGAAAGAGGAAACTGATTTCACATCCTTGCTTACAACACCCAACTTAATTGCTGCTGGATTGCTATTGATTGCCGTATTCTTGCTCATTGCCATAGTTAGAACAAGAAATACTAAGCGTATGCGTGACAAAAATTGGGAGTTACAAGAAGCGACCTGGGGGATTCAAGACGACCTTGGGTGGGACGACACTCCTGGTTTTGGTGCAAGTGCTCCGGCAGCACCGCCACCACAGATAACTCCCCAAGTTGAAAGCAATCTATACTCCGCTGCTCAAAGAATTGCAGGTAGTGAGCAATACCAGATACCAACATATCAGGCGCAACAGCCAGTACTTCAGCCACAAAATAAGGCTCTATTAAACGAATTGAATGACGACAAAGACGCTCCAAAACCTGATATTGATACCTCGTTCCTAGACGACTTACTATGAGGTTAGGTTATGGCTAATAAGCCGCGAAGTGCAGTTTTTACCACTGTCCTATGGGATGGTGGCTCGAAAATAGCAGACTTCGAACAACATCTAGACCGATTAAAAAAACATGCAAAACGGCTCAGAATTATACTGCCTGACGATTTAGTCGAAATGATCACTAGACAGTTGCCAGAAAATGCGGGTGGAACGCAATTACTCAATATCACATATGATGTAGCAAAAAAAGAGATCCTTCTGACTCCGAGGGAATTGCCATCTGTGCGTAATTGTGAGATTCATGCAATGACCCTGCCGATGAACTGTTGGATGGGCGAGGTTACCGGCACTAAGCATGGTGACTGGCAGCCATATCTAGATGCGAAAAATGAAGCAAATGAGAGCGGCGCAGATATTGCTTTACTAATTGATGAATATTCTATAATCGACAGCGATAGAGCTAGTATAATTGTCATCGATGAGGATGGTGTTGCATATGCGACCAATAGCAACAAATCAGTAGATGGAATTACTCAAAAAATCTTGATGTCAAATTTGGAAAAAATGGGAATTCCTCTGAATTATGGGAAATTGAATGAGCGGTTAGTTGCGCGTTGCTCTGAGATGATTGCAGTAGGTGTTGGTTTAGGCTGCTGCCGAATTGTAACCATCGATGGTGAAATAATCGGACATGAACACCCAGTTGCTTATCCAAATTTTGTTGCATACCTCGCTCAACATTATTCAAACAGCAATAACTGGGTAGATTTGTGCGGGTTACCAGTCTAGACGGTTTGGGTGCACTTGCGTCAATACTCATTGAAGCTAACTTATTGGGCCTTGGCGCAGTAAGATTTGGTGCCCCTGACATGGTAATACTAAACTCTGGTGGGCCTGCTACTCATCTAGCAGAAAACTCCATTCTCAGTGGCCCCACAAATACCAGAGTAGTGATTAGGCAACCGGAAAATATGATCAAGAGAGACAATAATAATGCCCTAGAAGGAAAAATACACATCATCGATGAAAAGCCGATCTTAACTGCTGAAGTCGAAGAATGGAAACACGGATGCTGGTATCATCGCAATATCATATCTGCCTCGAGTCTTGGAGATTTGATGAATAAACTCAAACACTTGACTCCAAGTGAAAAATTAAATCCAGAAAGCCATAATTTACCCACTGGAGCATTCTGGGCCGGTTCAATTGCTTATGATATGGCTCAGTGGACTCAACCTATATCCTTGTTCAAACAGCCTAATTCTGGCGATATCCTTGCAATATTCTGGTTAGTTGAGGACTATATTGTCCATAATGTTGAGTCAGATCAATATGCAGTCTATGGAACAAACAATGATTGGAGAAACTCAGTGTTGCCGATTATTGCTGAACAAGAAATTGTTATTGAACTCTCTGAGCAACCAAAAAATAATTTCACTGAGAGCTCTTCAATTAGCGACAAGCAACATTTAGAGAGCATTAACAGTATCACTGAGTCAATTGCCAGCGGTATGTTCTATCAAGTCAATTTCGGCAGATTCTGGAACGGTAAATTAGTCGAGCACCCACTCAAGATTTTTCAAAGGTTAGCCATTGCTAACCCTGCACCATTTTCGGCCTACATAGAAGCTGAGGATTTAGGACTAGCCATAGTTTCCTCTTCTCCTGAGACTCTACTGCGGTGTCGAAATGGCGTAATATCGACTGCACCCATCAAAGGGACTGTAACACGTGGAGCGACTAAATCTGAAGATTTAGTAATGATTAATTCCATGATAGATGATGTAAAAGAGCGTTCTGAACATCGTATGCTAGTCGATTTGATGCGTAACGATTTGTCAGCTGTTTGTGAGGTAGGAACGGTTAATGTTTCTCGCTTTGATGTAGAATCATACGCTAACGTCCACCATCTAGTTTCTCACATAACTGGCGTATTGTCAAAGAATTATACCAGTTCTGATGCCTTAAGTGCAATCTTCCCGGGTGGCAGTATTACCGGTTGTCCAAGGACCATGGTTTGTGCTGCTATCGATAAGCTTGAACCAACGAATAGGTCATTCTGGACAGGATCTGTTGGTTGGTTTGATCCACATAGTAATGACTGCTCATGGAATATATTGATTAGAACTCTTGAAGCTAAAAAAAATGGCAAAACATGGTCTGGAGTTGTGGGTGCAGGTGGTGGAATTACAATTCGTTCCGAACCTGAAATGGAAGTCTCTGAGGCGGTGTGGAAATCCCAAGCTATACGTAAGGCGTGTGGTTGGCTAAAGCCCGATTTTAATTTAACAAATACTGGCAAATTAGAGGTTACTGAACTGCCAATTGAGGCGACTTTTCAGTTTGAAAGTTGTGGTACTGTTAGATTCATACGAAATTTAGAAGATGAAGCTCTAACCAATAATAGTGTTGTTATAATCGATAACTTAGACTCATTTACCCTCAATATAGCTCATGTTGTTGCCGGCTTAGGTCATGATGTGTGCATTGTAAATGGAAGAGATGCGAAGTCTAAGAACTATGCACAGTCCGGAATATTCAATGAAATTCTGGAAAAATCTCCTCCATCCCACTTGATTCTAGGTCCTGGTCCGGGGGTACCTCAAGACTCAGAATTAACCATGGCATTAGCTGAATTAGCTGTTAACGGAGGAATTGAAATACCGCTGCTCGGAATCTGCTTAGGACATCAAGCGATTGGTTTAGCGGACGGTTATGGGTTAATCCGCGACCCCAATGGAGCCGTTCACGGAACCCCCGTAAAGTGCGAAAATGACGGTTCTGGGTTATTTCAGACTAGTAGTAAAGTAGACCATTATGTTCGATATAACTCATTACTAATTAATGGAGGTAGCTCAGAATTATTTATCGCTAATGCCTTTGATGAGTATGGTTCAATAATGGGTTTAAGGCATAAATCTCAGCCAATTCATACAGTTCAATTTCATCCTGAATCTATAGGGTCGCCAAGTGGAATTGAAATAATTAAATCATTTTTAGCCCTATCATCGGATGCTTGAAGAATCAAGAGCATTTAGGTCAACACAGGGGGAGTTCATGCCGACTTGTAGGTATTGTTTAGGTACTTTCAATCGTGATCAATTTATTCACGGAAACGGTCCACGTGCACAGGTTTGTATCCGCTGCGCTGTTGAAATGAAAATAGCAACTGATGAGGAAATAGAAAACCTCTACAGTGAAAAACTGCGTAACGCAAGACTATCACTGGTTGCGAGAAGATACAGCATGTTCCTCTACATCCCTGTCTTATGGACTCTCTGGGGGATGTATATCAGTTCGGTAGACCCTTGGGGGCTTTACTTCTTACTAGTTTTGATTGCTCTCACATTATTTGCACCAGTATGGTTCTTCATAAGAAGTGCACACTTTGCTGGAAATATGGCGAGATTAACACCCGAATATGAGCGACCAAAGGGGCACTGATTATTTTGCATGTATCTTGAGAACATCGCCATTAACTAGTTCGTAATCAGCGCCTACTGCTCTACGAGTCCTTCCATCTACGCCTTTGATGAAACCATCGCCCAAATCACTGTGAACCTTGTAAGCTAGTGGCTTAGCAGTTATACCATGTGGCACAACAAGCGCATCTGGTAGAACCTTCCCCTCGCCGTCAGTCCATTGCCCTTCATCTTGAACAGGATACACGACTATGTGCTTGAGTTGATCAAAAAGCACCCTATCAATTATTTCGGCAACTCCTGTAGAGCCTTCCACAGAGAGTTTCTGTCCCATCCTTTGTAACGCGTCAATCTGCTGTGGGTTTAGTTTGCTATCATCTACAATATCAAATTTATTTGAGCCTATTTGATAATCGATAATGCCTGCTGCTGAAGCCCTTCTGAGGCCTAATTCCATATCTGCAAAGCAAGGCACTATCAGTCCATTTGCAGAAACCAAATCCAATACGCCCTTGATGGCTAAATCGGATTTATTTGCTGCTATGTGAATTGGAAACAGTTGCTTTCTGAGACTCCTAGCAAGCAACTGCAACACTTTTTGATCCCAATCCCAAGGTGAGGATGAATCACTGTGGTGGAGTTTGAATTCATCATAGCCCCTTGTGACTGATGTCATCGATGACCCTAATCCAGTTAATTTTTCATGCAAAAAATTTACAATTCCTTTTTCGCCTTCTGACTGTACTCTTCTCACACCCCGGGCCCAACTATCCTCTAGTAATCCTAAAATCCAATTATCCAATTCCAATTCTAAGAAATCAATCTCATCCTGAACAGATTTTGCTGCCTCACCAACATCATTTGGCGGCTGTCTAGGATTACCTTCAATATCGGTCGATGCTGCAGCATCAATTACCTGAATGAGGGCGTCGCAGTTCGATAAATCTGCGAGAAAGGCATTGCCTCTTCCCTTGCCTTCACTAGCACCCGGCACCAAACCGGCCACGTCGACTAAGTAACAAGGTACAAGACGTTTAAACCCGACACAACTACCTGTCCGTGGCTCGCATATGCTTCCTTTACGAAGGTCGTTATCGTTTACAGGTTCGAGCCGTCCATCGGATTCGAGTTTTTGCCTCAATTCCTTACATGGGCAATCGAGTCGAGCAGTGATAAAAGCAACCCCAACATTTGGTTCTATAGTACAAAATGGATAATTAGCAATGTCAACTTTTGCCAGAGTTGCGCTTGAGAAAAAAGTCGACTTGCCAACATTAGGTTTGCCGACTAAGCCGATTTTCATACACCATCCCCAATTAGCCGTTGAGAATTGCTGTAGTCAAATCGCTTTTTGTCCCGGAAGTTGAAACACCCATAGACTTTGCAATTTCAATAAGTTCTGCCTTCTTCAATTTCCCAAGGGAGGCTTCAGTATGTTCAATGTGTTCAGTCTGTTCATCAGTTGATTCTTCTGCACTACTCTCTGTATCAACGTTTGCTACATCGCGTGGCTCTGAATATTCTGCAGCAATCTGAGCTAATGCAATATCTAGTTCAGGAAGATTGATTTTACCATCGTTGTCTAAATCAATTGCTGCCAGTAATCCTTCTAGTTCCCACGGGGGATATTCTCCGACATCGCTGCTGATTAAGGCCTGTTGGAATTCAAAGCCATCGATATTACCTGAATCATCTAAGTCGATTGATTTGAAGAATTCAAACACAGATTGTTCGGTCTTTCTCAAGTAATCTACCAACATTACCAATTGCCTGTTAGGGCCTTTGTCCTCCGATTCCGATGAGTCATCGGCTTCTTCAGCTGGGAACTCTGTAACTTCATCATTATACAACGATGCTGAGACAGCAATAACAGTCGATCCTCCCTCGTCTTCAACTGCATCGCCGATAATCAACGTCGTGTTGACACCCACGCCTCTGCCAATGAGTTGCTGAATTGTTGTGGTTGTTCCTCCTACCAGAGTAAATGTATCAACGTCTGATTCTGATGATGCCACTTCTTTCAGGCTTTGCGCTGATGTGCCGGTTCTGATCAATACCAATGTTGCCATTACAACGGCGATGGTCACAAGGTAGAACATAGCAGCAGCAGTAAGATAAAACCCTGCAGTTGAAGCAACAGCATCCTCGATTCCAGAATCTAACACCGCCATTTGCGTGAAGTCACCAATCAACATTGTAATGGTGGCAGTTAGCCCACCGAACATCATAAACCAGGTTGCCATACTTCCACGGGATGAATCTGCGAGTTTCTTTCCTGCAGCTAATGGGTAAGATGAGAAGATTGCAGAGAGCATCATTAATCCACCAACGGTGAACATAAAACCATCATCGATGGTTGTTGACATTGTCAACATCTTATCTGTTCCAGTAAGTGTGTCCATCCCGGTGAAGTAACTACCAACAGCGAATATTGGTAGTAAAAACATGGCTAATGTAGCAGCTAAAGAGCCTGGATTCTTTAGCACATTACCAGAGTTAGCAGATGCAGTCACTAGGAGGTTTATTGCCCCGGCGAATAACGGAAGCATTGAGAATGTCAGTAACAAGGCTCCGACGTTTTGTAATAATTCACCTGCATTTGCCTCGGTCATAAAAAATGGCGGAACAGTTACGAACAGAAGAATCATGTTTGCGTTCAGTAACGAGCCAGACCATACTGGTGCTTTTGCTGCATGCGGTATGACGTGATAGGCAAGAGCGAAAATAAGTGCTAACGGCACCCATCCATCAAGCACTCTTTCTGATAGCCAGACCATTTGGGTGTTATCGGTTACCTCCCCGAGAACGTGATACAATGAGCCTATTAGTCGTGCAACAATTGCCATTATCAAAAACCAAGCGGTAATTGAAGACGTACCCTCGCCTCTAACCGAGTATGTTGCAAGGACATTCATCAATAGTGCAACAAATAGTAAACTCGAGACTACATATGTGGTCATTAGGGTAATGAAATCTCTAATGCTCTGCTCATCAGACAGCTCAACAAATCTGAAAATTATTGGTATAAGAATCAGGCTAAACGACATTGATGCAGTGTATAATACGGCAACCATAGATGCATTTGCTTCACTTGCAAGACGATTATTTGCAGCCCTTGATACAGCAACTAAACAGCCACCAACCAATAAATAAGTGAATGATATTCCCATTACAGTGGATGTGAAATCTGATAATGCAGATCCATCATCATAGGACCAACCGATGCTAGCGAGTGAGTCTAAGGCGGAGGGATCATACTTGTGCCAAATTCCGATAAAGCCACAAATAACCGCCAGCAAAAACCATGCGGTTCCATACTTCATCCAAGTCCTACTTCCGCTACCCGGTTCGTCTTTGAATAAATCAACAAGACCTACAGGTGCCTTATTCATTAAGAATAAAGCAAATTGGCGCATTGGGGCACCCATTGTACCTATTCCGTTGGTCACATAATAGGATACAATAATGAGTATAGCAAGTAAAATTCCCGAAGCAACAAATACTGGTTCCATGTCATTCCCCCGTCTATTCGACGACTACCTCACCAATCAGTGTTGCAACAATTATGCCAATACCGATTAACAAGCCAACTAGATAATACCATATTCCGCTACCGCCCAGATTGCCAATAAATGGGACTATGTCCCCCAGAATTGGCATTGAATCCCAACCAAAGACGTTTGAGAATAAGGCGAATAACCCAAACATTCCTACAAACATTAGTGTGAGTGCCACTCTACCCATCGATGGTTGTCCTGAGCCGACGGTTACATCTGGCAGTATTGTATTGTTCACTATATCTCCCCCGTTTGACCCCGTAGGGGTCAATCCAACCCACCGGTAGAGTGATGATAAACATTCAGTAGGTTATAAGAGGAAATTTATTCAAAGAGAACGAAGGTTCTCGATTCGATTTCCTCTTCTCGGCCGTGAAATACCTAATGGGAGAGGTAAAGCCGCCTCGAGGGCTAACTCTTCCCGCCACATTGATTGGCATTCACACGATAAACCATCAAATTCTCTTAAATCTCCACTCACTGCATATCTTTCGATAGCTGCAACAACAAATTTATCGCAACTTCCACAGTTATGCGCACCGCGTATTTTCCCGCCAGCTGTTGGATGAATAATCAGACGTGAAACCTGGTCAGGAGAGCCGTTAACTCCACCCTTGGGATGGATGTGTGGATGTGATTGTTTGATCATTTCAACAAGAGACCAAAGCCATGGTGGACGATATTCATTATGTCTGTGTAACCTATCAATAATCGTACCGCGTTGAATATTCATTGGATTTACTGATATCTCATCACTTCTCGATGCTACGTCTTTAATCCATTTAACGCCGTGAACAAGGGCGTCTTTTTCCGACATGAAGGGAGGTTTGAACATTAGATATGTTTTGATTCTAAGATTATATTTTCTGAGGTTTTCAACAGCCTTATCCCAAGACTTCGTAGATAAATCCCTTGTTGACATGAAACCGTAATACTTCATCATCGTATGCTTCTAGACCTATAGCAACAGTAAACGACGGATTAATTGAGGTTGCCCACGACAACTTTTCTTCAGTTAGCTGTTCACATCGGCTCTCTACTATCAGTTCCTTACCCATCTCATGACACTCCCGAAGAACTGTCGCTTGAAACTCAATTGGTATTTCACGGTCTTCCAACAAGGACCCAGAGGTGTAAATCTTAACCATGTCTTGATCTGCAAAATTGTTGTATTGTTGTTTCGCTAGTTCCCACTGAGAATGCAAATTATCATTAGACACATCATCTCTTGTATCGTTGAAATAACCACAAAATGTACACCCGCTTGACCACCACCAGTGGCAGCCTTTAGTACGTAAAATTACAGTTACTGCACTGCAAGGTGTTCCATCTGGAAGAGTCTCAGGGGTTACATATACAGTTGCTGGCTTATTAGCATCCCAAGACTGCTGTTTCTCCTTTGCCCATGGTGTATTGGCTGGTGCCTTGACAAGGTGGTGGATTTTTGCTGGTTTTGTATTATTGCCTATGAGTGTCAGTGATGCTTTCTTGCTCAGTGTAATCACCTCCTTGGTCGGAAAAGTATTGAAGATCCTGCTTGAACAAATTGCCCCTTAGGGAATTGAGGATTACCAGATTCCGCTGATTCAACAACTGGCTCAAACAATTTCGCAGGCACTCTAATGTCAACCCTTGAACCCAATCGAATCATTCCATACCTTTGACCTCTTCGTAACTTATCGCCAACGCCTGTCCAAGGAACAATTGTTCGAGCTAGTGCTCCAGAAATCTGGCACACTTCGACGCGTATGCTGTCATCACCCAGCAAAACTGTTCTTACCCTTTCATTATGCTCGCTTTCTTTCTTCATTGCTGGTAAAAAAGGCCCTCTTTTCCGGCCATGTCCAGATCGGTGTTCCATTCTTTCAATTGTTGCAGCAAACGGGGAACGATTGACATGGACATCTAAAGGCGACATAAAAATAGCAATTCTAAACACATCATGTTCTAATTCCGAGCCATCACTAACTGGCTCGAATCGTTGTTCTGTTGCGAACGATAATGCATCCGTAAGAGGTTCTGGATACCACGGTCCAGTCAATTCGTCAAGTTCGATTAGGTCTGAGGACGACTCATCATGACTCGGTCTTCTTCCAGTTGCTCGTTCTCTTCGAACAAACATCACGTGACCGTCAGCCGGTGAAACCAAGATGTTGGCATCTGTTGGAATCTTTCGATCCGGATCTCGCCAGAAATTGACGAAAAACGCTGACGTCATCCAACATAATACCCCAAATAAGTGCATTAGCCCATTTAGTGAATCAATCATAACTCCAATGATGATAGCACTTGAACCCATCATGAAGGTTATCAGCACTGGAGCGTGTCCGCCCCTCGCTAGGCCGCCCATGGTCTCACCTAATTGTCAGCCCAAGGATCTTCATCATCGCCCCATGTTGGCGCAGGTGCGGGAGCTGGTGCTTCTTCAGCCGGCGCTTCCTCTGGCTGTGTTTCTTCAGCGGGAACATCATCGACTGGCGGCTCTTCTGTTGATTCGCTTGCTTTATCTTCCTCTGATGATGTGTCAATTGCTTCCTCAACTTGCTCTTCATCGTAATTTTCATTTGATGAATCTGTGGGTTTAGCGTTAATCTCTTCTGCCTCCTCAACAGTCATCTCTGCCGCTCTTGCTTCGACCATCTCATCGACACGCTCGTCGAATGCTCTCGCCATGTGTTGTGACTTACGCTCAGCTTCAACTGCGCGCTCAATCATATCGTAGCGTTCCTTGATTGCTTTGTTTAAGTCTTCGAATAAAGTCATGTGCTCTACATACCAATCATCTCTGGCTTTCATCTCTGAAACAGCGAGTTTTAGATCGTCATCTAGTTCAGTGGCGATGTTGAAGATTTTTCCAAGACGGTCTTTTTCTCTAGAATACTTCTCTTCCATCTTCTCAAGTTCAGGCTCTAGATGCTCAACTCTCTTATCAGCTTTTGTTGCCTTCATTTCAAGGTCTCTAATGCGGAAATCTTTCTCTGCAATGAGTGATTCTTGAGCCTCTTTTTCTATTTCTCTCTCGATGATTTCCTTTTCCAAAACCTCAATCTCAGCCCTAGCATCTAGCAGGTCTTTTTCTTGGCCTTCATATGCAGCGAATAATTTCTGTAGCCTTTCAGTTTCGGTTGCAAGTGCGTCTTCAAGTTCACTAATTCGAATCTCTGGAGTTATTGTTCCCTCATCAGCCATACAATCACCTAGAGTATATCCTCTTCAATAACCCCACTCACACACCCCATATCAAAGGAACGCCTAGTTAGGTCAAGATTATTACTTTCGAAGTTGATTACAAACTATCAGTAGCCTTAATCAATTCTCTGGCTATGCTAGTCTCCCCCATGGAGTGGCCGGCATCTGGAACGATTATCAGTTTACTATTAGGGAGTTTTTTGTGTAATTCCCATGCACTTACTGTTGGACATACCATGTCATATCGTCCCTGAACTATAGTCGTTGGAATGTTTGTGATGCTGTCACAATTGTGTAGTATGTGTCCATCCTCGACAAATATGCCGTTGATAAAATAGTGACATTCAATTCTGGCAAAGGCTACTGCGAAGTCTAAATCGTCTGCTTTCTCAAGGTATTCAGGGTCTGGAAATAATCTGCTAGTTGCCATTTCCCATCGTGTCCATTCCTTGGCTGCTGCTCTTCTTACCTCAGCCTCATCACTGGTTAGCCTAGCGTAATATGCTGAAATAAGATCGTGTTGTTCAGCTTGTGGAATATGGCTTTGATACGGTTCGAATGCATCGGGAAAAACGTGACTTGCCCCGTGTTGGTAGAACCATTGTAATTCACTTTTTCGACACATAAAGATACCCCTAAGCGTCAGGCTGAGCGCTTTATCTGGATGATTTTGAGCATAAATTAACGATAGTGTAGACCCCCAAGATCCTCCAAACACATGCCATTTATCGATCCCAAAGTATTCTCTCAGTGCTTCAATATCTGCTACAGAATTCTGCGTATTGTTCTCTTGTAATTCAGCATATGGTGTAGATTTCCCACATCCCCTCTGGTCGAATTGAATTATGTCAAATTTTTCTGGATCGAAATACTGTCGATAACTGGGTTGCGAACCACCCCCAGGACCACCATGAATAACGATTACTGGTTGCCCATTCGGATTGCCTGCACGTTCCCAAAATATAGTGTGCAAGTCTGATACTGAGAGCATGCCTGTGCTGTAAGGTTCGATTTCAGCATACAACACTTCGTCTATTTCAGGGCCGGCAGCCATAGTAAATCCCTTGGTTGATAGTTGGTAATATTTCGGTTCAATAATTCCATGCTTCAGAGTGAAGAGGGAATGAACTTATGTGATTTCAATAACTCAGGCAACTCGGTGAATTCACCTGTTTGGTTTATGTCTTCTGCAAGTTCAATCAACGCTTCGAAATGTTGTGTAGTGTTGAGTTCGCCAAGCCAGATTGACTTAAGCGGGGTTTTAATCAAAGTTACATTATTCATACTACAAGGACCTAGACAAGATGTTATTTTTAGGTCAACATGATTGTTTAGGTTGCCGTTAAGCCAAGCTGTTTGCAGCATTTCTGCCGGAACTTCACTGTTGCCTTTCTCTGTCCTACCGCAGCAGCAGCCGGAGCAAACATAGAATTTTGTTGGCATAATATCACTTTACGTAAAAGGGATTATGAGAAACTACGGACATAGCGGTCATCATCAATTGGGACCCATACATTTGATTTTTCTGCGTTTTGAATCTCAACTCGGTAGGGGTTTCCATCATCCCAGCACTTCAATATTTTACCTTCAACAAATTCACCAATATTTGCATACACAGAATCCCCAACGTTGAATCTAAGGTCTTCTGCCTTGCAATCGAGGAAGCCTTGTTCCAACATTTTGTGGTCTAGGTTTCTACCAATAAATACGAAGCGGCATTCGCGCTTCTCGCCTTTGCGCCATGGAGCGACTTCTTGGCTAAAATGTCCTGAAAACAACATATGAACTCCTTGAAAAACAAATTTCTCGTCCATTCCTTTGACAGAAAGTACTCCTTTGTAACGGAATAAATCTTCTCCGTGGTCCCGCATGAGCTCTCCAATCCATTGTTGTAGTTTGTTGACATTGAGCGAGCCATTGAATATTGAACTGGTTGATGTCACTCTTTGGTCATGTTCATGCTCGGCATCTGTGTCCAAGAATTCTGGGTCCATAGCTAGAGTCTTTTCCAAGTCGAAGGCGCTTATGTTGATCAAATTACTAGGATCGATTACACTCTGCTCAGTATGATAGATTGGTGCAAAGGCGTTGATGGATTTAATTTTGCTCTCAACCTCTTTGATTTCTTCATCAGAAACTAAATCTATCTTGTTAAGCATAATTCGGTCCGCAAAGGCCAGTTGCTCAACGGCCTCGTTCTCGACTCCTTCGGGTTTCTCTTCATCGATATGAGGGATAATGTGTTTTGCATCGACTACAGTAATTATTCCATCGAGCTTATACCGCTCAGTTACTCGTTCGTCAACAAAAAATGTTTGAGCAACTGGTGCAGGGTCGGCCAGCCCCGTAGTTTCAATCAGGACGCCATCAAAATCTCTTATCCGTTCATACAATCCGTCAAGGGCCTCAGTTAGGTCACCACGAACAGTGCAACATATGCAACCATTCATTACTTCTATGACGCTTTCTTCTGAACTCTCAACAAGGATATTTTCGTCAATGCCAACATCGCCGAATTCATTCTCAATTACTGCAAATTTCATTTTGTGTTCAGTGCTGGTCAAAATATGATTCAGCAGGGTGGTTTTGCCAGAACCCAAAAATCCAGTTAGAACCGTCACGGGAATTTGTCGATTTTTCATCTTACTCGCACTCATGTTATTGCCTCGCAGGTCCTGCGAAATTAATAGCATATATAACTAAGAGTAATAATTCCCACTCTTTAGAACACAATAACAATAAATCAATAGGTCGCCTAAATTTTAGTAGTTTTTATGAGTAAGAAATTTTTTGTCAAACTAGTGACTGACCCTGAAGTCGATTTGCGCAAGTGCATAGTGGGGATTGCATGTGCAGCCCAAGCAATCAAAGACGGATATGATGTTGACGTATTCTTCGCAGCGAACGGTGTGAAGATGCTCCACTCAGAATTTGTTGAAGGAATAAATAATTCTGGAGACTTGCCAAATGGTATGTTTGACGGAATGATGAAAACTATCACAGATGATGCGAACAAAGTATGGTGTTCTACCGGATCTCAAGCAGCAAATGGTGTAACAAAAGAGAATGCTAGTACAAAACTTATCGCTGGATATGAAAATTGGCTGACTTGGAGCGGACCTCCAGGAGTAATCGCTTTGAGCGCAGAGTCTGATGTGCAACTTGTATACTGAATAAAGCGACGATTTATCTGGTGTATCGATAACCGTATGCCATGGAGAAGAGACCCGCAACCGATGTATTCCATGACTGGGCGCTTGACGGCAAAGACGAGGGAATGGAAAGAGGACATGCTGCTTCAGTAACAGAAATGCTTGAATTTATCTCTCAAAGGGTTGCAGAAACCGGGCAGCCGTTCTCTGTTGTTGATGTTGGTTGCGGAAATGGCTGGGTTGTTAGAAAATTAAAGGAACATGAAAACTGTAGTTATGCAATGGGTATTGATGGTGCTAATGCGATGATAAGTAAAGCCAAATCTATTGATGATTCTAACGATTATATATTGGCTGACTTGCCAGATTACCTACCCGACAAAAAGTTTGATTTTATTCACTCGATGGAGTTCCTATACTATCTGAATGACCCAGAAAGTATGCTCAAAACCTTTTACGAAAAGTGGCTAAAAGCCGGTGGTTGGGCTGTTATTGGTATCGATCATTACGCAGAAAATGAAGATAGTCTATCCTGGCCAGAATATGTAGGAGTGAACATGTCGACTCGGACAACTGAACAGTGGCACCGAGCCTGGTCTGACGCTGGATTTGTCAATATCCAGCAGTGGATTGCCGGAGGCGAGAACGGTGTTACATTGGTTTTTGCAGGGCAAAAGCAGTCATCCTAATCCAATGGTTCAATACCAGTGTTCCAACAAACTAATGCGTGCTCCATAGTCATTCTATTTGGCTGCTCTTTGCTGGTAGGTTTAGCAACCAATTCACCAATCCATATTAGTTGATTTGTCAAATCCTCTTTCGCTAATTTGTAATCATGTGCTGACATTTCAACAGTCCTTCCGGACGCTGCAATGAGTATTGCGGGAGGTAAAATAATTCTTCTTTGCGACGCTGGTTTAGCATCTTCAATCGCTTCAAGTGCTTGTGAATACAAAGTCAATTGATATTTATATTTGTCAAGGATATTAATCTCAGCTGGGTTTGAAGGCGACTTATCATGCAGATTGCCGCGATATCGCTGAAGAGGAGTTCCCTGCTCATGATTGATTGGATTAAACCCGTCTAGGCAACCTGTAGTCTTCATATCGACAACTTGCAGATAGCCCTTGCCATCAGAGTCTGCATAAGCCATGACTAAATCAGCCCGACCATCAAAAATTATTTCAACAGTTTCAACTCTTGCCACTTCCTGCATTTTGCTGTCACTAAATGCTGTTACAGGGATAGCAACATCCGCCTTATGATTATACAAAAATGGCAACTCAGTCCTGAGACCCTCGGCAACTAATCCATGGATTTGTTCACCCTTTGCATACCTACCAGTCAAACCTTGATCAATTAATTCGGCGATACATTTCATGCGCTCAAAAGTTACATTATACTGCTTTTCTGATGCAGGCTCCGATTTTGAATAGCCGAATTCAGAAAGCACAATTTGAATTGATTGTTCTGAGGTAATATCGTGCTCCGGCTTATTTAGCCAACTATCAGGTAAATATAGGTCAGTAGGTGTATTGTATTTGCTTGGGTTATCAAGACTAATCTCAAGCAAGCGATGCATCATCAACCCAAATTCAACAGGTGATGGTAACTCGTTAATTTGATTCGATTCATTTGGGGGGGGTTGTGATAGTTTTGCCAACCTATGCTGATTCCAATTCTCGAGGTTGTTTGGCCAGTGATGGTGTCGGCACTGAAAACTGTTGTCTAAGGTATTCGCTCCTAATTTTAATGTATGAACTAACTGCCTGTGGTTGGAATTTTTTGGTGAATTAATATTCTTTTTAGCCAATTTATCTTCGATTATTTGCCATTTTTCTTCAGCCGATATTGGTTGTTGTTCTGTGAAACAATTCGGGCTGTGAAAAATAGCCATAGATCTAATACTGCCCTTGCCCAATTGTGAATTGAAGTATAGTTCAACAGGGTTTATCGATACTTCATGTCTTCCATAATCGCCGAGATTTGGCGCTGATAAATCATCTGGTTTCAACCATGGTGAATCAACCAGGTTTTCCTTGAAAGCAATTGATCTTAGGCCTTCCATCCACATGTGACCCATGGTATTTTCCCAAGGCTTACTGGTAAATTGTAGCATTCCGGTTTTTGAACAAATAGTGCCAGAGTTTGTCGAGTTGCCAACAATGATAAGGTGATGTTCAACCCTTGTCAACGCTACATAGAATTCTCTTCTGCGTTCAGCCTGATTTTGAGCACTGTTGAAACTCTTGGTGAATTCCCACAAACCGTCCTCCGGACGGTCCAAAGAAGCCCACGGATTAATGCGTCCAGAGATTATTTCAGGGGTTACTAGGACATTTTCTCTTGTCGTAATATTCGCATCATAGCGCCCGGCTTGGAACATTCCTGAAACAACTACTACCTTTGATTCAAGGCCTTTAGCGCCATGGACCGTCATTATCTTAACCGCCCCTGATGATGGAGTCGCAGATGCTTGTGGCCCTTTGCTACCCAGTTTCTGCAACGAATCCAATTGGGCAAATATCTCCGCTGGATTGTGCCCGCACTCTTTGCCAATGTGATATACTAGGTCGCACCATTGTTCAGCGTTTTGTCGAGAGGAATCCTCTGGGTGAGCGAATAGTAAATCGGAGTTATCTAGAATATCATTCAATATGTTGTAAACATTGTAGCCTTTGAGTTGTTTGTTGATATGTCCCAGTAGGTTCTTCAATCGCTCATTAGAGACGTTGTCAGCTAGGACTATCCACCAATTCTCTGATTCTGCATTCTCAGTGAATAGTTTATTCAATGCTTCATCGGTTAATCCAATAATTGGAGATTTTGCTAAACTTGCTGCAGCATATTTTGATTTTGGATGGGCAATTAAATCGAGTGCTGACATTAAGGTTTCAACGATTGGTTGAGTAAGTAATTGTCCTTGTTTATCTGATATTACGGGAATACCCCTAGCTTGTAATCTATTGATTAGATCTGTTATGTGAGTTCTAGAGTGGATTAGGATTGTCACGTCGCTAGGCTCGATTAATTCATTTGGCTTTTCAAGAGTCATAAACGATTTATCTTTTGAGTTCCAAACCTTACAAGGAACACCTTGTAGTAGATTCTGTAATCTTAAAGCAATCATTTCATGTTCTAACTGAATAGGTGTTGGGTTTGATTCATTGAATAGTTGATTGTTTGTTGGATGGTCTAAATCCTCTAACCTAAGGGGCATAAGCCATTCTAATTTGCCATGTGGAGTGTCTTGTTTCGCTGGGTTGAGAGCCTGTGCCTTCGCATGATAATCTCCTGGCAGACTATGGTGACGTGGATCAAATACATCAGCAAAAATCTTGTTTAGGGTGTGTAATAAATCGTGAGCAGTACGATGGTTTGAGGTCAGGTCTATGTGGCCATTCCGTCGGCTATCGATAATATCGTCATCGGTAATCATATCACCATTGTCAGACCTATTCAAATCAATAGTATTCCACTCGCCTGCACCTTTAGGCAATTCACTGGACTTGGCAATCCCTGAAGTAAATGCATTAAGACCTTTTACCGGTCTAGGGTCCCGGCCGTAACTCAAATCTCTAAATCGAAAATCAGTATTTTGATATTCTACTTTGTTTACTCGTTTTATGCTCTCTACAGTCCGTCTCATCACCGTTACTTCTGCCTGCCTAAATCTGTAGATACTTTGCTTCATATCCCCTACGATACAAATCGTTGGATCCCAAGGCCCGTGGCTATCTGAATCTTCATTGATTTTTCTCGGCCCCCATAATCGTGCCAACAATCTGAAATGTGCAGGATTCGTGTCTTGATATTCGTCAACTATGAATGCCAAATATTCTTGCCTTATGGTTTTCAAAATACTGATACGGCGTTCGAAATCTTCGCGCCACTCGGGATACTTGCTTGCTATCAAATCTCTTGCTCTATGTAGATGACTATCTGTCCATGGTTCGCTTCCCAAATTATCAAGAGTATCAACTACCTCAATCGGATAATCATAACGGATGATGTCGGGACATTTGGCGAGAAGTAAATCGGCTGCTAGTCGCTGAATATCATCGAAGTCATGAACTCCTTCCTGACTTTTTCTAAGAGTCAATATCTGTTGACAGCCTTTGTGAACTACTAACAAGTCCTTGAGGACTGATAGTTGTAATTGCTTAGTAATCCTAGTCCGGCCGTTTGGAGGTTCAACGGTTAAGTCGTCTGTTATATCTGTATAATTGAGTGGACTTTCCTCTGGAAGAAAATCTAGGCGTATTCTTGGTTCAAATGTGAACGAGCTTCGACCCAAAATCTTGGCTAATTTACCTTCATTACTATTGAGCACCGTTCTTATTTGTTGAATCAATGCTGTTGCTTGGGTTGAGATATCACTCTTTACTGAGTTAGATAGTTCTGTCTTGGCATTTGTTTGGATACCCCCGTGCCAACCATCACCGTTTGGTAACCTATTACGTGGAAAATGAGTGGGTGATTTATTGTCAAGTGAGGATTTTGATGTGCAACAAACTGCAATCAACCAAACCCATTGTAATTGGTCAATACTGTTGCCTGGGTTAATGTTCCTGCCCAATTCAACCAATTGATTGAACCTAGTGTTGTTAGTGCCAATTTCTTGTTCACATGCTAGGATATATTGCTGGTGGTACTCGAGATAGATATCTAACCAATTATTCAAGACCCCGCGTAATTCGTTGTATATACTAGTGATGAAAGGTTCTGCAGGGTGGCCAATTAGGTCAAGAATAATTTCTGAATCCACCGGTTCTGTCTCCCGCCAATCGATGCCTTTTTGAGCAGATTTGTGCTTTATGTTACGTTTGGTTTCCTCAACAAACAGAGATGTGTTTAACAAACCCGCCAGCACAACTTCTGCATTACGCTGTCCACCCAGCAATATAGCCAAATTATTTCTGGCGTTGATGAACCCTTGACGATCACCGAGAATACCCGCTTCATCAGCATCGTAAACTGTCCTGATACGCCAAGCAGAGTTTATTGTTTCTGAGATTAACATCGGTGATCTAACCTCAGCAATCTGCTCTCCTGTCGGTTGTGATGTCAAAATGTCAAGATAAGGTGTGACAAGCCTAGCCAAAAAAGCGTCGATTGTCGAAATTGGCGCATCCTCTAAATTGCCGAGTAACATTTCAACGTCGCCAGAATTTATGGCATGCAGATTTGTATCAGTCTGAGCGAGCCGTTTTCGAATTCTGCTACGCAATTCAGATGCTGCTTTTCTCGTGAAGGTGATTGCTACAACCTCACTCGGCAACAACCCTTTCCATTCTACCAGTTTGCTTCTTTCACGTGCCGGAGTTCGCAGCGCTCCTTGTCCTTGTATCGGTGTTCTAGGACCATTGGGCAGCAATTGCTTTGCCCTTTGAAATTCGGTTAGCAAGTGTTGAACGTAACGTTCTGCCATTACTGCAGTTTTCCCTGTCCCAGCGCCCGCATCAATAGCGATATGTTTATCCAAATCAAGGCCTAATTTCTGACTAAGATTGAATGGGAAACTCATAGTTTACCCCCCAGTTTGACTGACGGGCACAGCCTTCTAACCTTACAATACTTGCAATCATCACTCACTGTTGGGTTGACATGGCCTGCTCCAGCGCCATCGATAACGCGCAATGCAGTTCTAACTCTTTCATCTATCCAAGCTCTGAAACCATTACTCTGCCCGATGATTTCTTCGTTTAGATCTCGGAAGGTTTCTGCCGTATATGTAGTAACTTCACCGATAGACAAATTTTCAACTAAATCAAGATACTCGGGGTCAATTTCTACATAGTAATGAGTACTGTCGCCGACTTCTGTAATTCCAACACCAATTACTCGATCATTTGGGTATGCTGCTTCCCACGCTGCAGCATATAGTGCCAATTGTAATTCATCAAAAATAGCCTGCCTATGCCGCGCCCCGCGCTGTTTTATTTTTGGTCCGTTTACTGTTTTCATATCCCTGATTATTACCAACCTCTGTTTGTCTCCAGTATCATTGGTCAGCAACTGATCAACCCTGTCGATACGGCCCCTGAATAGAAAATCACCTGCTACACCATTATCCTTGATTCCGTCAATTTTGACAAAACCGGTGGATTCTGTGCCAATCGGCCACTCACAAACTAATGGTGCAGAATTTTCTAGTGATAGCGTCGCAATGAGGTAATTAGCGACTTTTCCACTTAGTGCCAGGTTCGTTTCGCCATCTAAGTATTCTTTCCACACATTAGGTGTAACACCAATCAATTCTCGACAACGATGCACAGATACGGCATTAGTTCTTGACAACCAAGGACTCTTCTCTGCGAGGTGTTGCAGCACTATATCCCATAGGCTCTCGGGCGTGCTTAGACCTAATGAATTCAACGAAGAGGCTTGTAAAAGCGGTTTGTCAAAGACCGGAACACCATTTTTGGAAAATATTTCCGCCTCAATATCGTGCATCAATAAACCACGAGTACGATTGTCAAGGTCTTGGTTCTGTGCCTCAGTTGTGGTGACCTGTAAATGATTAGTTAACCATGCTTGCCGAGGACACTTAAGCCAGGCCTGGAGTCGGTAAGATGACCATACTTTAGGTTTCAAATTTGTTTTCGATAACCCCATCACCTCTAATAGAGAATCTGGTAGTTGTTGTTGTATTGGTAGCGGACGGGGATCTATCGAAGGGCTGACTGTGTTACCATCAACGCGATAGCCGAGATTCGGCCAATTAGGCTGCGTTCTGGTATTAGCATTTGCAGATTTTATGCTGGGCTGAAGATTCAACGGTGTGAATGAAACCATATTCTCTCGCTCATCCCAACCTCTAGAATCCCCAACATCCAATGAATTAAGGGTTAATTGTGAGTTTCGCAATTTCGTGTTTATTGGCAACTCTTGAGCCATTGCGATAGATGACTTGTTGTTTGGCAATACCTCTATTGCCTTGTCACTAAGTAAGGCGAGGCTCGAACGTTGACGTATATCCCTGCCCCTCGTTCCAGCTCTATTGCTAATAGGCCTGTTATTTTCATACTCAGTGCTAAACATACGTAATTTCAACGCAACTTTGTCATTTGATTGAATCAGATCCCACAATCTATCTGTTCTGCTTGATAGATATGCCTTGTCGTCAATAAAGTCAGGAATCGAAGAGAAAATCTTCTCATCCATTTCAATATCATCAAGCCATTCAGCTAACGCAGGACTAGGGCTTGCCGCCTCATCTAGTGATGTGTCAATGATGATTACTGACTCTGAACTGTTCAAGATATGTCGTAAATGATGTCGTGCTTGCCTTATTTTGATATCCGAATTGGCTAATCCTAGCTTTACCTTTGTTGCGTTGTCTAACCATGGAATGTTACTCGGTTTCATAGACCAAGATTCTGAATCTAATCCTGCTAGAATGATGATTTTAGCGGACTGCCCAAAGGCCTCGTTAGGCGTACAAATCATAACGTTTTGACATTCGAGTCTTGATTTGTCTAATGTTTCATTATCGATAATCAATTTCACCAATTCGATAAATGATAAATTATCGTTGAGTGTATCACTTTCGTTGTCAATAGAGTTTAGTTTCATTTCTAGAGTTTCTACGGCGTTCAGACATCTGTTAAAATGACAGTCGTCAGCCATAATCAATGACCATTTTACACTGTTAATCAAGAATCTCAATAGATCTCTAGGTGTATTTAATGTTGATACGAGGGGTAATTCTTCTCCTGAATAGCACCCGGTAATGGCTGATATCTTATACGGGGCATCAGTAACTATATTCCATAAATTAATCACATTAGCTAACCACCACTGAGTCTCTTCTTGCTTGATTGATTGCGAATCATCATAATCACCAAGTTGATGATTGTTACTCGACAGAGTTGTCATCCACCTCTCGGCCGCGCCTGGACCGCCCAAAACGTGGAAACTGCGTGAGATGTTTTGCAGGATATCGACATGAGGTCTCGGGATTATTTCAGAATCTGTTGGGTGTCTATGGTCAAAATCAATCGATATTAACGCACTGTTCGCCAGTCTACGTAACCTATCAAATGACCAAGCTTCAAGGCCACTAGATAATTGTAAATGGTGGTTTATCTCTTGTATTAGTGGTTCATCATTCGCCTTTGAATTTTGAGTGTTATCATAAATTCCCATCTGCCTAAGAACTTCATGCCATCTATGCGCTCGGTTTTCCAGATTAGCATCAACAACTAATATTTTATCAGCAGGGTTTACTCTGATATTGTGGAGTAAATTATTGGTTGCTTCAACTATGTGTTCAGAGCGCTCAACAATCACTTTGTGATATTGTGCATTACTTGTTTTAGAAATTTTTGACTGCCATTGTGAATTAAAATCTGCTGGCATTACATCGTGTGGTGGAACCCAAGATGGAAGGCTTGATTGAGTACACCAGGGTATGTCCTGTAGATATGCCCCACTATATCCGAGTCTAAATTGCCCAGGGTTACAGAGTTGATGAATTGGAATCAACTGTGAGATTTTGGAAAGTATATGTCGCTCCACTTCAGAAAACTCTGGTGGGTGGTCAAGGAGAATAATACCACTCAATCCCTTGAGAGTAAACGGTAGTTCTGTGATATCTAGATTTTCTAGCAGTTCGAGAAGGTGATAATTCATTAAATCAGGATGGGTCTTTAGACCGATCTGCTCTATCGACTGCAATACATTACGAAATTCCTTCACTCCTGGATCAGATTCCCATTCAGGAATCTTGGCTAATTTTGAGATTTCTTGATGCAGTAATGCCAGCCTCTGCGTTTTGGTTACACTCCATTTTTTACCACTTATATGTAAGAGAGGAAATCTACCCTTAACCGCTCGCCTGACACACTCTTGATGAATTTTGTAGAGCAGAAAGCTATCATCATCAAACGCATTCGGCTGGCGAAAATCAGTTAGTAATGCTCTGACCAGACGATTGATTGTCAGGTGCTTAGAAGAATCAATTGATGGATTGGTAGTAGACAATTCTCTAACATGTGTCTGTCGTGTTGACTCAGTAGGATATAGTATCATGAGTTCATTTTCAGGATTAAATAACAACTCCTGCCGCAACCATTGTGGTAGTAAACAACCACTAGGGGCCGATTCAATGGAAATATTGTAAGCATAATTATCCATTAACACACCTCCCCAACATACACACAGACTAGCGGCAGTTATTGAAAACTGTTATTGAATAACAAGAAGGATTGTTAAATTTATAATCAAATCAGACATGAGATGGATTCAAATCAATTCCTTTCTAGGCCAGTATATGCGAAGAATTATTGCATTTGCAGTTTTTTTCATGATGTTGGTTTTAGCACTACCCTCCTCAAACGCTTTACCAGCAGAGCCGACCAATGCAGGTCCAGTATTTGGGGGACAGCATGTCACAATTGATAATATAACTACAAACACTTCGTTGATTAGTGATTTACCAGCGATTGCCGAAGATTTTACTGCGACTTGGTGTGATAATTGTATTAAGGCTGAAGCGGAGTTAAACAAACTAGAAGCAGAGGGATTAGTCCAAAAATATGAATTTCACCGTTCACCAGATTATGAAGATCCGCTTGGCGATGATTTTGCATCGAGTTACTTGACTGAACGTTATGGTGTTTCCCTCCCACCCTTGGTTGCATTTAATGGGATTATCATGAAGCATGGGACACTACCTGACTCTGATTCTCTGGAAAATGACTACCGAACTATGCTTACCACACCAATTAATTTGGAAGATGTGTCATCATTTTTCTCCTGGACGCCAAAAGCGCTCTGTGATTGTGAAATTGCTAACAATTCTGGAATAATTAGTTGGGATTTAGATATTAACATGTCATCATATCCCAATGCTGTTCTCAATGTGAACGCTTGGTTCGTTGAGCAAAGCGCAGAATATCCTGACGGTGGGAATGGCGCTGGAACCTACCATGACATAGTTAGAAACATTACCGAATTAGGTAATGAAAAATCAGGAACCGCTACCATTCAAATCCCTGCAGCAAATGATGGTAATGACCTAGAAGTCCACCTTGTTTATGTAATGACTTTCGTTGAGCCGAGTCCAGAACCAACTAAAACTGAAGACTCTGTTCCGGGATTTGGGGTTGTAATAACATTGACAGCCGTGCTTGGCGCAATAGCAATAACTGGACGGAGATGAACTAGTTACACAGAGTAGTGAATACTTGGATTACTTTTTCTATATCTTCATCAGTAACATGTAGATGGATGACTGCTCTAACGGCAGTTGGTCCTACATCGAGAACGTCAATGCCTTGATCTGCTAGCTCTTGCATCAATTTTTTTGCTCCCATATCACTATCGATGTAAACCATATTTGTCTCGACTGAATCCAAATCAATCGAAAAACCATCAATTTGACTTATGCTATCTGCCAGATGTTTTGCCCTTTTATGGTCTTCAGCCAGACGCTCAATATTATGTTCAAGTGCGAATAAGCCGCATGCGGCGAGGAATCCAGATTGGCGCATGCCCCCGCCAAATAATTTCCTCCATCTACTTGCTCTGGCAATAAATTGTTTAGACCCGACTAGTAGACTACCAACCGGCGCACCGAGTCCTTTTGATAAGCAAATGGAAACTGAATCAAAATCCCTCAGCATCCTATCGATTGGTGTGTTCATTTTTACTGCCGCATTAAAGATTCTCGCACCGTCCATATGGATTGCGCAACCATGCTCACGGGCTGTGGCAGCGATAGCATCTAGGGTTTCTTGTTTGTAACATGTGCCACCGCCTCGGTTGGCGGTGTTTTCGACGCAAACCAAGGTGCCGTCTGGATAGTGCCCCAAGCTGCCATCAGCTTTACGAATCGCCTTAGCAACTGCTTCGGGAGTAAGTTGGCCTTTCTCTCCATCAATAAGCGCTACTGATACTCCAGATAATGCAGCGTAACCGCCTCCTTCATATTGGTAAATATGGCTGGTTCGCTCCATAATAATCTCATCACCTGGTGATGTATGAGCCCTGATGGCAATAGCATTGGACATGGTTCCAGACGGAACGAATAATGCTGCTTCCATGCCGCACATCTTAGCAATCTTATCTTCAAGCTGTTTTACTGTTGGATCATCCTGCAAAACATCATCACCGACAACAGAAGCCATCATTACTTGCTTCATCGCTTTTGTCGGTTGAGTTACCGTGTCACTGCGGAGATCTATTCTGTCTAAATTATACTCTCGCATGACCCAACCAATTAGCCATCATTGAAGAACTAGGCGGATTTCATAGTAATTTCAAATGTCCAGTCAATTCTTCTAATATCCTTTCTTCATCTGGACCAAAAGCCACGACAGTCAATGAACCACTGGGTATTTGTGTTTTACCAGCATCGTTTATTTCTACAATCTGAATTTTGTTTGTTTTCGCTTTTGCAGAGATTTCCATAAGTTCATCATAAGTAGTCTTTAGACAGATTTTTTTCTGCCCCGATTTGAGCCACGAGTCTAACGCTACTGGATTATGTTCTCCTGCTTTTAGAGTTGCAGAAACGGATGCATGCCCTACTTGAGCAGCAATTTTCCCTTTGCCCATCTTCAAGTCATTGTTCACTACCAAGACTAATTTTACCGTATCATCTAAACGTCCTGAATTGGTTTTTGGTGCTGTCAATCGGTGAATGAATGAACGCAATCCCAAATTATCACAATCCCTAAAATGGCTTTAGTTCGGTGGTTAATGCATCAATACTATTCCTTGGAGCTGGGCCTATTCCAAGAACTGTGACTGTCCCTGGAGATACCTCGGTGTGACCAGCGTCCTTAACCAAGTAAGTAATCAAGCCAGCAGATTTTGCCTTACCAAGAAGTATCTTCATAGAGGTTAAATCATCAATTGATAAGCATATTTTTCTGGCACCGCTAGCTTGCCAACGCTCCATTATTCTGGGCTCATTTTTCCTTGCTAGCAATGCACAGTTAACCGCTGCATGAGAGCACTGAACAGCTGTTTTACCTGTTGACAATTTTAGATCTTTTCTGACTATCAGAGCCATTGAAGGACCATCACGTTCTCGCAACATATCCATCTACTACTGTTTGTTCTATTTCTTCCATAGTTCTGAATTGTGCGATTGAATCACTAAACCAATTCCCAAGCCAAGCAGCAAAGGTTAGATTGCCTACAACATGTAGTAAATCATACGGTATCCCATTAAGAATATAGATCATAAATTGATTTAATGATACTGTTCCAATAATGCTCATAGAGACTATGAAGTCGAATAAAAAGGCACAAATTATGGCGTATCCGAAGGTTTTACCCAGCTGTAGTTTTCCGTTTGTCACGATATTAGACGATGCCCCGATTACGGCTACTACCGACCATCCAATTGCTTGATACAATGTCCATATTCCATCACCAATAATAAAATTAGATACCATAGTAACTAGCACTGCAAATGCTATTCCTCTGCGAGCACCTAACTGAGCACCTATGATTAATGCAGCAACAGTCACGGGTTGAATATTAGGCAGTGGAGCCATTATTACTCTAAGCAGTGAGATGCTTGCTACTAGAGTTATGAATGTTAGAATGTTCGTCGCTCTACGCATATTTGGTGAGGCCAACATCCAGAATGCGACAGATAGTAACACTACATCTATCACTAGTCCACCAACAGGTCCAAGAATTGGTCCATGAACTCCAGAAGATTGGAACATGGTTGACCCTAGAGGTCGAGTTTCTTGAGCATTGCCTAAACTAAAGTTGTCGCCACAGGATTATACTATCAGAATCTATGTTTCTATACTCCGCAGATAGAGTCCCCGGCTGGCCATTGACATTATACTCCCAACCCTCGCCCGCAACATCATCAATGCTAACGAGATATTTACCAAGACTACTTTCGGTAATCTGGAGAGTTAAGCCCTGTTGACGTGCTGCTGCCTCTGTCAAATCGAGAACGTTCTCGTGATCTAGTAATCCACCAGCTATGACGATTCGATCGGAAAATTCGAACACGACTATTTGAGTTCCTAACCACTCTTCAGGCCACTCATCATCCCATGCATTAGATGCTTCTTGCTCTTCATTAATGATTTCCGACCAAGACTGAATAACATCGGCCATGGTGAAATATAGCAATATTGTAGTAAACAAAATGAAGTATTTGAAAGCAGCGAGGAATCTTTCTCTAAGTAGATTTATACTTGTTGCAGATATTAGAATAAGGGCACATAACAGCACTAAGATAATCCACCAATCACTGTTTTCCTCGGTTACTGATTCTACAGTAAAATTAGTTGAATATAATTTTACATTCGCGTTATCGTTGACAAACAATTGATACTTTTGTCCGTTATTTGTCCACGATTCCACGCCTGCCGTACCATACCAATCATCACTGAACCGTAACATTTCTACGAAGGTTAACTCACCACTGCTTTGTAATTCGAATTGGCCATAACCCCCTTCAACGGTGTTTCTTGGAGCCACTATGTAGCCAAATACCTCAGATATCTCGCCATTTGAGCGAAATTCCTCAGAGTCTATGACAGAACATTTGAGATCACATGAAATAGACGTTATTTGCTGTGAATCTGTGGTGATTATGTAGCCATTTAATTGTATAGGTATGCCGGGACCGGACCCAGAATTCATTACCAAACTCATTGAGTGGGAAGTAGTATCGAACCGGTAAACGGTGCTACCAACGTCAGTTTGCAAGTGTAATAATAAATCTCCATTATCAACCTCAACTGGTGGGTGTCTTAATTTTCCTTGACCTATATTGTAACTTGTTGAATTATTACTGGTTACGGCCCAAATTTTGCCATTTTCATCGCCAACCCAATACGCTCCGGCAGCATAAGTAACTCCATTACGCCAGCCGATGCCTGTTTCTTGAGTGAATATCAAATCCCCGTTTAAGCAATATTGATCTAACCCCTTTCTAGTTGGTAATGTTACTGTTTCTGACTCAACCAACATACTACCAGTAATTCCCCATGTAACTACTTCGGTATTATACTGCCATATTACTGCACCATTGTTGGGAT
>JAYXVG010000004.1:0-29097 GCA_036021875.1 Thermoplasmatota archaeon | reverse complement strand
CAGTGAGATTTTATTATCAAATTTGACCAGTTTTGTTTCACTCCTTGGGACTCCTAATCCAATTTCTAATTCAGGACATGTGTGAATTAGGTCATAATCTCTCGCCCAGTCCTGAGAGAGAGGCTGGAATTCTGCATTAGTGCCATCATGTCTAACATTTTGTCCAATTAAGCAAGCAGAGACTGCTATTTTTGGCTTAGTTTTCACATTTAACAGTCGCTTCCCGTCTCTTATGAACGGCTGTATAATTCATAATGATGTTATATCTTCAAATTTGCTTGTCTGGCAAGCATGACAATTTTCATGCTGTGTTCAAGCATTGCGGCGTTAGCCCAGGCTTGATCTAAATCAGCTCCAACAGCGTAAGCGCCGTTACCTCGAATTACCACGCAGCGCATTCCGCCCTGATTTAGTGCCTCAGCAACTTGCCGAAGATACTCTCTTGGATTTTCCTCATCTGGATCGACAATTATAACCTTACCAATACTATCTTTGCCTATTTCATCAATGGGTTGCATTAATACCAAGTCTTTCTCACAACTTACCGCAGTTGAGTAGGCACCATGACAATGAATTACTGCAGCGGGCCCACCAGTAACGATACTGGTCGACGCCAGTAAAACCTCAAGCACTCGCCAGTCTGTTGGTGCGCCACGAGGTGGGTCAGCATTCAATTTTCCAGCACACAAATCCTGTTCATTCATTCTTGGTAGCAATGACTTATTTTTCGTTGAGATTAACACATCCAGTCTATCGGGGTGGAGCATTGCAATTGTTCCCATCGATGCCCTAACTAACTTGTCCCTGTCTAATTGACGAGCCATCCTTGCCATATCAGCGACAATATGAGCACCAATAACTAGGTCCTCGTGAACGACAGGTGGCATAGGAGGATTCTCCATTTCCTCAATTATGTCAGCGGCTCCTGACATTGAACTACGTAATCTTTCAACCTCTGCAGATAATCTAGCAATCTCTGCTTCCTTGACTGAAATATCCTCTTCTTGGTCAATCATTACCTCTTCTGATGGTATAATTTTCTCATCTGGGATTTGTTCTATTCCCTCTTCCTCTGAGTCGTCTGAGGTTTCACTATCCGAATTTTCAGTTGTTTGCGGAGCATCGGCAACCACATCAGAATTTTCAGCGTTTTCCGCCAACTCCACGTCGATTTGCTCATCAGTGACTACCTCATTATCTGCGATAGTTGGCAAGTCACTAGTTTGCTCAGTTTCTGTTGATGCTTCTACCTCCTCAATTTTGGTTTCTGAGGATTCATCAGGCGTCCCGCCGGGCGGCCCTGAAGGTGGGCCGCTAGGTTTGCCTGTGGGCGGACCAGAAGGCGGACCAGTTGGCGGTTTTGCTTCTCCATCAACAGATGGTATATTTTGCGGCGGGCCACTAGGTGGTTTTGAAGGTGGGCCACGAGGTTTACTTGAAGGGGGTCCAGACGGTGGTCCAGCTGGTGGCTTTGGCTTATCTTCTGTAGCAGGTAAATTCTGTGGTGGACCAGTAGGTGGTTTAGAAGGAGGGCCGCTGGCGGGAGTAGAAACAGAATCCGGGTTCACGTCCGATAACTCATTTTCGTTAACCAACTCTGGGATATTTTCAGGTTCTAAACTGGAGTCTTCTAAAGGAATAGCATTTGTGACCAATTCTTCCGTTTTTTCCGCGGTCTCATCGCCGGCAGGCTCTTCCAGTACTTCGGTTTCAACACCTACTCCATCATTGTGGTTGGTTTGTTCAAGGCCGCCAAGGCTGCCAAAAGCGTCACCTAGCATACCTTCAACCTTAGCAATTTCAGATTGTTCTCTTGCCGTTTCAGCAGAGGTTTTTTTCTTGGCCATGGTATTACTCCCTCGTATAGCCACATGGCGCGGCTTAAATAGCGGTTGCGCTCAGGCGGATACGAACACGCCCGCTTGGTGTAGAGGTTATCATGCAGGATTGTCATTCCTGCGACCCGGGTTCAATTCCCGGAGCGGGCGCCACTAGCAATTTTGTCAATACATTCGATTAGAGCGCGACAAACAGATTAAGAAAGGAAGACTATTCGGATGTGTTGAGTTGGACAGTATGGTTGAACTAATTGATTACAAATGTGCAACATGCGGAAGTATAGAATCATTCCACCGAGAGCGTAATGGTATTAGTTGCAAGGCATGTGGTTCTAGAGTGTTCATGAAACTCAGAAGAACCGGTGTTAAGAAGCTCAAAGCCGAGTAGATACCGCACGGATAGTTCAAAAACCGCCGTCTAAATTAGCGTAATATGACGTCGTGGCTAGAGTCAAAGGCCCCGATAAGATTCACAGATTTGCTAGTTAACGACTCTGTCAAGGAAACCTTGCAAACCGCTTCAACGGGATCAAATCCTCCTCACTTGCTGTTATCTGGGCCAAGCGGGGTTGGAAAAACCGCCGTAATGCGTATGGTTGCACGCCAGTTATTAGGCCCCGGATGGCAATCGACAACCCATATTCTGAACGCTAAGGATTTGTCTCGAATGGCAGGAGCAATGAAAATATTTGAGGAATTTATCCGTCCAAGCGGCTCTGGTAATAGCTTAGCAGGTCTTACTAGTCTTGATATTTTCACCGATAGCCTAGCCGAGGTTCCCGACGATGTGGGCCCCCCAAGTGGGCAGGAAACTTTTAATCTTGATTCAGATGGACGGGTCAAACTTTCTAGGATTATTGTGATTGAAGACGCCGATTATTTAGGAAATTTACGCCAGGCATATTTGCGCAGAATGATGGAACAAAGTAGCTTAACATCACGATTCATCTTCACAACAACAACCCCTTCTCGATTAATTGAGGCGCTCAGAAGTAGGGTCCAACACATTAGACTGTCTCGTTATGATAACAAATTAATTGAACAAAGTTTGACCAGAATTGTGAACGAAGAAAACCTACAACCTGCACGTGGAATGATTGGCGATATCGCCCATGTTAGTGAAGGTAACATTAGAAAGGCGATTTTTTTGCTCGAGTTATTGAGCAAACGGGATCTACTCACCGACCGTCGGAACCTACTCAACCTGGTTTCATCAACTAAAGTGCGTGAAATACAACAAGTTCTCGAAGAAGCTATGCGGGGTAGGGTTCACGACTGGCGTTGGGAGAAAACAAATGGCAGAAATATGCGCACCCTCAAGGGAGCAATGGGAATGTTAGATCAATTGATGGAGCAAAAGAATTTTGAAGCCGAGGATATTGTTAATCAGTTTCACAAATTGCTTACCGAAGGTAGAATGAATCTAGATGATGTATTACTAGCCAAGATAATGATTAGTTTAGCAAATTGTGAGGTATCAGTTTACAAGACTTCTCAACCTCGAATTGAGTTGGAGAGATTTCTTTTGGATGTTGCTTCATATTCTGCCACATGAAGCACAGTAATACTCTTGACGCTGTTGCTTTTGGATAGAAATGGGCGCGTAGCACAGCTGGATAATGCGTCGGCCTCCTAAGCCGAAGATCGCGGGTTCGAATCCTGCCGCGCCCGCTCAATCTTATGAAAACGAAATAAATCTGGGGAATGGGTAAAAAGGCGAACGTGTTGGTTGACATGATACGATGGCTCGTAACAATCCTAAATCATCAGGCTCGGCTTTGGAGCTACCTGATCCTTACGGCCATGGATTTGAAAGAATAGAGGACCCTCTTGAAAAAACGAGAGTTCAATGGGCTCATTTGGAGAGTCGCCGAAAACTGTTTGGAAATATTGCAAGAAATTGGCTGATTATCAATTGGCGCTCAATCGTAGGTTTAGTCTTGGCTTTCATAGCGCTACTTGGGGTGTTTTTCCCTGAACAGATCGGCGAGAAAAATTGGATGGTTATTTTACTACCGATTCCGGTTGCCCTAGCAGTTGCCCCCAACATCATTGCGGTAGAGTCTGCCTGGCATGCAATGCAAGCAAAACTGTCTCTTAGGGAGCAAGGGGGGCTCACCGACGGAGTGCGTCACACATTGCGAGTGCAGCCCGGCATAGATCGCATCATTGATGGGTTACGAGACCACAGGCGAACTAACTTAATCAGTACAGTTTTGATTAGCATTTCTTTTTCCATGATTTTATTGGCTACTGCTACAAAATCCGGGACGGTTGCTTGGAACCTCGCATTGTTAGTTTCCGTAACAACAGGATTCATCTACACTTTTTATGCTCAATACACCAATCTAAGCGTAAAACAGCTTGGCGACAGGTTCCCAAATCTAGTTTTCCACGCTCCTACACATCATCAAACACAACTTGGCAGCATATTAGGCGATCTATTATCGGCTCATTTAGACCCTGACCTAGAACTTGAATGGAATAAATGGAAGACTAAATTCAACCAGTCACTCATGCCTGGTAATGATGAAAAGCAAGCGCTAGAGCGTCTGTTATATGTTTTATATCTGCACAACCTTGGAGAGGTATCCGACGCAGATGTCACAGATGAATTCTCATCATTCATGGTTAAGGGTAAACTTGAAGACATTTTATATGAGCAAGATAGTGATTTCAACTGGCGAACATTACAACGATTAATCTCTCATGCAAAAGCATGGCAACCTAGTGCATTCAATCTACTGGATAGATTGCAAATCGATCTGTTAACCGGCAAACCTGAGATATCGAGGGCAAAGTGGCGGATGGATGTTGCTTTGGATGAGGTGTGTGTAGGTGGTGCAACCAATTTATTTATCGTCCTGAATAACCAAACATTTGAACAGAGAAATGTCACGGTGGAAGTGTTAGTTCCCAGCGGTGAACCTGAAACCAGAACTCACCGCTTCGAACTAGCAGCATGTCCACCACCTCGCAACTCGCTAAGTTTGTCGGCAAAAAATGATGAGGACTGTCTTGACTGGGTGCCTCGCTATTTGCAAAAGGGTGTTGTTTTATGGATGAATGTAGCTTGGAATAGGAACTTCTACGGCACTACAAATGTGCAGGTAGTTCTGCGAGGAGAGGATGGCGTTGTTTTGGACTCTAGAGTTTTGACCACAGAGGTTAGCCGAAGAACCTCAAATGCACTACGCAAGCGAATGTTAAGATTAGAAAAAGCACGTAAAATCGGTGAAATGGAGATTCCCGTTTCTTCATAATCGCCAATCAAAAAATAACATAGTATGCGGTTGGCTTATTTCCCTCTCACGCTTCGGTGTTGTTGTCGGGTGACCTACTATGGAAGCATGGGACATACTTGTAATCGGTGATGGCCCCGCAGCATTGCGGTCTGCTGCCGTTTCAGCAAAGAACGGTGCCAAAACCTTGCTTATTTCATCATCAGCTCTAGGTAATGGGGGTTCGATTGCTCTCGATGGCTTAGCAGCTCCGATTCAGGAAATGAATAACAAGGGCCATAGAGAAGATACCATAAAATCAGGATATTTTCTGTGCGACCAAGACATTGTTTCAGCGAAAACTAGCATGGCAATCGATGAAATGAACCATCTTGAGAAAGCAGGTGTAGTATTCAGTAGAGATGCTAAGGGACTACCTTTGACCAAGAAAGGCATCGGCCATTCTAGCCCAAGGGTCGTTGATGCTGGAGATGCATCAGTTAGAGATGTCCAACAGGTTTTGGAAGAGCAATGTATGAAGCACGGAGTCGTGCGTAGAGGCGATCAATTACCGATTATGCTGGTAAGCACAAAGCAGAAAGTCGACGGGATAATTACCCTTGATATGATAAATGGAAGATTTCTTGCCATTCAAACCAAGGCAGTTATCATCGCTGATGGTGGCTTTGAAGGCATTTTCAATGGGTCCGGTATTGGTTTTGGCATGGACTTAGCACTGAGGGCAGGCCTGCCGTTGAGAGGCATGGAATTTATCGGAAAAACACCCTTTGGAGTTGCAGAAACTAAACTAACACTGTCCTCGAACATGCTTGGATATGGTGCCAGTTTGTGTGATGTGTCAGGGAATCCAATTACTGCAGAAAACTTGGTACAACTATGTGAAGCAGTCTCTGAGACTACCGGTGCTGTAATTGACTGCAGAGATATGGGTGATGATAAAATTTGGTGACAATCGGCGTTTAGAACTGTTAAGGGGTCGACCGGGGTTGACATGAACAAATACACGATTGGTTTGGAAAATCGTGTTAATCAGACCTTTGGTGGAATAGCAACCGATGAGTTTGGTAGGGCTGTGATTGGTAGTTGGTCACGTTGGTTTACTGGCCTTTATGCTGCTGGCGATGCAGCGTGCTCGGGATTGAACGGCGCAGGTGCTCTACCAGGCAACCGACTATTGGACGCTCTAACCGGTGGTAGTAGCGCCGGTAAGCACGCAGCAGAATGGACCGCAACACAATCATTTTCCAATACTAAAAACCTACTTGAATCACTAGAAGATTGTCAATCATCTTTTGATAAAAAATTCTCCGACGAACCAGCAAATATGGTGCAAAGAGTTGGTGCTTTGGATATGAAATTGTTGGGGATTGCAACAAGATTTAGCTCAAATGCCAATGATGCAAATGATTTATCAAAATTCATTGAAGAACTGTTAGAAGCAGAATCTGCGGCAGCACAACTACACTTGGATCAACAATCACTCATTGGTAATACTAACTATGCAGATATACTGAGAATAAATGCTGGAATAAGATTACTAAAAGCCTCAATACGGGCATCCTTGGCTCGCAATGAGTCACGAGGGGTTCATCAACGCAGCGATTTTCTTGAAACAAGTTCAGAATTAATCCACCACATCACCGTTGATAATGACGACAATGTTGGTACCTTAGCGGTTAGAAAAGGTCAGAAAGATAATTGGATACTTACTCCTCAGTGAAAGACAATAACTCCCCTGCACTAGCGAAGTATATGAGCGAGGGTACGTTGTTCGGGAAAATCATTGCAGGTGAAATTCCATCACACAAGGTGGCAAGCGGCGATAATTGGTATGCGTTCCTAGATATCTATCCTCGAAGAGAAGGTCATACATTAGTAATACCACATAAACAAGTGGTAAACCTACAAGAACTATCTAGTGTTGAGGTTGCAGGCTTGTTCAATGGTGTTAAAATGGTTCAGAAAAAGCTGTCTGCGGTGTTTCAAACGACTGACTTCACGATCTGTATTCACGACGGTCCATTAGCTGGGCAGGAAGTGCCGCATGTTCATGTGCATGTGATTCCTAGGACTGCAGGAGATGGTGGTGGGACTCTGATGGCAATGTGGCCATCCACACAAACTACAGGTGAAGTTAATCACGATTATTTAGCAAACATAGCTGCTCGACTGGATGGGGTGGAATTGTGAAACACCCTGACCCTGAAGAAATGGATGATGGAGTACTAGACCATCACGGTGAAGCCTTACCATATTTGTCAAAATCGGCTAAGAACATGAAGATGGACAGATTATTGTCTACACCAATGCCAAATTTTGAGGGTGAAACACCTGGATCTTATTTTTGGACCAAAGTAATTTACTGGATTTGTAACAGAATTAGCAAGATACAATTTCGTTCATTGGAGGCAACAGGTATGGAAAAAATACCCCTTGATAGAGGGTCACTATGTTGCGCTTGGCATACCAATGGATTGTTAGATGCTTTGCAAATTACCCTAAACCATCCAAGATACTTTGTGTTTGGTGGCCGGCATGATTTGGTGACCAGACCGATACTCGGGTGGTGGACTAGGAGGATGGCAGTCCAACCAGTTGTCAGAAAGGCAGAATTATTACGCGGTGGGTGTAGTGAAGAGGAAGCGAACTTTCTCAATGGGCGCTCATTGATGACTTTGGCCTCGGGTATTTCTCATGGCTATGGATGCGTATTATTTCCAGAGGGTACGAGCCATAACAATGCTTACATGTTGAGATTTAGAACTGGTCCGATGAGAACTGTTTTGGCAGCCAGTGCATTAGCAAAAGCTTCGGGAAAACAACTTCCAGTGTTGATACCGATTGGACTGCACTTCAGGACTAGGGAATATTTCAGAACAGACGTTTGGGTTGAATTCTCCGAACCAATACAGGTTCACGCTGATGACGTCCCAGATGATTTGGTAAATGCCGTGGCTAGTGGAACATGGTCGGAACCACCGGCCGAGGCTGTATTCAAACTGCGCGATAATTTACGAGAAAAGCTGGTTCCATTGACCCCAAACACGCACACTTGGGATGAGCATCGAGGGCTACTCCTGCTTGGCCATATCAAAGGCAGACTAGATAAAAACCCGCCAAAATCATGGCAGGATGAAGTTGTTTACGGACGCCAATTTCGCGACCAATACACAACAAAACCAACAACTGCGGACAATGAAAGTCTACAACCGCCGAAGCTAACTAATCCGTCTCTGGAGAAATCAGAAATTGCGGCTGATATACTTCATCGAAATGGTTTAGATGGTAGAGATCTAAATGGGGATGCTACCAAACTATCATCGCCAAGAATCGCAAAATTACCACTCGCATTGACAAGGTCCGGTCTATTCTTGGCATTACTTCCGATTTTCATTATTTCTTTACTGCCACAAATGGTATTGGGGCGGGTTCTGGGCGACTCTACGGATGAGGGCATCGATGCTCGAACATCATACCAATTCCTAGCTGCGATGTTTGGATCAATAATTATTTGGCCAATTTCATCAACAGTAATTGTCGCGCTGATGTATTGGCAATCCGGCCAAATAACTGAATTAATTGGGATTGAATGGTTTGAATCATTTGGCAGCTCATCCTACAGTGTTGCGCTTGCTATTATCATGACTTGGCTTCTAATGTTCCCACTCTCATTTTTATCGGGGAAGCTGTTTTCCTTGGTTTGGGATGACTTTGTCGACCTTCGGGGTCTATACAGGAAGCAGAGAATGCCTGCCAGCGACAAGGAAGAATTGTTCAAACTTATAGGTGAATTAAAGCAAGACTTATCCAGTTGAATGTCAAGTGTGGGTTTGATTCAAACGATATGAGTTGTTAGCACTTGTTGTGACGCCCAGTGAAGTGGTATCTTTGGTCAGAAAGTGGCTGGACGAGGAGAGACTATTCGTTAAACAACAAAATGATCCGAGAGCTCATGCACATTTTCTAATCAAATATCCACAAGGAAAGCAAGGTCATATGTTTGCTGTTGTGGTGCCAAAGAATCGTGACTTAGTGGCGATTTCTAGTATGACAAGAGTCGATGAAGGCCAGCAAAATGAAATGACTAACCACATGATTGAAGATAAGGATGGGTGGGCTGAGTGGATTCATGAAGCGCGCTTACAATTAATCAATTCAGCAGTCGATTGGGGCATCCACATGGGCCACAAGGACAACAAAAAACCTGGGCCCCTCCAAGCGTTCAATGTTAGTTTACCAATCTGGATTGATGGAATTACAAAAAATGAATTTATGCATTCATTGCGACGATTGTGGCTGGCAAAACTTGGTATAATTCATGAGATAAAATACTCATACGGGCCTGGAATCGGGAAACCAGGACCAGTTGACGATTGGGAGAAGAGTAAATCTGCACGTGCCCAAGCATCTCCATCCAAACCCGTGGAGCAGGAAAGTCTGGAAGTTGAATTCGACGAAAAAATGTCATTTGGCACAAGTTTCGACCCTTCAGAATGGGCTTGAAGCGTTCAAGCAAAATATGACCTGAAAGGGTTGTAGTTAAGTACCATGAAAATCTAGTTTATCTGTTGTAAGAGAGGATTATCTATGAGCCAAGCATTCAAGTCCGTTAGTCTAGTGTCAATTATGCTATTATCAGTTCTATCTGGGATGGTAATAGTAAGCGATTTTGCCGAAGCGAATACCGTGGTTATAACCGAACCACAACAAATTGTTGATGGAGGCTCAGCTTCAGATACCCAAACCGCAATTGTCGGGGATAGCCAAGGTAATGTGCATATAATTTGGGCAAGAAACAATTTGCACTTGTATTACTCCATGCTCGCTAGCAACGGAGAGATTCTTATTGACGCAACACAAATCACCAACCCGGGGATTCACAAAATTTGGCACCCTGATGTTGTAGTTGATGAAGATGATAATATTCACGTTGTTTGGACAGATAAATCAGGTACGCACAAAATCATGTATACTGCTCTCAGCCCTTACAAGATACAACCTTTCAATGGCCAATCATCGACTGACGGTGCAATAACTGGCATTGATGATGTAGTCATTTCTCAACGTGCACAGGACAGAGATTGGCCCTCAATTGATGTTGATTCACAAGGCAATATTCACATTGCTTGGGAAGACGAATATGATGAATTGGACAAATTCTTTAATCAGCCTCAAGTATATTATTCTATGATTCAACCGGACTTTGTTACGCAAGACGTAATCACCCTCTTTGATGATACTCTACTGACTCCAATAATTGGTCACAAAGGACATCCAGACATCGTTGTTGATGCCAACGACCAAGTACAAATTGCCTGGGATGATACTCGTGGTGGCAAAGTAGAGTTAGTATTCGTAATCGACACATCTGGTTCGATGTATTCAGAGTGGGCAGACGTTTGTACTGTAATATACGGCGGCACATTCTCTGATGGCTCAGCTTTTGAAGGAATCAAGCCGCTACTTGAAGTCGCTAACATGACTGTCTATGAGACAATTTACGGGTTAGACGGCGGTTTCGGGCTACCATCAGCAGCTGACAGCGGCGATTGTGCAGGTTACAACCAAAATGCTGGCCCAAGGTCCACCGCACTTGGTGATGGAGACGACTCCGGTGGAATTCGAACATTGTCAACCACGGTTTACAATGGTAATCCATATTCAGGAAGCTCCGGTGAAGACTGGGGACCAGGCACCAACTGGGCTTGTTTGTCATGGCGTGACGCAAGTGGTAATGTCCCAGGCACCCCCTTGCAAGGAGGGGCGAACCATAAATGGAATCCAAATGCGACAAAAATTGTTCTGCCAGTTTCTGATGAGGGGCCAAAAGACGGAGATCCATCTCAACAGGCTGATGATATTAACTCAATCAGTGAGGCACACGATAGTTGTGTCAGAGCTGGCGTGATTCCAATCGGTTTATACGGGCAAGGCTATGGTGGTGCTGGAAATATTCAGTCTCACTTCCTCGACCTAGCAAAGTGCCCCAACGGTGTCGTCTCAACCCAGCCCAGGAACTGCCCTGGTGCCGATCCTACAAATAATCCAGGTAATGTAAACGCTGGCGGACAAGCCTATGAATTCCCCTCTGGCAGTGGCGGTGCAGGAGCAATGGCATTGCTAGTTGAAGCAATGGTCTACGTTGCAACAAACAATTCCCGAGAAATATACATGACAGTCCTAGACCCATATGCTAAAATGAATAATGATCCAACCTGGACGCCAGGTGCTGTTGGACATTCCGTTGCAAATGGTGGCTATGTTGAAGACACAGGTCCGGCTGAATCAGGACATTTGGTAGTGGTAAACGATACCCGAATAACAATAGACGACGCTTACTCGTTCCACCCTTCTATCGGTGTAGACATGCAAGGAAACACCCACATAGCGTGGATGGATGCTAGAGATTACGGCTTCGAAAAGTCTGCTAATTATGAAGTGTATTATACCAAATTAAGACTTCAGGGAGCTGGTGCTTTCGATGGCGCAGAAGAAGGTCTCTCGACGTATGCAATCAAGAAGATACAAGATACAGCTATATCCAATGTTGAGGGACTAGACGGCTTAGCAAATAATCGCCCTTGGTCGGGTCACTCAATTTTCCCCTCACTGTTAACTGACGACCAAAATAACGTACACATTGCATGGGTCGATTCAGCAAACGTTACTGCTGGCGAGGAGGTTCAGTATACGAGGCTAAACCAAACTGATTTGACGGGTCTTGGAGAGTTTGCTCTAGATCCATGGGAAATTGTAACAATTACTAGCTGGGCCAGTAATAAACTGGGAACGGACACAGCAGGAAGACCAGAAATCGGTATGCCGCCCGCCTTTGCCAATGATTTAGGTAGTGGAGCACACGTTGGATGGTCTGACCGCAACAAGTGTAACGATGAGCAAAATGGAGCTTTCACCATCTGTTACTCACACGTTCTAACCGGGCAGGTCGATGTCGAGTTAGAACTTGGAGAGACATTCTATCACGTCATAGAACCCGGAGAGCAAACCCTCTACAACATGACAATGAACAATTCTACTCCAGGTGATATCGATCTCGTAGCAGATACTTACGGACTCAATATCACAGGCGTCCCTCAAAACTGGACGGCTCAGATATTCTTTTCAGATAACCAGACACAAATCACTCCAACCACGCCAATTTTCCTCAAAGGCGGCGAATTTATCAATTTCTACATGCGGGTGCAGGCACCAACAATCTACCAAGCGAACGAAGACGAACTGGCTCAAATTGTTGTTACCGCAAAATCCTACAAGGATCCAGCAATTAGGTCTGACTTGACAACTCTAACATTGATGGATGTTGTTCATGGCATAAGTCTTGATACGTCATTAAGCGTTCAGGATATTGAACAAGGCAGTCAAGCGACATTCTCTATCACAATAACGAACACTGGTAACGTTCAGGACAGCTTCCTATTCTGGGATCCTAATACTCTAGAAGGTCAGCAAGAATGGTTGTTACCATTCGGCTGGGAAATCACTTTCCCGCTTAGAGTTGAACTCGACCCAGGAAAGTCAACAACGAAAATTCTGACAGTCAAAGTACCTTCAACCGAAGACCCCGGGGCCTTCGTGATTTATCTGAAAGGCTGGTCTGAGGGTGAACCCATAAAATCTGTCGATAAGGGGACTTATGATATCCTTGAGTTAGGTATCTTCGTGTCTATTCAATCAGAAGGCAATATTGTGTTTGAAGAACTGCTTCCAGATGAGAGTGAGGTAGAAATCAAGGCAGGAGAGTGTCATACCTTTGAGCAAGATGTAACTAAGAATTTTGAATCTGGAAATCTAATTTTCAGCACTCCTGGTGCTCCAGAAGCTCAGCCCGATGACATAGACGAAGCAACTTGGCGCGAGTCAAATTGGGTGCTAGACATTGATTTCTCACAAACACCGGGAGGTTCTGAGGCAACCCTTGGAATGCCAATTGAATGGAAGTTAGACGCAGGAACAACCTTCAGAACCTGGATGGTTAGAGTAAACGTCTGTGTCCCAGATGATGCAAGTATAGGCTCTAAGAGTTTCACCTTGCAAGCAAATTTGGAAGGCTATCAGAAAGTTTCAGATTCGGGCAGGTATACGGTCAATGTAATACATGAATATAGCTTAGATACCCAAATTGAAAGGGAGGCAGACAGGATAATCTCTACAACGGATTCTAATGGCAATACCATATCCGCTATCGCCGTCAATCCAGGCGAAAACATTGTTTTGCCTGTCACTACCACGAACAATGGCAACGGACCAGATCGTTTTGACTTCCGACTTACTACAGTAATAGATCCTAGTGGTGTCCCTGTAAGAACTGGGCACTGGGACATCGTGATCCCTAGAGAAAGTCTTGAAGAGCTAGATCGTGATTCTGATCAGACATTCGATGTCCTGATGAACATTCCAGAATTTGATATCGGTGCTGGACTGTATGTTGTCGAATTCAAGACCCTATCAGAAGAAGCTTATCCAAATGAGGATAACCGAATCACTAGGGAGCGCGACGTTGAGTTCCTTTACGTATATGTCAATGAATTCTATGATATGGAAATCACCATGGACCCATCAGTCGATAACCCAGTTAAGGTATCAGCACCCGGGAAGATCGTTAGTTTTGCAGTTAACATAACCAATAACGGCAACGTCTTCGATTGGCCAACCTTAGACAACCATACAGCTCAGTCACAGGGTAATGATCTAGTTTGGAGCGAATTACCTGGAATGGGATCGCTTGAAGGATGGTCGGTTGAATGGCGAACAATCAAGAAGATTAGTAATGATTTGAGTGTTGATGAGCCATGTGTAGTGATTAATGATGCAATGCCTGCAGAAGATGCAAGTCAATTAGAAATCGATGCTTACTATGCAAGCATTAGTCAGCAGCAAGACTCGAATCGTTGTGCCTACATAGAACCAAATGGCGTCTACATGATGCCACAGATGGCGCCATACCAAACCATTGAAATGATTGCTGTAGTGAAAATCTCAACCACTGCCAAACTCGATACTCGTAATGTCGGCCTGAAAGTAGTATCCAGCGCAGGTGATATGATGTCAGGAGGAGACTTCGATTCTTCTCCTTCATGGCAGGGTGAGGATTTGGATAGTAACGAATTTATTGTTACTCTTAGCCTCAAAGCCCCAGATTTGGTAATTCAGGAAATTATTGTATCACAATACAGCGCTGAAATTGATTCAACGATTCCTATTGGCATAACACTGCAGAATATCGGTAACACACATGCAACAGATATTGAGATTGTGCTTTGCCAATATGATGACGTAAATAGTCAGTCGATTATCAAGGAAATCAAGCGCAATGGCTGTGATGAAGATAGCATTGTCATGCGTCAAGTAGTCGGTGCTCTACTTGCACCAAGTGCGACCGAAGATGCCAAAGAGATTGAGATATATCTGCTATACCCGGTTGTTGCCGGAAGCAAAGGAGTATACGTCGTTGTTGATCCAATGAACGAGATTGTTGAGGGCAGTGAGAATAACAATATCATGGCAGTTTCAGAGCCTCTGGAATCACCAAGTCCATTCTTGGATGTTGCTGGCCAGATAGTTGGCAAGACAGCGCTACCATTCGTAGTTATCTTACTCACCATGTCATTACTTGGAGTTGTCTACTTTGTTGGTAAGGCTAGAAGAGAGGAAGTCAAGAAGCGAATCGCTGAACAATCTTCACTAATCTCAGTATTGGATTCTGAAGATTGAATATATCTTGACTACTTTTTGTAATCACCAAGCCACCAATATAGATCTGAGTTTTCTGGAGTGACGATTACGTGTCCTGCACGTTGTGAGATTTGTCGCTGAAGTTTTGACCTTACCTCCTCCAATAATTCTGAGACTTGCCGTTGCCCTAATTGCAATTCCTGACTTAGGAGATTTAGGTCTAACCGTTTTTCTGGAGATTCGATTATTGAATGAATCATGGCTCTTTCTTCATACTGTTCAAAATCACTATCGACACCTTGGGAGATTCGATTTCGAATATGTTGATGCAACGCAATTAATGCATCTCTTTCACTATCTAATCGTTCAATCACCTGATTTAATTCAGCTAAATGTCCAACACCCTCACTTACTGATATGCGCTTTCTACCACTGACTAATTCAGCAACAGGGTGAGTGGCTTCCGGCAACTTACTTGACAGTCTCATTGGGCCACCTGAAGGTAGTTTTCTTTGTTCACAATTAAATAAATCTGGTCCTAAGTCAATTCTGATAGAAATGGCTTCCTGAACGGTATAAATTGTTCTTGGCGGTCCTCCCTTTTCACTTGGAACCTGTAATTTTGCTACAAAGTTACCATGCTCAAGTTCTTTCAGATGTTTTTTGATTGCTTGTTGACTAACACCGATTAACTCAGCGAGTTGCATTGGGTAATGCGGCTCTCTAACGAGTCTCTCTAGAATTTGTCGTCGAACTTTATTCTGTAACAAGCGTAGTGCGTGGTCAATGTCTGCCATACTGCTAAACCTAAGGTTCACTAATTGAAGAACCTTTTCAAATTATTGCTTTCCTAATCTATACCAGAAAAATGCGCCAGAGATGCCCATTGCTAGGCCAACGATCATTAGCGCAATAGCTAAAGTAGATTTTAGTGAAGCCTCGTAAGTCCAGTCAACATTGAATTGTTGAAGAGTTTGTGAATCGTCACCGCCAGCGACAAATCGATACTCACCCGGTGTGGGCTGCCAAGTTATACTCCCATCTGAGTTTGGTCCGCCCGCAATCATGTCGATTGATTCCTTTTGGCATTCATAGTAATCTCCTTTCAGTTCACATTTACTAGCTTCACTGGCCTCTGCGATTCCAATCCAGACACCGGATTTAACCCAAGAAATGTCTACATCAACATTTGCCGCAATGGCCTCACTAGGGATTTCCAAAACTTCACCAGACATCCCCCAATAACATGTCACCTCATCCTCACCAACAAATGGCACTCCTTCTTCAACGGTACAGGGAGGTAACATTGCGTCAACAGTATCAGCGTCATTCAGATTTTGCGTAATGCTTATCGAGGATAAAATTACCATAATCACGCCAACAATAGTTGTCGAGATGAGATAATATTTTTTCATGTCAATCACCTAGTTTTCATCCCAATCTTTCCAGGCGTTTGGTTTGGTTTCTGTTTTTTTGTGCTCCGGTTTTTGCTTAGCATTAGACTTCACATCTCCGGTTGTTGTTTTAGTTTGAGGATTTATTGGGCCTCCTTCATCCCAGCTAGCAATTTCTTTTGTGTTTGTAGGCTTTGGTTTTACTTCAGGTTGGCGCAATTTATTGTAATCGGCGAATGGGTCACTAACCCTATTCTGTGCCTCATCTATGTCCCCCTTCATCAGAGCAAATACTTGCTCAGTAGTTAGTAAGGTACCTTTCTGAACGTCCTCTCTTCCATCTACAAATTCTTCCGAATCGGTTATTCCGGTATCGGCAAATGGATTGTCGACTTTCTCCGATTGTGATTGAAGTTTGGCGATATTTTCAGGGGTCAAATCGGTAACAGGCATCATCTGACCATCCACTCCGACCATCATGACCTTCGGACTCTTGTCGTTTTTGTTAGTCAGATATAGAATTCCTGCTAGGGGTAAGATTAGAATACCAATACAACATGCTGCACCACCAAAAACCAGCGCAGGTTGTTCGAGCATTTTCCACTGAGCGCTTGTCGCATCTACTAACCACAGGGTTGAATTTTCACAGTTGACGTCACACTCGACCTCAAGAACATATTCGCCAGCCTCCTCTATATTCCATTCCTTGATGATGGTGAACCGACTACCGTCGGAATCCATGGGTGTCCAGTCAGTTTTACAACTGCTAGATTCAAGAGCATCACCGGTTACATCAGAACCGCTCATTTTCAATAGACTAACGTTCGAAACATCATTGGAGGTTACGACTGCAGAATAACAACTGTTACCCAACTCAACTGCTTCAGCACCACCTCCGGTTATCGAGGCCTGGTTTATCTTCTTGGGGCTTGATGCTTCATCTATCTGATCCATGTTTGAAAAGATAGCACCAGCTCCAACTACTATGCAGATTAATCCAACCACTGCAATACGCACTGCCCATGGGTTAGATTCGCTTTGCGCCATGATACCGCCTCGGCTGAAGTCCCCCATCAATGCTTGTACGCCTATGCGAGACCCAATTCAGCTAATTTTTCTGGCAAATATGTATCGGTAACGAAGTCTAAACCATATTTTGCCAAGGATTGTTGTTCAGCCTTTTTACCCAATTCAAGCATCATATTGATTTGATCTTGCCACCATGAGTCAGCAAATCTCGGATCGGATAATTCTGCATTGAGGGCTTCAATATCTTTCTTCGATAAATCATCACTTGGCAGGTCATATGCAACTATGTCATCAGAGGTAATACCTAGGTATGTGGCACTCGGAGTTGCTAGATATTCGGATATGTGTGCAGTTTTAATTGCTCCATAAGCAATTGATGCAAAAATCCTGAATGACCATGGGTCACCGTCCAAGAATACGACAACGGGTAAATCCCACTCTTCACTCATCCGTTTGATAATTCGCCGTGTTGAACGGGCTGGCTGTCCCTTTAGATGGAGCAAACCGCATTTATAATCCTCATCAAATCCATTCTCAACCAATCTATCGAACATACCACCTGTTTCAATGGCCATGATGAAATTAATATCGTGTTCTAAAAATTCAATCTTTTCCATTTCAACATTGTATGGTACGCCATAACCAGAATCACCTACATCATCTCTTGCGTTAATTCTCATCCATTCACCTCTTCGGTTACGTTCTTGCAGGGTCAGATTACCAATTATTCTCGCACCATCCTCTTCAGGTCTAAGTTTGAAATCCTCTCTGAGACATTTGGTAACTATCTCTAAATCTTCAGCAAGATTGTTAGATTCGTTCTGGCTACCGAATTTACCTAGCCCCCAACTTTCGGATATGTAGTACATTTCTCTAAGTGTTGATGATTTCCCCGAATCTATCATATCCTCGATAAATTCGATTACATGGAGTGCTCTGAGTAATTGTTTTGCAGAACCAAGGCTAGTTGCATCTCTGACGGACTTATTTTTGCCATACTTGTAGACACCGAGTTTTCTATCGAAACCGATGTTGTTTTTGGTTCGAACCGGGAGAGTCATTGTCGGAGGTTCGCCTTTGACAATTTTGTCATACATCTCTGAAACAACCAATTGCATTGCGTCCTTAGTTTCGCTCGCTGTCATTCTTATTGTCATCACTGTTCACCTCCAAATAGTGTCGATTGTCCTGTTGGAGGTTTTACTGATGGTTCAGGCATTGGAGGTATCGGTTCAGATATTGGGGCAGCCAGCTCGGTATCTATTGACTTCTCAACATTATCACTTGACTGACTGTTTGAATTCAACTCTAGCATGATCTTTTCTTGGTTTCGTATCTCTTCTAGGTATTTCTCATCCATCTTCATGGCCCCGATAATTTCTTGACTTCCCCGATAAAACACATCAGTTTCAGTCCAATCACCTTTTTCTAAGCCAGTTAAATTGTAGGCAATTGTTATGTTTTCACCAGGTTGCAAAGTTTCGAGTTTCCATGCCCAAACCCCTGTAGCTTCCTTGCGGCCACCGTAATGATTGTTTGTCATCATACCCCCGGACTTTTCTGGCCAGGTACTAAGTATTGTGTAAGCCCTGGCTCTTGCTGTGTAATTGTAAATCTTTATTGAAACGTCAACAGATTTTGATTCCTTATTCCATTCTGTAGCGGTTTCGCAAATTACTGCAGACATTATCTTAGTAATTGAACCGGCTAGGTTTGGTATCGGACGGTCGAGTATTTGCGCAGATTTCTTTGCAATAGCAGGCAATATGTCGTTAATCAACTCAAATTTCTCTTTCGTCTTGGCCATTTTCTTTTTCTTCTCTAGGTGTTTCCTTAGCCCGCGCCCCATTTCTAGCATTGCTTTACGGACCTCTTCCATAACTTCCGCATTGTCTGCTAAAGCTTCCTTCGCTTCGGATGTGAATTGAACATTGGTGCTGGCAAGATGCACAAGAATTGCCGCTGGGCCTTTAGGAACTCCCTTACCTCCAGCCTGGTCTAGTCCATACTGACGCCAGTCAACTGATTCGATTGCTTTAGTTAGTAGACAGCCTCCTTGTTGATACATCAGTGGAACACGATTTGCAAAACGTAAGACTTCTACTGGTTTGTCTGCAGCCATGTCGCCACCAAAAATCAATCCAACCTCAACCTGGTATGGATTTCCCTGCGACACATTGGGGGCTCTAGTCATAGTTGTGGCATATCTAGAATCTATCGTCTTAGATAGCCCTTTTTTTATCAACATCTCTTCTATTGGGGAAAGACAATTTGTCGGTGGATTAAGTAACTTTACAGGCTTACCATTGAACAACCTTTCAGCTTGAAATGCTTCAAGTAGTGCTCTAATTTGCTCAGGTGACATTTGTTTTGGCTTGACCTTAACGTCTAATTCTGCTGCAGCACACAATTCCTTGGCAGCACGTGTCGAAACGCCGGAAAAGTTTGTTCTGAGAAAAACCGATAATCGTGAATCAGTAGACTCAGTTAGCATTCGTTGAAGTTGTCCGAGTTCGATACCGTGAGGATGAGGCTTAATTGATTCAACCTTACCTGGAAGCCTCTCGGTAACTCTTGGCCAATGATGGACCTCGCCATCAGGATCGGTAAAAGTGATCTCAGCATGAGGATTGACGATACTTGTCATCCTAAGGTATTGCCAAACACTTTGTCGGCCTTTCTGGTATTTTGCCTTCATTCTAGTTGTGACCTCAAGTCCGTGTTTTTTCATCTCACCATCTGCGTGCTGCCAAATCTCCCGACCAGCATTACTTTTTGTCGCCTTATTTTTTCTGGTATCCAGGCCGATATCAACCACAGCTGCGGTGGACTCGGTAGCGATTTTTGACTTGACATGAGTTGGTTTGCCAGTAGTTAACTGACTATACATAACAACCCCAGTAATTCCAATTCCCTGTTGACCACGTGATTGCCTTATTGCGTGAAATCGTGAGCCAAATAGTAGTTGACCAAACACTTTTTCGATGCTCTTTTGTGGAATTCCGGGGCCATTATCCTCAACCACCAATTCAATAATGTCCTTCTTAGTATCAATCTTGGCAACACTCACTTTGATTGTAGGTAAAATCCGAGCCTCTTCACATGCATCTAGAGAATTGTCAACCGCTTCCTTTACTGCGGTTATTAGTGATCTTACCGGAGAATCGAATCCAAGAAAGTGTTTATTTTTTTCAAAGAATTCTGATATCGCTACTTGCTTTTGGTTGGATGCTAGTTTCTGTGCTATACCTGCCATGCTCGTCACTCCGTCTCTGGTCCTCCTCGATCCGAATGACCTCGGGCCAGCAACACAGAACTTCGATTAGCGACGGTTCATAATAACTAACATCGATATCCTGTTTGTGGGGTCATTTTATCCAGTCAGATTGACATGGCAACCATCGAATTGCCAGTTCAGTTAAAAATGCCATCCTTCCAATGTGAGATTTTCCCAGTAAAAGCAGATGTTGCTACAGTTAATGGACTAGCGAGGTATAATTTCCCAGGTCCTGAACGGCCTTGGAAATTCCGATTAATTGCAGATACAGTAACCTGTTCTTCGGTTATTGAAACACCAGGGCCTGCACCGATACAAGCTCCACAACCCGGGTCGATTAATTTGACACCTACTCTAGCAAACAGCTCGTGCCAACCATTCTTTACAGCTAAATCTTTGACAATTCCTGAGCCATATTGAATATAAAATTCAACCCCATCTGCAACTACCATTCCTGCATCGTCTGCTGCCTGACATACCTGTGCATAATACGCGATATCGTCCTCTTTACCAGCGGTGCAAGAACCTCCGTAGGCGATATCGATTGCCACATTACCAATTTCTATAATCAGAGCGCCATTGGTTGGATCACTCGGTATACCTTCGTCTGGGTTACCCGGGTGAGCAACCATTGGTTCGATCGCTGATAGATTGATTATGTGTATTCCTCCATCATAGTGTGCATCTTTATCTGGAATCACGGCATTATTTCTCATATTTTCTATCGATAGGTTTGGCATAGAATTCTTCATCCATGTGTACAGAGCTTCATCGGGCTCACAGATTCCGGTTCTCGCAGAGCATTCTGTTGCCATGTTGCATAATGTTGCTCGCTCGTCAATCGATAAACTCGCCAATCCCTTGCCACCGAATTCCATTGAGCGATTTAGCGTTAGCTCTTTGCGAGCGTGGTCAGCAAGAATGTGCAGAATAACGTCTTTTGCTGTGCACCCATGATTGAGTTCGCCAACTAGTTCGAATCTGATTGATTCTGGCACCTTGACAAACGTAAATCCTGCACTGATTAGATTGGAATACTCGGTAGCGCCTACTCCCCATGTGAGAGCGTTTGAGGCGCCACCCATACAGGTATGAGAGTCGGTTGCTTGAACAAAGTCCCCCACTTCGATGAACTCTTCTCGGGCGACTTGATGGCATATTCCGGGTGAGACTCCATCCACAGCAGAATAGTCTCTGACATTGGTGTGCTGTTGAAACGCCTTCTGCAAATCACGTAAAGTCTGCACTTTGTCCATAAATGGAACAAATTTGGGGTTGTGGTGTGCGTATAATAAGTGATCTTCGAACACTGCGAATTTGCTAGGGTTTGGAAGCTGATACTCTGATCCGTATTCTTCGGTGAGGAATGTGTGAACCTGAGCAGTGGTAAATTCGTGTGAGTAACCTCCTTGCACTTGGGCGATAACGGGATCGTGCGGTTTTACACATTGACCTGGTTTTTGGCCTACTAAATTTTGGGCGATTATTTTTTCTGCCATTGTCATTGGCTGGTTAGCAGTATCAATTTCTGGGAGTTCAATCTCTCCGGATTTGAGTGCTTTAGCAAACGGGAATAGGCCGCCTTTTTCGATTATAATCTTGGTAACCTGGTCATATTTGTTGGTAAATTCTGATAGTTGAAGAGTCTCTCCTCTCTGTAGTTTTTCGAGCATTGAATAATCGCCCATAAGCTGACCTAGATTGATGTTGTTTCTCTCATGTATCGGTGCAAAAGACGCAGCAATTACAATTCTGATGCCTGCCCACCTCTCACACTGAGCAGCAGTCTCTCTACTAGACCCCGTACCCTTTCTTTGTCCTGAGACGATTACTTCGAAATTTCCATTGATTAAGGCATTTTCATTGAATACACGTAATCCATTGTGTTTAAGCCCAGCATAAGCATTTTTTGCAATTTCAGCAGGTTCATGATCAAAGCAAACCCAAGCTGGGGTCATGACATCGGTATTTATGTCGTCAAGCAAATCCTCTGGGTTTATGTCTTTCATATCTAAGTCTAGACCGTTGTAGAGTTGCTGCTTGATGAGTTCAAGGTTTTTAGTGAGAAACAATACTCGCTTCCCGGGCGTTAAGCTGATTTTCCGTTCCTCACCGCCCGTACCCATTGCAATCATTTTGGGCAGGCTTGCTTTGTGTATAACCATTGACCTTAATTAGTCACAAACTATATGACGGGTGTATTACTATTAATCTCAAAATCGTTCAAATTATGCTGTCCAGTTTAGGCAATAAATGGCATAAGTTTCATATAACCTCGCACAAGGGGTTAAGACTGTTACCCTAATTTCTTAGGGGGGGAATGACAAATGGATGAACAACAAGTTGAGGATATTGTAAAGTGTACAGATTGTGGAAGTAGGAACCTTACTCGAGATGAAACTCGAGGTGAAGTAGTTTGTGATGACTGTGGTTTAGTATTGGAGGATAATGTCATCGACCAAGGTGCAGAGTGGCGAGTATTCTCACCAGAACAAGGGGATCAGAGAGCTAGAACAGGGGCTCCCATGACGGTAATGCTGCATGACAAAGGTCTCTCAACCGATATCGATTGGCAAAACAAAGATTACAGTGGGAAAACCATCAATTCACGATATCGATCTCAGTTTTACAGAATGCGTAAGTGGCAAAAGCGAAGCCGTGTATCAAACGCAACTGAAAGAAACCTTGCAATGGCATTAGCAGAACTCGACAGGATGGCGAGTCGTCTAGAATTGCCAAAATCTGTTCGGGAAGCAGCCGCAGTCAATTACAAAAAAGCAGTTGATAAGAGGTTGATTAGAGGACGTTCAATTGAGGGTGTTGCGGCAGCATCATTGTATGCAGCATGCCGACAATGTGGCGTGCCAAGAACACTTGATGAAATCGGTCAAGCGTCGAGAACAGGTAGAAAGGAGATAGGTCGAACTTATCGATTTATGGTCCGAGAACTTAAAATGAAAATTATGCCTACTGGACCTGAGGATTATATTTCCCGATTCTGTTCTGGTTTGGGCCTAGATGCCGAAGTTGAAGCAAAAGCGTATGAATTGATCAAAGCTGCACAAGAGAAGGAACTAACCAGTGGACGTGGACCAACCGGAATCGCTGCATCAATTATCTACATAGCCTCAGTGTTGTGCGGTAAGCGAAGAACCCAAAGAGAAGTAGCTGAAGTCGCCGGAGTGACAGAGGTCACTATCAGAAACCGCTACAAAGAGTTGATTCAAAATCTGAATATCGAACTCGACATTTAAACCAAATCTTGGTTGGTCAAAATGAATAAGAGTCGATCTGAGATTTCTCAGGTTGTTTTTGAAAAAGTTGCAACGCTATTGGTTGAAGCCTTAGAGCGAGGCACTAAGTCTTGGCCGTTGCCGCAGCCACCGATTAGGGATGATGACTTTCCGGTCATTCAACCAATATCTGCTCAAGAGATAATTGAACAGGGCCTTGGCTTACTAAACGTTGATCGTGGGATGTTTGAATTTAAGCTTAACAATGTCGTAGACTTGGTTGTTCCGCATAGAATGAATCTAACAGATGACCCTTATCGAGTCCATCGTAAATGGCTACACAAGCGTTCAGACATGGTTGCAGAACGCCTGATTTTTTCCATTAATAATGAGTGGTTAGCTAGTGCCCTAGATCCCCACGCACCTGACACAACAAGATGGTGGCTAAGTATCGCTTTGCTTAATGGCCTTTCAGTTGGGCCACTTGGACAACCTATTCATCAAGGATATCACCTATTGGAGTCTATTGCCATTGGTGAACGACCTGGGACTTGGCACACACGTCCTGAGTCGGGACCTCAGCATATCGATTGGAATCCGAATGCCGTCGTTCCAAGAATTACGGGTGTTAGTGCCCATGAATTCGGCATTGATGCTGCTAAGTGGATGTTGGAGCAGTTAGAGAACAGTAATGTTGAGCGACGCAGACTTCTCATCGAATGGATTCGACTGTTACTCGAAAGACCTGAGTTAATTGAGCCTTTAGGTCTATTGAATATACTCACTAGGATGTGTATGGACGATGATTACCAGGTTGCCGTCCAAATAACTCGCTGCCTGGCAAAAACGATTGACTACAATAAAACGGGGGGATATTCTTTAGCAAAGTTGCTGATGCAGCGTGACGAGCTTATGGTTCGTAGGGCAATGGCTGATGTTTTGACGAGACTATTCAGGAGATTGGGAGAAGATGCGTTACCATTCTATCAGCAATTAAAGTCAGACAATGACCCAGATATTCTAGCAGCCATTAGCACAACATCATCAGATTTGAAATATTTAGATACAGAGCTGTGGGCTGAAAATATGGTTGAGCTCAGTAAACATGAGTTGCCTGTAGTGCGCAGAAATCTAGTACCTTCCTTACGAGACTACTTCGAGACTTTTCCAGACGATAAAAGAAAATTACTGCCAGTATTGTGGCAGGATGGTGATGAGGTTGTCAGAACTAGAATGCGCGAACTCCTGATAAAAATGTCTGATATTTCATCTCTCCAATTTAGTTCGAGAATTACTGATTTAACTCAACATGGATGTGATTTGACACCACTATGGAAATTAATGGATGCAAGAAATCAACGTTCATCACAACCATGGAAAGACTGGTTGAGTGGTATTGGTGAAATGCCTACAGTGAGTCAAAAAGCAATGCATGTAAGCACTATGGAAGCTCCAGAATCCCTGCCAAACCTGGTTGAGGCATTGGAAACATTAGATGAAGAACTGGGTTTTCTCGACTAACTACTCTTCTTCGCTTCGTTCACTCAGCGGACCCGATACCACAAGACCCACATACAAACCGTTCAGCATAGCAAGCGATGCAATCAGCAGTATGATCATGCCAGTGGTTTCAGGCAAACTATCTTCTAGGTTAGAGGAATTGATTAATACTAATGCTACTATGCAAAATAGTGAAAACAAAACCACGTATTTCCAACTCTTCTCTGGGTTTTGCCATCGGTTTATTGATGGTATAATCCCAGATTGACGGAAGGTGAAACGAAACCATCCAATGTATAAGCAGCACAAACCAGTCAAACCAATTACTCCTCGTGTGAAAGATGGAGCATCCCATGGTCCATTTGGAGCAACATCAAATATTGTTTGAATGACCATCACAAAGCCAGCAACAGTAACCCATCGCCACTCGGGAACCTTTGCCATAGTAACGCTATGATGGGTTATCCTTGAAAGGTTGTACCCTTTGGGATTCCTGATGACAGTAATTAAGGACGCAGTAATAGTTGCTGCAGGCCTTGGTGGAAGAATGTTACCAACCAGCGCTTATTTGGCAAAGGAATCGTTACCTTTAGTCGATATTCCGGCAATTATACACCTAATTCGCGAGGTATTAGACGCAGGAATCTCGAGAATTCACATTATCACTTCACCAACCAAGGATTTTACTCCATTCATAGAAAATAAGGGAGACCTTCACGCACTTAAACCAGAAATTAGTGAATCGCTTTTTTTGACCGATGAATCAGTGGAGTTCCTCCTTCACACTCAAACGGAGCCACTTGGTTTAGGCCATGCAATATTGCAATCCCTAGATTCTATAAATGGACCTTGTCTAGTTTTATTAGGAGACAACATAATCACAGATAATTTTTCCAGCATCAACAGTTTTCAGCCATCCACAGCATCTCGCAAATTGATTTCAACATACATGGCAACTAGTTTACCATGCGCAGGAATATATTCAATTGCCAGAAATGAGGTATCTAGTTATGGCGTAATTGAACTAGAAGGTGATAAAATTATCAATATTGTCGAGAAGCCAGATTTAGAAAATGCTCCTTCGAATAAGGTTCTGTGTGGAAGGTATATCTTTACAGCTGATGCCAAAAAACTGCTTTCTGAAACCTTTCCAGTTCGTGTTTATGGAGAATTTCAGACTATTGAGTTACAGAAACATTGGATGAAAGATTGCGGGTTGTTGGCTGTTGATTTGAGCGAATACCAGTGGTATGATTCAGGGAATCCGTATGCTTGGCTGAAGGCTCAAATTGACTACGGATTGCGTAATCCAGATTATTCAGAAAAACTCAGGCAGTGGCTAAACGAAAGACTAGACTAACGTTGCCCAGGTTTCCAAAATGATAGCGGTATCGGTAATTGGTTACTCACGCATCGATTAGCGAGATGATCAGCTCGTTCGTTCCAACGATGTCCCCGATGAGCTCTAACGTGTCGCCACTCTAAGTTCCTCATGTGGCTTACCTCGCTCCAGAGATTTTGCACGGATGTTACCAATGTTTTGTTTGCTTTAGCACGCCATTCACCGGTTGCGAGATTTCCAGCATACTGAGAGTCAGTGTATATGATTGCATCTTGCTCACTGCCTTCAATCAGTAACCATCTTAATGCCATAGCAAATCCTGTTAATTCTGCAGTATTATTCGAGCCCACCTCAGCCCCAAGGAATTCATCATCCGCCGGATTGCATTTGACGAAACCCCACAATTCTTGGACGATTTCGCCACTGCCTTTGCCCAGTCCATTGTCGCCGGTAACGATTGCCAGACCCCATGCAGCAGGGGTTTCTGATGTAACATTGTTATTTTCTAAGCAAGAACCGTCAATATACAGGGCGATATGGCTCTCAGTCGATACCACGAGCTCACTCGCCGATCTCTGCTCTGTATGCGGCGGCATCCATCAGGCTTGTTACCTGGTCCGGGTTAGTTAGGGTCATTTTAACAATCCAACCATCCCCGTATGGGCTGGTATTCATCAATTCAGGAGTATCTTCTAATTCTTCGTTTACTGCGGTAATCTCTCCAGCTAATGGGGCAAAGATTGGGGAAGCCGACTTAACCGACTCTACAACAGCAAACTCACCCATGTCGTCGACAACCATGCCACTTTCAGGTAGCTCAATGTAAACAATATCAGTAAGTGCATCTTGCGCATGGTCAGTTATTCCTATGGTTACCGTGTCGCCTTCAATTCTCAACCATTCATGTTCTTTAGTGTAATACAGTCCTTCTGGAACCTCGCTCATGCTATTCCCCAATTTACGGTGGTTGTAGAGGATTATTGAATATTCGCAAGAATAACGTTATTCTTCAGATTCAATCTCTATTGAAAGAACCTTGCTTTCTAACTCAGCCCAAGCAGTCCCTACTCTATTTTCGTGGCTAAGTTGGTTGATTTCTTCGTTGACTCTAATTTTTAATTCAGCTTCAGTTTCGTTTGGAAATAATCCATCGAGGAATGGGTTTTGAGATTGCAGTAATCTAGCCGCTGCGAGACAGATGACGGCTAATATTAGGAAGATATGTCCGAGACCAATCTCAATAATTGACATACGCTCTTCAATAATCGCAAAGCCACACAGCAGAATTAGGCCGAAACCCGTTCCTGACAGGATACGGTGTGCCGCCTTGCTAGGCTCGTCCATGATAGCGCTAGACGCACATTAGTGATGAATTAAGCGGCACTTAGTAGGTCTCTCTCATCAGTTTGTGAATTTTATACGGTAGTAATGCCCGATTAACCGGTGTGACTTCAAGAATACGCCCATCATCTCTGCGTCTGATGTCTTGAAGAAGGGGGTGGCGACTCTTCTTGTGCAGGGTCAATAGTGTTGGTTTATCGACTTCTAAGGCACCTCTTACGCAATTCACAAACATCTCGCTTTCAACAGTAAATTTACCAATCTCATCGATAACTAACACTTCACTTTCATTCTTGGCATACTCAATTGCCGGAATGGCTACTCTTTCAAGCGCTTCTAGGTCAAGACCATAACCTAAGACTCTAAGTCTTGAATCGAATTCTTTGTGGGCTATAACTCCCTCATCCCCGGTAATTATATCGATCACTTTGTATCCTAAGCGCTCCCCATTCTCGATAATTGGTTCGGTCCTTAGCCCAGCAATAATTGGCTTACCAGTAGGATTACCTCGTAGGTTGATTTCTTGGGTGCGCTCATCGCTTAACATCTTCAAGACCTTTTCCATAACTGCGGATTTGCCACTTCTAGGCAAACCAGTTATTCCTATCTTTGGATGTATTCCCATCTTTTTCACCAAGGCTCGATTAGTAACCAGTCACTTATCAGTAATAAAGAATCGTCTTACCCTAGGAAGTCATATTCGATTTGTGATGTAGTAAAAAAACCCTCAATAACGCCTAAAACACTAGCAAAATTACCATAAAATGGTAAAACTTGATTTTTAGTGGAGAAACTCATCAGTCTGCTTGTAAACAGTCCAATAATCTTCAACCCATTGGTAGATTTTGGATAACGTTTCAGTATCTACGCCAGCAATTTTAGCAATTTTTTTGATGATTTTAATTTCTTTTTTATCATAATCACCATCACATGCCGATACTAATACGGCATCTCTTAATGCAAGCTTTTGTCCGACCTCAGACAGAATTTCGAGGCTTTTTTCAATTTCAACAGGGTGATTTAGAGTATTTCTTACATCAACTCGCATTTCTGGATGTAACATAGATTTACCCATTATAGATTCAATCATTACTAGTTCTTCTTGAACAAGTTCCCCGTCTACCGATGCGACTGTGACCATCAACTGTGCATGTGCCAAACGCTCTTCAATGGTCAAGCCATTAACCATATCCGGGAACAATTCCCTC
>JAYXVG010000003.1:0-30712 GCA_036021875.1 Thermoplasmatota archaeon | reverse complement strand
ACCACCATACAGGTGTAATGCGAGAGAGCTGTATGATTGTCCAAATGCAAATATCACACCGCCGGTGAGCAGCACAAATTGTGTGAGTGCAGTAAGTGTACCAAAGGCAGATGTGACGGCATTTTCAGGAGCATCATCACCTGGGTCATCTATTGGTAGATGGCCAAGTCCAGTACCGTGAATAACGATAGCCTGAGGCCCGTTGGCAATAATGGCTTCAATTTCTTCTTCATGGAGGTAAGGCCCAGCGATGAATTGAGCAATTCGGACGGTTTCAGAATACTTTCGTGGATTTTGACTTATCTCTGGATTTGCCTTAGTTAACTCACTTTGGTAAGCGCTATCCAATACTATGGCAGGCTGTTCACCACTAATGTCAACGAAGGCTAGTGACTGGCTATTGACATTACGGAACGCATCTCTTCTGGTCGAGTGGAGCTTTCTGACACCCGTTCCTGGCTGAATCGAGCATGTTCCATCATGACTCGATGAGTGCATAACAACAACGGCAGCATCACCCATTACAGCACCGGGTTGTGGTCCATTCGCTGCCCATAATACAGCAGATATGAGATTCTCGGTAGCATCTGATGAACCTCTGTCTGAGGACCTCTGTGAACCAACTAAAGCAATTCTGCCAGGAGGCGCCCTTCCCTCGCCAGACCAAGCGAAGCACATTGCTGCTGAGGTTATGTGCAGTGTATCAGTACCATGAGTAATAACTACTCCAACACAACCATCATCGAATGCTTGTTTTGTAGCATCAATCAACTTGTTCCAATGTTGAGTTCTAATATCGTCGCTAAACATATTACCCAACTTCACAGCATCGATGTTGGCGATTTCAGCGAGTTCGGGAATCTCGCTGACTAACTCCTCGGGTTCAAATTTTGCTACTACCGCTCCCGTTTTGTAATCGACTTTAGACGCTATCGTGCCACCGGTATGGATTATACGGATTCGGGGCAAATCATCCCTGAAAGTCAATTGGCTGCTCGGGGTAGATGCTAGTTCGTCGATCATGCCGATAACTGTTATTGAAATTATTTCATCAATGCCGTAACTTGCGTTATATCCATTTGCCAGTTTTATTGTGACATGACCGTTTGCTGCGGGGTGAAGAATAACACCTTCATGGGTAGTCTTGCCGTTGTGGCCGTCAACTTCGATTTGGACTTTATGTCCAATATCAGGGATATCGACCATGGCCTTTCCAAGAATTGACGGCTCATCAAGAGTTCGCTTCACTGAGATAAGTCTTTGACTTTCTCAACCAGATCCATTCTGCGTAATCGCCAGATGCCTATTGGAGTCATGGCAATAGCAATAATAATGACACCACCCATCAATTGATATGCTACGCTTGGCACTATGACTACAGGAACATAGAATTGCCATGAGGAGAATGAGGCGGCAAGGCCAATTGCGCCACCGTAGGCGAAAATTACACCCACTATGCCGCCAATTATGCCAATGATTAAGCTCTCAAACAGGAGCATTACCCCTAGTCTGGAGGTTGACGCTCCGAGAACTCGTAACGTAGCCAATTCAAAATCACGTTCTGCAACATTCATAATCATTGTATTGAGCATAACTGCGATAGTAAACAGCAAGCCTAGATACATAATTGCCTGAAACAATTGCGTTTGTTGCTCGATTAGACTCTCTATGCCATCAATAAGGCTTTGTCGTTCGACAACTCCAACAGAAATTTCTCCCAATTCTGTGTTGACTCCTACACCTTCAGGCAGACTCAGGTAAACCGATGTCGCATTAATTCCGGTGATATTACTCAAATCTGAACGTAAAAAATACATGGTTCTGACAAAGTCACCCCTTGTTGAACCCACAATCTCAACTTCTTGATTTTCGCCGTTTATGTTTACAGCATGAATTTCATCTATGTCCCAATCCAAAAATTCTAGAGAACCCTCGTCCATCATTACTTGCGGTATCGAATTCTGTGGTGACGGGATTTCCCCATCGAGTAGATTTACAGTTCTCATCCCCTGCCGATAATCATCCAATCCAACAACAGTGAATACTCGCTCTACTCCATCAGAGTCTGGGACTGAGCCCAGTGGCATTTCAATGATTAATTCTGCGCTAGCGCTAACCCCTTCTGCCCACGCAAGTACTTCTCCCTCGCCATCAACATTAACATAAACTTGGGCATCCCAATCTTGATCTTCCTCGATTCCACCTACCAGAGTGTCTTGAATACCAGCAGACATCATTTGAATAGAGCCAAAAAGCATCAAAGAGATGCCAACGGCAACAAATGTCATCGTTAGACGAATTGGTTTTCTTACACTAGAGCGCACAGAGAGCCCCAAGGTTGTTGGCATCCAAGAAGTAAGTTTTCTTAGTAGATTGGAACCAACTCTCATTTCATTTTGTCCGCTAAGAACCTCAAGAGGATTGAGCCTACTAGCTTTCAAGGCAGGAAATATTCCTGACAAGAATACTACAATCATAGTCGGCACAATGACCGCAACGTAAAGCGACATGGGAATCTCACGATCAATAATGGGTACACCCACAATATTTTGGTAGAAATCTAGCATCCCGTTCATACCCCAAGGGCCCATTATGCAGCCGATTACAGAACCCAATAGTCCAATTATAATTGGTGCTAAGAGATAGCCTGACAGTAACGGCTTTCGGTTTACTCCCAGTGTCCTTAATACGGCAATTTCTCTGGCTTGACTCTGAACTAACCGTTGTAAACTGAGGATGATTGTAATTGCTGCAATAGCGGCAATCATCACAGTAAATGGTGTCGACATTCGTTTGGATGCCTCCAAATCCTGACGCATTATTTCCACTTGTTCGTTTTGCCCTCTATCTCTCAAACGGGCATCAAGTTCTGTTGCATTCAGTGAGTCTTCAACCTGAAGTTTGATTTTGTCAATTTCTCCGCCTTCATACTCCTTAGTGTCAGGTAAATCAAAACTTGGTGTGCCCTCTACATCCAAAAGGATAGTATTGCTTGCACCAATTTCGTCGCCAGTCAGCCTTGCCATGCCTGATTCTGAAACATAGCCCACAACATACTCACCGGCTTCAGGTGGAAATACGGAGCCTTCTGGTGCCATGAATATGTGCACGGGGTGATATCCGTAGCCTACTATAGTAAAATCAGCACTTGAAGACCCTGCGCCAATCGTAACAACGTCACCTATGTCCAGTTCAAGTGGTTCAATAACGTGAGCATCCAGAACGATTTCATCGTCTGCCACTGCTAACGTACCTTCAGAGTGTCCGTCTGGCATCCAAACTCGGTCAATTTCAGAATTTGAGGATATACCATGCCACAAAGAATTGATAATTTTCTCTTCATCACCTGTGTCGATAAACATCGCACCTGGAATGATATTTCTACCTTCACAATTGTCCAACTCGTGTTCAGCAAAATTCCAATTATTTGTCAGATGTTGACAGAAGTCATCTACTTGTTGCGCACTCCATGTAGTAGTTCGATTATCAATCCACAAATCAGCTAGGTTTGCGCCATCATCGTTATCTGCGTGCATAGTATCATACATACCGCTCAGATTGTGTGAATAACCGCCGAATGTCAGTCCAGCAAAAACTCCGACTGAAACCATAAATATAACAGCGAATAAACGTAGTTTGCTGCGCCAAAGACTCCTAGCAAGTCGTTTGTTCAACAGAGCAGACATTGTATCACCTAAGTATCAATAAATTATTTTGTCGATTCGTCAGAAACTATCCTGCCGCTGTCTATTCTTATGACTCTGGTCGCATATTGAACTAGACTTTCATCGTGAGTGACAAATACTGCAGTAATGTTTTCTTGTTCGCAGGCTTCTACTAATGCAGTCATAACTTTTTGCGATGTCTCAGTATCAAGGTTGCCAGTTAACTCGTCGCCCAGTAGCAGATTGGGCCGTTTGGCGATGCTTCGAGCAATTGCCACCCGCTGTTGTTGCCCACCGCTAATTTCTCCGGGAAATCGATTGACTTCTCCTTCCAAACCAACCAACTTCAACAATTCAGTCGCTCGCTCTTGGTCCTTCGAGCCGCCTAGTTCTTGTATGAGAAGAATATTTTCTAAAACGGTCAAATCCTGTAATAAATTGAAAAATTGGAAAACATAACCGATATTCTCTCGTCTAAACGAGGTCATGGGTTCTGATGAGTTTCTTGGAACATCTTTTCCATTAAATGTATATGATCCTGCAGTCGGACTATCCAGGGCAGACAAACAATTCAACAGCGTGGTTTTTCCTGAACCTGATGGTCCAAGTAGAATTACTCGTTCGCCTTGTTCGATGTCTAAGGTTATGCCATCTAGGGCTTTTACTACCCCCGCTGGAGTCTCGTAATAACGCTCTAAGTTTTCCATTCTAAGCAATACAGTCATGTTTTCACCTACAACAATCTACCAGCTGTGATTGTAACACTATTAGCATCAACACTCCGCATATAAGCCTCTCGATAAGATGGTCTGTCAATGATTAAACGGTGATATGGTGCCGGGAGCGGGGCTTGAACCCGCGACCTTCGGATGTCTCAGACACCGCAAGGGTTGCACGTCATACGAATGCCTTGTAGGCTGCCCTATGAGTCCGACGCGCTACCAACTACGCCACCCCGGCCTGACCATTCGTGACGGCTGCACTCTTTGAATAATGCGGAGGTAACTAGCAATAAAAATAATTCAAATTTACTATCTTATTTATCCGTAGCATTCATGCACTCCCAGCAATCCGGGTGAGCATGGTCGACCTTCAAACCGCAATGGCGGCGGCTGCAACCGAGCGCAAGAAGCGTGATGGTGCTGCTAGCGAGGAAAGAAAGGTTAGAAGGAGTGGCCCCAGTCTTGGAATCGAGTCATTTGACCCAGTCAAGCATGTTAGCAAAGAGAAGGCAGACACCGCATCTATGTGGTTGGTAATTGCCTTTTCTATCGTGGTGTCACTAATGATGCGGTATGTATTGATGCCAAATACATCACCAGAAAAATCTGATATCCTGTATTTAATGCCACTAAGCGCAATTATTCTAATTCCTCAGATTCATCGAATGGTGATGCCACAGCGTTTCCAAGAACATTATACAAAGGGAACATGGTTCAAAGCGGGGTTTCTACATACATTCACATTTTTAGCAATGTCATTTTTGCTAGTAAACCCGCCCATGGGTGACATCGTAGCACCAAAATTGGCGAGTCATTGGGCCATAGCAACTGATGACGGAGAATTATTATTGTTTAATGAAGACTCAAGTAAAGACGGCATCATAGAATGGGTTGTAGAGAATGATGGCAGACTCTCTGGGGAGGTTTGGTTGTTGTTTGCCCTAGCAGACAATGTTAATTCTGATGGTGCAGAGGTTACTGTAGAATTAACCCACCAATCAGTGACAACGGAACTGAATAGTGATGAATACTACTGGGCAAATAACTCAGATCGGATAAACAATGCGACAAAAACAGATAATACTTCAGCGCCTGAATTAGTGCCACACAACAAAGATCAACCATTTGCCATAAATCTGGGCTCAGATTTGGCGGTTGGAAGTCACGACATTTTAGTTACCATCAAGGAAGATGGAGACCCCTGGGAAAACGAGCGGATATATCGCTGGAAACTTGTGATTATCGAAGCTGTAGAATCCAACAATTCATAACAGTAAATCGCCGTGATTTATTAAAATATTATCGATCATATTATTGATTTTCCTCTTGTCATAGTTTTCTCTAGCAATCCGGTTAATCTTATGCTGTCGAATAGCTCGAATTGGCTTTGCCAATGGCGTCCAGCACAGCGCGTTTAGTATAGTTTCAGTTCCCATCGATTTAGATTCTGCTGCAACAGATAATATTGAATTTCCATAACAGCATTAGTGAAAGTGAAAGTGATTATTGCTTGAGGTGGGTAACTAGTCTAGCGGTGAGTGCATCTAACTGGATTTGTTCGCCACCACCCTCAACTAGCCGATAATCCACTTCAGCCATCCATTCTGTTAAATCTAATTTTGATTCCTCACTGAGAAAATCCGCAGAATATAATTCACGATGGAGCTGATTGACAAAATCGGTACCAGCCAAACCATATTTATCCAGTAATTCTCTAAGCCGTCTTCGCGCCGAATGAAAACCATCATCTCGACATGCTTTGAGATACAAGTGGAGACTTTCAGGTGGTGCCGTTGCTGATGTCTCGTAAATTAATTCACGAGTTACATCGCTGCTGAGGGCTGCTGAGACTTGGAGCGCAGTCAAAGCCTTCCTCAAGTCTCCTTGACTAATCCTTGTTAGTGCTTCTGCCGCATCATCATCTAGGTTGACATTTTCAATTTTGGCTACATGATGAATTTGCACCTGAACATCAGAATCTGCTAGTGGTCTAAACCTAAAAACTGCGCATCTTGATTGTATGGGTTCAATAATTTTAGATGAGTAATTACACGAGAGGATAAACCTACATGTTTCCGCGTATTGCTCCATGATTCGCCTAAGTGCGCCTTGAGCGTCATTGGTTAGTGCATCAGCCTCGTCTAAGAAGATAATCTTGAAGGCTGCACCCCCATAGGGACTTGTTCTGGCAAATTGTTTTACCTTGGTCCTAATGCTTTCTAACTTTCTTTCGTCTGAAGCATTCATTTCCAACAGGTTCTCCCGGAAATTATCACCAAATACGTCTTTGGTAAGAGCCATTGCAGCAGTTGTTTTACCTGTGCCTGGCGGTCCAGCGAATAACAAATGTGGAAATTGTTTCTTTTCAGCATATATCGTTAGCCTTTGAACAACTGCTGGCTGCCCTCGTATCTCGGTAACAGAGCGTGGTCTGTGTTTCTCCACCCACAGTTCGCTCATAGCCCGATGAAGATGGCGGACGCCCTTCAACATTATGATTAGAATTTAACAATTTGACAATCCATCCATAGACTATACTACAAATACATTCGAGGGAAAAGACAGTAAAAGGAGACTCTGTCTGGTGCATGAGCCCCATGCCGTACGCGTCCGATAAACGACGAGCATTAACTGCGATTTTCATTGTTTTTCTATTCATCTTCAGTGAAATATTGGTGACAGAAAACAATCACAAAATCGAACTGGCTCAGGATAACAATATTGGTTACGTAATTTATGAGTATTCGACAATAGCCGAGACTCACATTGATTCAGCTAATCCAGATTCAAACTATTTGTCAGCAACAGAGGTTCTAATTGGAGAAAATACAACCACCTCCGGGGAAGCACGTGGTTTGTACAGATTCATTAACAACCTAAGTAGTAGTACAGATATTATTCTTGACGCCGAACTTACGGTGACCTGTAACGTAATTGCAGAGGATGTTCAGGGCACTGCGCCAATCCTATACCCTGCTACAATAATCGCAAATTTTGCCCCAACAGAGGTTACCTGGAACGAAATCGCCGACTCAATAAACTGGCAGGTCTCTGGAATTGAGGGGAGTAATGATCGAACTGATTGGGATTTACCATCTTCTTCTTCCCAGGTGGTTGGAACAACCTACGAATACAACCTGAACGTAACGAAACTAGCTCAAACAAGTTTAGAGCTAGGTCGAAATAAGTTTGATTTCGCTTTGACCAGTGTTGGAGGTGAATTGTCCTGTTTCAAGGACGGTAGTGGAAACAGTGGCTATGATCCAGAATTAACCATCAATAATCAAGCCGGTGTTCACGGTGATGGAGGGTCAGTGTCAGTGCCATTTTTACAAGATGGTCTTCCGTTGATGACTGACGATTTTATTCCAGAACCAGATACTCACCCAACAATAATTTACAATTCACTAGTTGGCAACGATGTTGAATTTCAATTTTCATTGGTAGAAGATTATCGAGCGACAACAGATGATTATTGGATATATTCAACCATGACAAATACCTTTGCCGTAACCGGGTCTGCTGGAGAATATGATATCCCAGCAAACCAAGCATTTAACATCGGAGATACCGTTTATTATCGTTACAGATCTATCGACTCGACAGCAAAAATCTCCCAGTGGACATCCGGTTCATTCCTATTACCAGGCTATTCTGTCACCAATAATAATGACGGAACTGCAACTCTGAACATCTCGAATAATGATTTTAATCTGCAAGGATTCAAGTTAATTGAAAATACCTTTGTCGCTAGTTCAAACCCTAATCAGCAACAGGGCTCTGCTGTGTTGCTAGTTGAGAATGAACCTGCATCTCAGTCTATTGTGCACTTAGGAATTAACCTACACCTCCTTGGTTTGCCAAGTAATCTAACTGTACTCGATGCTAGTGTTGAATTAACCAGATTGGGTTCAACAAATTACCCAATGATGTTATCTATGCATGAGTATACTGGGACAGACTGGGTTGAAAATGAGGCAACTTGGAATTATGGTCGCATCGGTAATACCTGGTCTAATGGTGGAATGGATACGATTGACTCTGCACAGGATACAGGAATCAATTCACAGCAAACCAGCAACACTTTTGCAATAAGCGTTCATGATTCAGCGCAACAATATATTGCGGAAAATAGGAATAGTAGAGTAAATTATTTGCTCACTGGTATGCTACCAGGCGAGCAAGCACCACTTCAAACGGAAGGCATCATATTTGCTGGTGATAGTGGCAACACAGCTTTGCGGCCAACACTGAATTTGACATACTCTTTCCCAGTAAATAATTCGATAGCAGAAGCGACTCTGATTGGACCGGTCGAAGGTCAACCGGTTTGGAACTCCTCGGATAATAACCTGTCTGGTAATACCATGCCAGTCATGAATTGGGAAACTAGTGATGGCTCACTGCAGAATTCAATAGTCCAAATTTCATCTGACCCATATTTCCGCAATATAATTCTCGAGCAGAATTCAATGACAATTGCAAACCTCCCAACTAATTCTGACAGTTATGCGGTAAATGGGATAGACGCATTAAATGCCGGTCAGGTATATCATTGGAGAGTCAAGCACTTTGACAATGACGGTCTAAACGGGCTATGGAATGAGACCTCATTCTTCATCAGTTCAACCACATCAGAATGGCTAGGGGGCAATCTGCACAAATTAATCATTAACACAAGCATCGACCCGAATATACCTACCATTCCAGAATTTATATTTTCCACTATTTCCAGTAATTCACCCAATACTAACTCCTATGGATACCCTTACATGTCAGCCGCCGACTCACCTTCCGCTCGTTCAAATGCTTTGTTAGGCATCAACATTGAGAATTATCTGCTGCCTAGTGGGCTTGCTGTAGTTGGCTCAGAACTAAAACTCACTACCATTCAAGTTAGTGGTAATCCTCAAGTTGGTATTTGGTCTATGAGTAATCATGACTGGGATCAAGAAGAAGTGACCTGGTTAGAATCATCAACTGGAACACCATGGTCTGGACCAGGTGGAACTGGTTCAGGCGACAGAACTAGTTTGTTAGACTCACAGGTTGTTTCATCTGGCTCACAATTTGCTTGGAATGTAACAAGTGCAGTGCAAGACTCAATGAGGAATGCTGAGAGACTAGATTTTATGATTGAGATATTGCCAGGACAATCCAGCAGTGACGCATTATTTTACTCACCAGTGTCTAGCAACATCAATTATTTGCCGACTGTTGAAATAATCTACACACCTGGCTCAAACCAACAACCGCTACCACCGTCTGCATATTCACCCACAAACGGACAATGGGTATTCGCCAACAATTCTACATTAGAAACTGATAACAATCCAATAATCGAGTGGACTCCAAATAATCAAGTCCCTATTATCGGTTGGGGTTTAGAGATAGATACAACTGACGAATTTAGCTCACCTAACAAGTTGTCTGTTTCTTCATGGGATGATCAAGGATTTGATATAGTCAATAATCAGTATGAGCTTCAATCAAATCTACAGATAGGTAAACAATATTTCTGGCGAGTTCGTGCATTATCTGCAACATATCAACTCGGAGAATGGTCTCCGAATTTCCATTTTTACCTACCAGATTTCAATTTTGACTTAGTTGATTCAAATACCTTCACCACGGAAATTTCACACAATAGTGCACTTGAAAACAGTAACTTGTTGAATTTTATTGATGCCTCTATTTTGGACTCTAACCTCCAAACCGTAAATAACAACATTAACCAACAATTCTTGGAAGTTGGAACAAATAACTTCGGTCTTAACTCATCAATGCTGCTAAATATTCCTATTCCATTACAAATGCATCCGGAAAATGCCAGTGTGATTGGTGCTACTTTGCATTTGGAATCGACACCATTGACAACTAGCGGCATACCTGTAGCCGCCAGAGAAGTATTGCAACCATGGAATGAATCAGTTGACAGTTTAACATATGACGGAATTAATAATTGGACAAAACCAGGTGGCAGAAGCATAGGTGGTGACATATCTTCACCTCTAGACATACAAAATTCGGTGTCTGGCGGATTAATGTCTTGGAACATAACCCCGCTGATTCAGCAAGCATTTGATTCAGGTCAAAATCACGTCTCAATTATGCTATACGCTTCAGATACACAGTTGGGAGAAATGGTTTACTTCTCTAGTTCCGAGTCATTGGTAAATCAACCCAAATTAAATCTTAGTTGGTCATTTGGCGAGCGAGAACTACCATCTGGGTCGACCATACCGGTCTCACCCACTCCTGGCCAAATATACTTCAATCAAACATCACATGCCATAATCCCCGATAAAAGACCAACTTTCAATTGGCAGTGGTCAAACAGCAATACACCAACCCCAGATGCGTGGATAATTTCATTCGACTTAGATCCTGTCAATGACATGTCTGGTGATATAATTTTTGACTCGCGGGTGGATTCTGCGCTGTTCAACCTTGCTGCACTAGAGTTTACACCAGATGTAGACATCGATTACAATAACGAAATTCATTGGTCTGTAAGGCCAATTAACAATTCGATGTTTGGAACTTCGAGCCAAGTATCGACATATTTGATACCATCTGCAATGGGTGAAGAACTATCATCAACAGATGCACGTATAACTATTCAAGACGGGTCAATCTTCTCACCAACAAACTACCCACAAGCGACAACTGACACCTACTTGGATGAAGGCGCACCTGCCACAGGACAGGATACTAACGGCCTTATGATTGGCAATAGTTCGTTCGCTAATTCCAATTTATCATCTACAAATGCTGTAATAAGTTTCGATACCTCAATGCTCTCATTACCAGCTACATACGAGATATTGAGTGCGACACTTTCCCTTAACGCTGTTTCGGGCTCAGGAATAGTAGATATCTCTGCCTCGAGAATGTATACTTCTTGGGATGAATCAGCGACTTGGAATAACAATACTACTGGAAACCAATGGAACTTACCCGGTGCTTTGAGGAGCTCAGATTCAGACCTTCCTGATTCCCTCGTAACAGTCACTTCACCCGGAATCTATGATTGGGATGTAACAAGGATTGTGCAGTTATCACATGCAGCAGGTAATCAACAAACCTCAATATTGCTACAACCGGAGATTTTCAACTCGCCTTCGGGTGTGATTGACGGGAATTACATATTCGCCGATAGCGAGAATGTAACAATCAATCTACGTCCTAAGTTGATAATTGAATATCGTACTACCCCCCAGTGGTTAGCACCCGCTCCTAATTTGATTTACCCGGTAGACTCTGCGACTTTGTGGAACACCTCGTCTTATGATTTGGTTGGACCAGATGAAATTTCATTTGAATTTACCTCTCAAGTCTCAAATGTTACGAGTTGGCAGATTTGTCACGGCCAAGAAATTAGATGGTTAGATTGTGAATCATCTACTGATCTTGATTCTGATTTCTCTTATAATTCACTGACAAAATCCTTCTTGCTCGACAATTCGACAAAGATAGAGGATTATTTTGGCGATCAGTGGCAATATTGGAGAATTCGTGGAGATCAAAATCATAGAATAGGATATTATTCGCCAATTTATGAATACAGAATGACTGATTCTCAAGCGCAAAATGATGGTTTTGGAAATTACTCTATCAACCTGACTAGAGGGTCTATATTCGAAATTACTGGAGAACTACCGTCAGTTATTGATTCAGTGACCGACAGCGCAAACCAGCAGGCAAATTACGGCTCAGACTCAATACTTAATCTTGGATATGATCCAACTTCAGCCGGATACAATCAAGCATATTTCATGTATAACTTATCTGAGTTATACTTCGATAGCTTTGCAACTCCAATTTCTGCAATATTTGAAATCCAGTTATCAGGAACACAACAGAATATCAATCCAATTGAAGTTTCTGTGTATGCTTGCAGTACCTTTGATGAAACGGCAATTTCTTATGCAAATTCTCCAACCTGCTCAAGCGATGAAATAACCAAGACAACTATATCGAGCAATACTGCGAATTCTGTTCAATGGGATATCACTAGTTTACTACAGGAAAACTTTCTGACCAATAATCGCAGCATATCCTTCACTCTCGCTACGAGCAACTCTGTTACAAATTATGTACAATTCTACAGTTCAGAGAATTTAGCCTCGCTTAAACCGAAACTAAGTTTGACTTACATCGAAAATATCGGAGGCTTAACACCCCCAAGTCAGGTAACACTTGTTAGCCCGTCAAATGGGGAAATAATGTATGATACTAGCGGTGATATTGTCACACCACTCCAAACAGTTCAACTTACGTGGGTGCAAAACCCTGATGCCACAGATTACATACTTTACCTAAATAATAAAAATAGTGTCCAGTCGTTTGATTCTAGATACGACTCCTCAATTCAAGGCAATACTTTTACCTCAAGCCAATTTTTGCCGGGTGAGGTATATGAATGGTGGGTTCAAGGGGTAAATCAATCAATTCCCGGTCCATCATCACAACGCTGGTCATTTGCTATCGGTAACCCAAATCATATCTACAATAATGATGGAACCTATTCATACACCGTGTATGACTCAGTCGAAGTCCCTAGTTATTCACACATCAACGTTTTAGACAACACGATTACAGATGCCTTCCCAATCGCTAACTTTGGACAGTCTGAGGACCTATTGGTCGGTGAAGGATGTTTTTCAACCACTGGTTCTACCTGTAGCGCTATTATCTCACTAGATACATCTCAGATACCGGTGAACTCCGATAAATCAATTCATAGCGTTGAATTGTCTTTACTTGTAGATCAGTGGGATTTCTCTGGCGGAGCATATGCAATGGATATTTCTGTTCACCAGTTCTTACTCAGTGGTTGGAGCGAACTGGGTTCAACATGGAATAATACAGGTTCAACACCCGGCCCATCACCGGGTATTGATTATATTTCAGCACCATTAGACACTGGAACTTTCTACTCCAGCGATAGTAAACTAAACTTCCAGATTGCGTCTGAGACACTTGTTTTGGGTGATAACATTATGTTGATTTTAATTGGAACACCTTTGGGCACAGGGAATGTTGACGGTTTTGTAAGCCTGCACTCTTCGGATGATTCACAACAAATTGTAAGGCCGAAATTCACAGTAAAACACACAAACATAAGCAGCTTGAATATCTCTACAACATCAACACAATTCGATGCCGACAATGTTTACTTATTTGATATTCAAGGTTTAGATAGCAGTGGTAATGTCGTGCCAGGAAATCTGCCTAACGGTGCAGTTATTGAGTGGACCACTACGACAGGAACTATAACCCCAACTGGACTAACCAGCGCTCTTCTTTCCCCTACCATCAGCGGCACTCAGACTTTATCAGCATGTTTTGGGGTCATCTGTAGCAGCTATGTGTTCAATATAGAGTCTGGTGTCCCAGTTCAGTTATTTGCCTCTCTTAATCAATCAAGCGATGTAGATTCAGTAACAATAAGTGCCGATGAGACCATTGCGGTTTATGCCTATGCAGTTGATCAACACAATAACCTAGTCACAACAGAAGTTATTTCATATGTTGCAAGTAATGGCTCAATTGACTTAAATGGTGTCTTTTCACCATACACATCCGGTCAACAGACCATAATTGCAGAGTGGATTGGTAGCAGTAACACACTTCAGGAGATACTTGAGGTAAATGTTCTACCAGGCACACCAACAAGTGTAGTCCTTACTGGTTGCACAGAAACACTAACTGCGGATACTAGTTGTGATTTATTTGCATCAGCATATGATCAGTTTGGCAACACTGTTTGGTTTGACGATGTCATCGATTACACTCTGACTGCTAATGATGGCGAGACCACAAAAATAGTTACTCCTACTCCACACAATTTACCACCATCTGCAGAAGTATTTGTTGGAGAGTATACTGGTAACCTTGTTGGACAGTGGACCATTACCATTAACACTGATTTGGGGATTTCTGACAGCATATCAGTGGATGTTACTCACGGCGCTCTGGCCTCGTTTACGTTAACGAGTTCTGCTCTAACCATAACCGCAGACGAATTCCTATACATCAACGCAACAAGGATAGACGTAAGAGGTAATGAGCTACCAGTAACTCTCCCGATTGAAAATTGGACAGATGTTGCTGATGGTTCTGTTACAACGGGGCAAACAGCCGTATGGACACCAAATTCTCAAGGAACCAAGACCATCACTGCTTCATATCAAGGACTGACAGATTCAGTTGAGGTATTCGTGGTGAGAGGAGTAATTTATGACCTACAACTGATTATTGATGACGAAGTATCAAACGACGGTGTCTTCACAATTACTGCTGATGAGACAATTACAGCTTCGATTAAAGCATTAGACGCTAAAGGTAATCAATGGCTTGTCGACGGTGACTGGAACTATTTCCATCCCGAGTTTGCAGATCCTTCAGTTCTGAGCAGTAATTTTTCACAAGAAATAACATTCACCCCAGTTCTCTCATCATCAACGCCATATGCAATATCCGTTGTCCATCAAGAAATTGATGTAACAAAAACTGCTAACTTTGTAGTTTATGTGACAGTGGGGGATATTCAGAATTTCCAAGTCACAGCAGTTAATAGCAATGGTATTTCTTACAACGATGTCGAGGTTTTCGACTTAACAGCAGATGATTTCATTGACTTCGCAGTTGTTACCACAGATACTGACCTGAACCCAGTGGATAACCCTCAAGTAACCTGGTTGATTGAAGATATGGCTACTAACTCAGTTAGTGATATAACTGACTACATGCAACAGAATGCTCTAATCTGGGACGCTGTTGGTGTTGGAGATTATGAGATGTCTGCGTATGTAGTAAATAATAGAGGTTTCAACTTAACAGCTAAGTTTGATATTTCAGTCAGTCACGGGGTTCCAATTTCATTATCGTTACAACAATCTGCTTCGACTCAGGATGCTGGAAACTTTGTTGATTTACAAGTCACAGGAACAGATTCAGACGGCAACCAGTTCCCTCAACAGGTTGTATGGTTAGAAAATAACGGACCTGCTTACAATACAAATGGGACAAATACTGAAGGGTTATACCAATTCAATGGGAGATCCGCAGGGAATTACACGCTGACTGCTGAATATCTCACACTGTCATCAGCGGTCAATGTTGAAGTATTTTCGCTGAATATTGTTAAGAACATCAAGAGTAATATAAGCACATTGGAGTTAGAGCAACTTGAATCCATAACTGTACAAATCGAAGCATATGACGAATTTTGGAATAGAATTGCAGTCCCTGACTCGGCTCGAGTAGACACAACCGACCGCGGCGATGTCAAATACCTTGGAGACGGCGTCTGGAAATTAAATACACTCGATGAAGGCGAGCACTCTGCAACGATTGTTATTGGCTCAATTACTGAAACATTTACCTATAATGTCGAAGGTAACTTCGCAGGTTTCTTTGCTGCCGGCGGGCCGTTGTATTATGTTGGAGCAGCTCTACTTTCACTAATCGCTGTTGCACTCTTGGTCTTCATGATAAGATTAGTACGTGGTGATGAGGACTATTATGATGATGAGGATGATGAGGACTTCTACAACGACGATGCCCCCGAGGAATCAGTTGTTAGGGATTTCTCACAACCTAGAATTAGCCAAGCACCGACGGTGCCTACCCCACCTCCTCAACCGCCTGCCAGTGAACCAGAGACAGTAGACGAAGTTGTCGAAGAAGATACAAGTTGGATGGCAGATTATCGCGTCGAGGATGATGGAACAGAATGGGGTCAAACTGAGGATGGAGTTTGGTACTATCGAGAAGCAACTTCAGATGATTGGGTTGAGTGGACTGAATAACGTGGTGACATTAAATGCGCAAAAAAATCCTAGCGATATCAATTATAATGCTATTGTGCGCTAGCGTGTTGCCACTAAATCAACAGACCAGTGAAGTTCTTGGTGAACATTCCCAGTTAATGAACAGTAGTTCTGCTGTGCGGGTTCAAATTACGTCACCAACTTACATAATCAGTGCCGATGAGGTTGTGACCTTTTCAGCGAAATTGTATGATTCGGTAAACAGCGAGGTGGCTGGGAATATCTTTTGGTCATCAACAAATGGGACAATTACTGCGGAAGGAACATTTTATCCATGGAATTCTGGGGTTATTACTATACAAGCGAGGCATACAAATCTCACTGATGAGTTTAACATTACAGTAACTCCTGGAATCGGGCAATCATTGGATATTTCAATCACCGAAGGTCAAGTTTTGCAAAACAACATTTTGACTGCGGATTTACTTGACGCAAGAGGCAACCCAAATCCGACAGACCAAGCCGCTTGGAGTATTGATGGTCAATACTTCGGACAAGGCAATCCGGTGTGGATTCCACTCGATACCGGAAACTATGAACTGACTGCGAGATTGTATCAAATGGAGGCAACGTCGACAATTACTGTTGTTGCTGGAGCGCCTCATGAGTTCGTATTTCCCGATGACATAACTGTTCGTAGTGATTCGCCACTACAACTTGAGCCGGTTTTAGTAGACGTCAATGGCTACTCAATGAGCTCAAGTCTGGCTGGACCACAATTATGGTTTGTCGAGAATGGTAGTGTAAATAACACGGGATTCTATTACTCGTCCCATCCCGGGACTTGGAACGTAACCGTTTCAGCCGGGCCAATATCGGGAACCGGGACAATTAGAGTAGTCCCTGCTGATGCTACTGCATCAAGCCTTTCAATCACACCTAGTGAGGACATATACTTAGCTGGGGAAGCATACGAACTTGCTGCTTATAGAACAGATGATCGAGGTTTTTCGGGCTTGATAACCCCGCCGATTACCAATTTTACCGTATCCTCAGGAACACTCAGTCAGGACAATGGTAGAGTATTTTGGACTCCTATGACTATGGGCACTCATTCGATTACAGTGGATGATTCGGGTATTATTTCAACAGCAACAGTAACTGTGGGTCATGGTTTGGCGATCGATACAAGAGTCGTGATGTCCCCAAACAAGTTAGCGGTAGGACAACAATCGACGGTGGTTATCCAAGCCTATGATTTAGCAGGTAATACTTGGAATGTCAATGGATCAGTTGAGGTGCTGATTGGCAATGAATCTGCAATGACATCTCAGGGTGATTTCTACACATTGATTCCAGATGCAGTTGGGGCATTTGCAGTAAAAGGGGTGTGGTTTGATAACACATCTGGGATATTATTTGAATCTCAACTTATCAAACAAGTAGGTTTTGGTTCTCTAGCCAAGATTGAATTGAATGGGCAAGGCGAAAAAATACCCATAGACCAACCTTTTGATTTAGACCCTAGATTTTATGATTCCTATGGAAACCAACTCAGTGACATAGCAGTTAATTGGACGATAGATGGTGAAGATCAGACACTTACAATGTCGCTGCTAGATTACTTTTGGATTCCAACGACTATAGGTAGTCACGAAATACAAGCAAATGCAGCTGGAGTATTTTCAGTGGTCTCGTTGACTGTATCTGCTGGAAATGCGCGACAAATTATCACCGACTTTGATTCGGGTTTTGATGTTGAATCAGGCGTAGAGGCTGATATATTCATTCAAATATCAGATTCAAGGGGCAACTTAGCACCAGCAGAGCTGGTAACTACTAACCTTAACGAAACAGTAGGCGAATTTGTTCCATCAATTGCTGGCAGGGGCTACTGGACTTTTACTGGTAATGTATCTGGACAATACAGTCTTACATTCTATCAAGACGATGCTCAACATACCATACCACTAACCGTATTACCCGGGCAAGCTGTGCAGATATTTGGCGAAATAGAGAATCGTGATTACAAACAAGGAGATATCGCCTTGTTGAGAGTTTATGGTGTCGATATAAACAACAATAAGGTGGCCGTGGAGCCTGAGAATACAACAATTAGTTGCACATCGGGTCCTGACAGCTTTATTACTTCAGATACTTGGGAACTCGATTTATCCAAATCTGGGCTTGATCGTTCTTGTGGCATAAGTTGGAACGGATTGGTTACTCAGGCATTCTTTGATGTTGAGTCAGTTCTACTAGGTGGAGCAATTGGCTCAACCAACACCGCTATGACAATTGCTGCAATTTTGTTAGGTTTGATTCTGGTAACGATGGTAGTATTAGTTCGTCGCGCAAACTATGAGACAGAAGACGCTGATTGGTTTGACGATGATGATGATTACGATGAAGACGATTACTATGATGATGAGGAGGAAGGTATAGAGGCAGTAGAAGCATTGAAACAACCAGCAGCGCCAAAAAATATTCCAGCCCCAATTAAACCTGTTACATCAGCGAATACTAGACCTACACTTGCTCCAGCAGATATCACAAGACTCGCAACCGAAGCCGGCAGGCTAGGAGTGATGCAAGCAATCCAATCAAGTCAGCAAGGCTCTAGCGGCTGGTATGTTGATGTTAGCGGAGAGATACAGTATTGGAATGTAGGTGCGGACGGTTCTTGGAATAGAGTAGCGTGATTACCAACTAGTGAGGTTTCTAATCACGATCAGCGGAGTAGTGCTTTTTGCCGTAGGTTTGATATGTTGCAACTCCAAGAATTAAGGCCGCAACAGCCCCGATGATTGCTTTTGATCCCATCAATGCGACCAGTATGCCGCCAGCAATAATGCCAAAAATTTGGACGTAAGGATAGAATGGGGATTTGAAAGTAGGTTGATACCATTCAGTTTTCGAGTTTTCTCTACGCAGCACCATTACACAAGCATTGAGAGCGACTATAACCATTATTTGGAATCCAGAAGCTAATTTAGCGACGTCCTTGACAGGAAGAGTAAGGATACATATTCCCATGGCCACGCCGGTGAGAATAATTGACCACTGCGGTGTTCCAAACTTTTGGTTGGTCTCACTAAGTTTGTCTGGTAAGAGGCAGTCCTTGGCCATGGCAAACAGAAATCTCGAGGCTGCCAGTAGGCCTGAGAGGGCTCCAGAAATCATTGTCAAAAATGCTAATAGCGCCATTACAATACCTATTTCTGTTGCGACAACTGCATCAACGAAAGCAAAAATGGGGTCTTCCCTTGGAGATCCATTGGAGTCAAGCCACCATTCACCTTCAACAGCGCCCATCATAATAAATGTCACAATTACGTACAACAAAGTAATCAACAATAATGAGATTAACATTCCTTGAGGCAAATTCTTCTCAGGTTCTTTAACTTCTCCGCCCAATGCCCCTGCTTTGTAGATCCCTGCATAGGCGACAAATACCAAGGCAGCAGCTTCTGCAACTAGTAACGGGTCATTTTTGGTGACATCAAAAGCACCGTCCATCGGTCGGGAAAACTCAAAGTTTGCGTCGAATAATTGGTATACACAGATTAGTAAAATCAACATTGTTGTTAGTGCTAATATTGGGGTTTGAAAGGCTTTTACTTTCTTGATGCCCAGTATGTTTAATATCGTGATTAAGGCAAGTGCAGACATGATTACAAAGGTTGAGTTTGTTGTGATGTCTAGGTAATTAGTTACTGCGTACATGTATGCTGAAAAGCCGATCAACGCAAATGCAGACTTTAGCAGGAATGATGCCCATAAACCAAGTCCACTAATCGTTCCGACCAAAGGACCGAAAGAACGCTCAAGGTAGACATAAGCACCGCCATTGACGGGCATCGCAGATGCTAGTTCAGACTTTGAAAGAGTGCCAGGCAGGAATACTATTCCTGCCAGTAGAAACGCTAGCCAGATTCCGGGACCCATTACCGAAGCAGCAAATGAAGGAAGCACAAATAATCCTGAACCAATACTGGCAGCAACAGTTACGATAATTACACCGACTAGGGTGAGTGAACGTTTGATGGTTGATTTAACATCTGATACCACACCAGAAATATCACCTTTCAACAATTTTCCGGTAGTTGCTTTAACGTCCATATTATCATCCCTCTTTGTTTGAAACGGATTTCGTGTGGTTCAAAGAACCCTATCAGTAATTAAGCGGTATTATCGAAAGTAGTTATTGATTACTAATGAAATCGTTAGAATATAGTGTAGTTTACAGTACTATATGCTAGCGATAACCTTCATCTCGACTGCAATCGGGGTTGGTAGGGCTCTTATTGCTAATGTAGTCCTTGTGGGACCTACTTTACCGAGTGTTTCCGCCCATACTTCGTTATATCCTTGGAAATCTCTGTCCATGTCTACAAGGAAAGATGTTACATCAAGCACTTTATCTATTGATGACCCAGCCTCTTCAAGAATTCTAGCAATGTTGTTTACCACTGCGTGAGTTTGTGCTTTGATATCGTAATTGAGGGCATTGCCAGAACTGTCGTGAATTGGACCACCAGGAATTTCGTTGGTGCCCGGTTGTCTGGGACCAACTCCGGAGAGATACAGCAAATCACCGACTCTCCTAGCATGTGGATAAGCACCAACAGGTTTTGGCGCAGATTCGGTATTTACTGAACCCTTAGCTTGGGTCGGTTCCCATAGCGCTGGACCAGTGGTGGTTTCAGTTGTTTCGTGGTTTACTACAGCAGAATCCAGCACCCCTCTTTCACCGGCGAAAACCTCTACATCATCCTCATCATATTCCTTCTCACCGAAACCAGAGGCGGCAGGATTCAAGTTGATTACAGCACAACCTGCACCTTGTATTGCTTCATATGCTAACACATTACCAGTCAAATTATTCCGATTATCGTTCATAGCGGATAGCCACCACATTGGTTTGAAGTTGACAACTTTCTGAACTCGGATTTGCTGCTGTATTGTTCTTGAGAGTTGCCCAACATCTTCTAACCTCCCATCTGACAAAAATTCCAGTATCTTTCGGTTCCATTCATCGTCTTTAAGCGAGTGAATGCGGTCATCTTTTGGCTCAATATGCTCAGTAAACATCCTGTTTGATAGGGACATTGCGGTAATTGCGACAGCCTTACGGCCTGTTCTTTTTATCAATTCCTTGCAGGCCTTGGCAAGGACAGTGGTTTCACTTCGGTCAGCATAAACATTGGATGAAACAATCACCGCTGGTATTTTATTATCAGGATTCAGCAGTGTTAACGCCACAACAGACCCAACATCGATTGGGAATCCGTGATAATTCACACAACGGCTTTGTAATCCACGTGATTTGTTTTCCTCATTCCACAATTTAGCAAACTCAGAATCAATATTAAACGAGTAACTTATTGAACCCAAGTCATGAAAGTCGTGGTCTACCATCACCCAATTAGGGTTAGGGTCGGAAATTAGTTGATGGCCAATGATACTAGGCCAAGTAGTTGAATAAATAATTAATAAATCAGCGCCACTTGTTTCGATTATTTTTGCAGCATCATCATATGCCTGCCTTAATTTTCCCCAACCCTGATTTTGCTCAGGAGCTAAGACTGTGTGCGGGTGGACTGGGACGATGAAGGATTCGACGATTTCACCGCGGCTCAATTTCATACCTCCTTGTGTTTGTAAACAGGCCATTCAACAATAGCATTACCAGTTCCAATGATAGTACCATAGCCATGGAGAATTGCTGGATAATTTGGGACTTCTAAAGTGGACAACAACCAAGTAAAAGCACCTCCATCGGTCTCGGCGATTGCTTGCTCGGTGAATTCTGGCATTTCGTCAATAATCCTTTGACATTGTCCTGACTTCATATAATCGATAATTCGCATATCCCATAAGTGCATTGCGTGGCTCGTAATGTGCTCCTTACTCATGTCTTCAGGAATCTCTGATTCTGTGGTGAAGTGCCGGTGAGAAAGGGAATTGCTTGCTAAAACTACTACCTTCTTGCCGCTTTCTATAATCGCTTCACGTGTTACTCTACCTAATTCAATCATCATCTCTTGCATTACTTCTACCGAATAGTATGCTCGTGAGCGATTGCTTGAGATAACCACTAGAGGTTTATCCCACTGGGGTCTGAACATATGCCCAGTTGTTATCGTGCCATAGTCGACTCTGAAATCTGGATTTGTCATCATTTTCACCGCAAGACCAGCGCTTTGTGCTTTGTCATGAATCTGTTTGGCGAGATCGACATCAACATTCATGTCGTAGTGATACCTAAACAAGTTTGGAAATACCGGGTCAACAGAAAGACTCTTGAAATTATCCAATCCGAGAAAATGGGTTCCAACATAGGTTTGCCAGTGTGGGGATAGTATGACAATTGCGTCGTAGTCAACATCCTTCAATGACTCTCTGAGTCTTTCATATCCCCATCTGAGTTGTTCCCACCCTCCTTCCGCAACCGGTTCATTTTGGTCTGGATTCTCTGCATATACTAAGTGCGGTGGGTGTGGTGCTAAACAGCCAGCAACAATCTCGCCCTGCGCCATGGTGGATGCTAAGGGTAGGTTGCCTATATCATAAACGGATAGAAGAGATAATCCCCAAGCCTCAAACGACAGGCTTGATTGGCAGAACCATGGACGACAGTAGCACCGAGTTGTCGCCATATGCTAGTTCCTCAAATGAGTCTAATTTAGACAGAGTAAGAGGTCTAGATTTTACTACCGGATTTAGACATATAATCGCACCTGCACTGTTTGGTATGTTTTTTGGGGTGATTTTTCAACAGTATATCACTCCTGATTATGGCTGGCCATCACCGCCTCAGGGTGCTATTTTGGCGTCGATTATATTATCACCAATCTTGTATTTTAGCCTAGTAAGAGATGCACCATCAAGGTGGTATGAATATACCATGGGATTGACCCTTCCCGGAGCTATTTTCTTTATGGTATGGTTCTCAGGTTGGGGTGCATTATTTTGTGGTGGATATGGTGCTTTGTTACTCTGGGTGTGGATCTCAACCTCTTGGGGACGCTTTGACTTACCGCCTTTTAGATATGGAGTTTGGCATGCGTTTGCTGTAGATATCGGAGCCTTTTCAGGGGCGCTGTTGGTTTACAGTATTGGACTATGAGGTGTAACTCTCAGAGTCGTTAGGGAAATCACCGGTTCTTACGTCTTCACAATACTGTTTTACTGCACCATCAATTGATTCTGCTAAATTGAGATATCTTCGCAAAAATCTCGGTGAAAAATCCATGGTAATGCCTAGTAAATCGTGCAACACAAGTACCTGTCCATCGCAATCAGGCCCCGCACCGATACCAATTGTTGGAATGCTTACCGCTTCACTGACCTGTTTTGCCAACTCACGAGGTATTTTCTCAAGCACTATAGCAAAACATCCTGCAGCCTCTAGAATTTTTGCATCTTGAATTAATTTAGCGGCTTCCTCATCTTCCTTAGCTCTGACAGTATATGTGCCAAATTTGTATATTGATTGAGGGGTAAGTCCAAGGTGCCCCATCACGGGAATTCCAGCGGTGAGTATGCGCTTGATTGATTCAACAATTTCATCGCCTCCCTCTAATTTTACCGCATGTCCCTCTGCTTCTTTCATTATTCTTATTGCAGATTCTAGGGCAACTGCCGAATTGCCTTGATATGTGCCAAATGGCATATCGACAACAATCAGAGCACGGTCTACTGCTCGCTTGACGCATTGTGCATGGTATATCATGTGGTCAAGAGTCATCGGAACAGTGGTTACTTGACCAGCCATGACATTAGATGCAGAGTCTCCAACTAAAATCACGTCAACTCCGGCATTATCTACCAGCTTACCTAGCGAATAATCATATGCCGTTAGCATAGTGATTTTTTCCCCAGCCCGTTTCATTTCTTGGAGAGTGTGGGTTGTGACCTTTTTTGCTTGGCCGTGAACGGACATGGTTATACCACCCGCTTTTGTGTTTTGAAGGTCACGCTAGATTCAAACATCCATTTCGGCGAGAAATCTAGTAAGTTGTAAAAATACTTCTTTTAAGTCAGAGCATGATAACAACTGATACTTATACTCAGGATCGCTAATTGTGAGTGCGGCAACTGCGAACATAGAAGCCGAACTTTCGTCAATCACCATCTCAGTACGGTCTTCAATCCAATCATCCAAAGCGTCTTTTTCAATTTGTAGGATTCCACCGATTTTACTTAAGATTCCGTTCAAAGTTGCTTTAAGTTCAGCTTGTTGAAATTCGGTGAGTTCATGTTCGTCGTCTAAATAGGTTACATCAGCAGAAAGATACAGTTTCGAGTGTACGCTATCCTCTGGAATCCGCTGTAGTATGGTTTCTAAATCTGGTAATATTCCCATTTCGGGAATCAAATCAGCCATGCTCTCATCCTCAAAGGGAGGCAGAGCAGGGTCGATAACAGTATCAATCCGGAATCTTCTACGACCGACGAACTCAATAAAGTGGTTACTACCTTTGGTTTCATGGCTAATAATTTCAGCCTCACAACCATAGGTTCGAGGCCCGTTCCAGCCATTGTGGAAACTCAACGGATCGGTCATTATCATACCAAACGGTTTGTCATCAAGCAAACAGTCATCGAGCATTTGTCTGTAGCGGGGTTCGAATATTCGCAGACTTTGTATTTCGCCAGGAACCAAAACCATTGGAAGAACAAACAATGGTAAATTTCCCGTGCTGGCCATACGAGGAAAACGGCGGATTTGCTTATCAAGATATGTTCAGTCATTTATTACACAGATATTGCTAAACTCAGAGAAGAAATTCAATGACCAGTCACCTCCCTCCCGGCCAACGCCAGAATTCTTGACACCACCAAAAGGCGTTCTTAGGTCTCTGTGTAGCCACGTATTTACCCATAATACACCGCTATCAATCTGTTCGGCTATAGTTTTACCACGGGTAGTATTGGTTGTCCAGACAGAGCCTGCAAGTCCATATTCTGTGATATTAGCCATTGATATAGCATCTTGGTCTGTCTCAAAACGGTGAATCGTTGCAACAGGCCCAAAGATCTCTTCGGTTGCGCAGCGTGAATCAATCGCTAGCCCACCTATCAATGTTGGAGCGACAAAAAAACCGTCTGCGTTCGGTTCATCGAGTGACAAAGATGAACCACCGGTAAGAATTGTGCCACCCTCTTGTTCTGCCAAATTAATGTAGGATAGGACTTTTTCCATGTGTGACTGCGAGATAACAGAACCAATGTCAGTATCTTGGGACTTAGGATTGCCGACTTTCATTGCATCAATCTCCTCAATCAGTGCATCGACAAACTGTGAATAGATGCTACTTGCTACAAGAATGCGCGAGCCACAAAGACAAACTTGGCCTGAATTAGTAAAAGCTGCTCTCGCTGCTCCTTTGGCTGCGACCGAGATGTCAGCATCATCTAGGATAATTGTAGCATTTTTACCTCCCAGTTCCAATGATAATTTTTTGAACATCGGTGCTGCAGTTGCCGCAACTGATTTGCCAGTCACTGTGCCACCAGTGAATGATATCGCTCTGATTTTTGGATGTTCAACTATCGCTTGGCCTACATCTTTGCCTAATCCTTGGACGACATTTATCACGCCGCTAGGGAAGTCAATAGATTGGAGGATTTCACACAGCAGATTAGCAGTTAGCGGAGTCATTTCGCTTGGCTTGGCAATGATTGTATTACCCATAACCAGAGCTGGGGCAATTTTCCAGGTTAACAAATAGAGCGGTAAATTCCAAGGGGTTATCAAGCCAACTATACCAATAGGTTTTCTATGGACGAAGTTGGTAGCATCGTCCATTTCAAACCGTAATTCTGCAAGATTTTCTGCCTGGTCAGCAAAGAAATTGAAATTCCTGATACTCCTTTCGGCATCTACTCTAGTCGCAAGGCTGATTGGTTTTCCAGTGTCAATACTCTCTAACTCGGCAATTTTTAACTTTTTCAATTCTAGCGCATTGCCGATCTTTCTCAGCCATTCTATACGTTTTTCAATAGGAAGATTTGACCACCCTTGAAAAGCATCATTAGCGGCTTCGACGGCTAATTCAATGTCCTCGAAAGATGAGTTTGGAATTTTAGCAATCACGGTATTTTCAGCAGGGTTGTGATTTTCGATGTAATCGTTGTTGGTTGGTTTAACAAACTTGCCACCAATGAAATTTTGAATATGCACAATCACACCTCAATATCATACGTCCATCGATCTTTGTCAGGATCCCACTCATCCCATGTGTCGATGTTGCTCAGGGTTTTGACATATTTCGGTGGGACTATACCGGGAACGATGAATGCTTTTTGCCGATGTAGAGGATATGGATTTCTCAAATCTATACCTAACACACCAAGCACCGCTCGGGCAACATACCAGGTCGCTTGAGAATTCCAACCGTGGGCAATCTTGATGACAACACCAAGTCCCTTTGGATAATCACCATGCTCGATAGCCAATCCAAGTAGTCCGTCCGCACCTTCCTTGGCGATTACTTTGCCTTCTCCTGCTTTGAGTATTGTTGAATCTAAACGATTGAAACCACCAACCAAGTCTGGATGCTTAACCATCGCTTCCCAAATCCAATCATCGTCTTTATCTCTTACCAAGCCAGCGTAAATTTGTGCTAATTCAGCCACAGTATTCGATACAGTGGGTAATCCACATCCGTCTTTGGCAATTCTCAGTGGTTTCCAATCCGCTCCCAGATATGTTCGAATCTGTTCCATGTATGCGCGGAATACTTGGTGATTTGGTAGTGTGTAGCCCGCTCTATTCCAGCCTTTTTTTCGGCACCCATGAAGAATGGCTGAATGCTCTCCAGAACATGTGTGATACCACCGCCTTGGCCGCCTAACCTGCCTACCAAATTGAATTAACGGTACGTCTAAGGGTGTAAGCATAAGCGGCCACTCTTCCTCTGATAGGAGGGACTGTGCTGCCGCAACATGCTCCGTATCACCGTTATGGGATGCAACTGAAATGGCTTTTTGCTCCCAAGTTGCATCGTTTAATTCCTCAGTAAATGCTTTCAGCATAAATGGTTTCATCATTGACCTTCCATAACACAAAACATTGCCACCAAATGAATGGATCACCTCATCACCATGAGCCCAAGCAACAGCACCGTGGATGGTTGTTTCGGAAACACCGTTTCTTCGGTAATCCACCAGTGGCTCCCAATCTACCTCACGGCCTGTTGCAATTCCGTCAATAACTTCACCCAGTGATGACTCTGGATACATAGAACTGCCAGGTTTACCTTCTCTGACTGCTGATGGAATATCCTCATTGTTCATACTCTTGCCTCCAGAATACTCTCTACTAGTGGGACAACTTTAGTCATGTATGCAGTCATGTTACGACACACGCGGTCACTATCGTGATTGAAGAAATCAAACCAAGCCATGATTGTATCATCACGGTGAAATCTTTCGATTAATTGCTCAGCAACCTCTTCTGGGTTGCCTATCAATGCGTTGTTGGCTGCTTTCGACACCTTGTCAGGGTCAATAGTTCCCTCTAGGGCATTCCAGTAGGCTTGGAGAGCTTGTTTAGCCTCTGTTGATGCGGCTTTACTCTGTTCATCACTTGTAAGACCGGGCTCGTCATTGATGAAGACAAAACTGGTTCTAGGCATGTAACTTCGATGCCAATCACCGCCATTTTGATGATAACTTTCACCCATTCTGCGATGGGTTTCGTCAATTATATCCGGTGACGTAATCGATAAATTAAACACCCTGACTGGTGATATGGTATTGACGAAAACCTGGGCCGCAGGGTCGTGTGTGCCGGCTATGAGTTGTAACTGGTTTCGATTCCATTGTTTAGGGACAATAGAGATTTCTTCGAAGTCGTAGCGATTTGGGATCTCTACCACACTTGGTTTTTCGACATCATTTTTCTTACAATACTCACTGACGAAAGAATTCCAATCCTCGTCATTGCGGAAATTTTGTCTACTTAATTCAGTTTTTCTTATCGCTTTACTAGAGATAGTTTCGCCGTTTAATAGTCGTAAGAATATTTCACTTGCTTCAAGAAATATTTGACCCCGCAAAGGTTTCCAACCCACCTCTTCCCAAGAGTTCCGTGGCGTAATACCGTAAGGTCGAGCCATAAATTCGAACCGACCCGCACTAAAGCCAACGTGTAGTTTTCTATCCTCATCCATCATTGACAAAAACTGAACAGTGTTTGCAATTCTTTCAGCTTGGGCAATTGGGCCTCCACTAGCGAGAATGCTGATGACGGCAGAACCGATGTCTAGGTTCTTGGTTTGTCTAAAGCATTCCATCGCTAGCTGAGGAAAGTCCGTGCATAATCCTACTTCTCCTTGCCAGTGTGGGACTACTGGCATCGAGTTTTGCTTTTGCGTTTCTGTTGAGAGATGGGCCTGAGCAATCCACCCAACACCAAAACCAAGTTTATCTGCATGCTTTAATTGCTGAAAGAAATTTTCAAACATCTTTTGTTCTGACGGCGTTATCTTATTGACATCTGGCGTCTGACTGATAGAGAAGAAGATGTCATGCTTCATAGCCTGCCACTAACCTTGCCAGTCACTCTTAGGCCATAATCGATGCGGCAATTATTCTTCTTCTGTAGGGGACTCTAGTTTGGTCAATGAATCAAGCCGTTCCCTAATTGGGACTGGTGCTGGAAGTCCAAAAGCAATGAATGAATGCAAACAGTCTGATAGGTGAAGCATAGCAGTTTGGTAATCGCCCTGAATCTCGCAAATATCTGCAAGACCCCAACGGGCGACGAACTGTCCGGACACATCCTCCAAATCATTGGACAACTCGAGTGATTGATTATACAAATCAACCGCTGCATCAAGATTCCCTAAGGTTGCTTGCGTATGGGCTACGTCAGCCATTGATTCCATCAAACCCTCTTGGTCACCCAAGTTGGTCAAAATTTCCAACCGGCGAGTGCCGTGGACAAGTGCAGAATCATGCTTGTTCTGGCGCTTTTCACAAGCCTCCAACACTGCTAGGCTGTACACTAATCCAGCTTGGTCATCGATTTGCTCTCTGATTCGCATTGAACGGCTTGTGAATACCATACAATCATCATACTCTTCGGTTCCAAGATACATCAAACCAACATGATGCAAAACTGCAGCCGCTAGAGGTTTCCCCTCATCGATTTTTTCAGCCATTGCTGCGAGTTCGACAAACTGGTCAGTCTGTGAATTTTGCCACCTAAGTTGTTCGAATTTCACCCATCCTGATTCTAAATCGTCAACAGCTGAGTTTTCTGCATGCTGTAATAATCGTTCAACAAGTTCAAAATTTTCTAACTCCTCTGCAAGCGGAATGAGCCTTAGTGCCAGAGGTGCATTGACATTCTTAATGGCACCTCCCTCAGTAAGCATATCGATAATTCGCTTAGCCTGTTCTGGGCTAACTTCGCCGCTCATGGCTTAGCGAGGTATAACCCATGAATAACCTCTTGTAAGCGTTTTAACAATAAATGTTGATAATGCAAACCTGTTTAGCCTATTCATGGGTTCTTTGGATGGATACCTTCAGGCACTGAGTCTAGTCGCCATCCTAATTCTCGCTCCCATGACCGTGCATCTTATTATTCATCAGGAGGAAAATACTGTCATTGTGTTTGTCGAACCAGAACCTCAGGAGCAAGAAGATGATGATCCTGCTGGGAGAGATATACCAGAATTAAATCGGTCAGAAGTTGCTCGAATAGCAACATTCAACATCAAAGTATTTGGTAAAACTAAGATGAGTAAACCAGAGGTAGTAAGTCAATTAGTTGATACAGTGTTAAAATACGATCTGGTAGCGATTCAAGAAATTAAGGATATCGACCAAACAGTTCCTTATGAATTCCTAGATGAAATAAATAATGCTTCAGGAGATACCTGGAATATGTCTCTCAGTCCACGAAGTGGAACACAAGAAGATGATCAATCATCTCAAGAACAGTATGCTTACTATTACAACACTAACGTATTCAGGGAGATAGCCCAAGGAATATTGTATAATGATTCCGTTAATGACGATTTCCAGAGAGAGCCATATATTTCAACATTTGAATTGTTGAACATGAGTGGTAATTCATCAGGTTTTGATTTTACTTTGATTACCGTCCACACCAAACCAGCGTCAGCGCTTCAAGAGATTGACGCACTCCACACTGTGGTTGAGAGTTATCGGGAAAATAATACTGAAGAAAGCGACTTAGTCATACTAGGTGACTTAAATGCCGACTGCAGTTATGCATCAACACAGGAACTGTGGGAATCGCCTTTGCGACTTCCTCAATACAAATGGTTGGTTAATGATTTAGCAGATACTACTGTATCGTCTACAGACTGTGCTTATGATAGAATCATTACCTTAGGTAACTTAAACGATAGATTAGTCGGTTCTTGGGGTATTGATACAACAGTTTCAGATAGCAATGTTTCTGATCATTATCCGGTTTGGTTTGACCTCTACAGATGACTCAAATTCCCCTTAGCCTACCACCATCAACAGCTAAAGAAACTCCTCTAATCGCCCC
>JAYXVG010000002.1:0-31374 GCA_036021875.1 Thermoplasmatota archaeon | reverse complement strand
GGTATTGGCTCTGAACCAAACCTGTACCGTCTTCAAACTCGCCGCTCGAGGCGTTCCAGTGGGTCAGCGGCCCGACGTCGGTTGCCATGTGGAGGCCCCACCAGTCCGAGGTGAGCGTGGTGACGGTGTTTGAGGGGAGTTGATCAAAGCGATGAGTCTGAATTACTAGAGCTGTAGTTCCGTCTATGCTGGTGATTCCAGGTCGCTCACTCCCTGCCCCGTCATGGCTGACGTGAACTTGGGTGTTACCAGAGCTATCGCTAGTTGTTATCAATCCCCAAGAAGACGTACCTAGCATACCATTTGCACTCGTCAGGACGTTTACCGCATTATTTGCTGTGTCCATCTTTGCAAGACCTTGTGGCGTTGCAACCCATAGGTTAGTGGAATCAACGATTAAATCTTCAATTAAATTTGAAGGTAGGCCATCGGTAGTTGTGAGAGGATTTATCCAGTCATTTGTCTGTAGTGACCAACGGCCAATTCCGCCATTGGTTGCGATGTAAACCACATCAGCTGATGCTTCAATTCCATTTACGATGTTGGACGGTAACCCGGCGAGTAACTTACCATTGCCAAATGTATTTGTCACAGTATCGTAAACTTGCACACCAGCAGATGAGCCTGAGTTGCCTTGTAATCCGATAATCAAATCGGTTCCTACGAGTTTAATTCCGTCCATATTATTATGCAAGGCACCATTGATTGGAGTGAGAGTTGCTGTAATAGTATCTAACATCATCAATCCAGCAGGGGAGGTGGCGATGTACAAATCAGTTCCAACTAATTCCAAATCTTTGGCTTGAGAATTTGCCGGCAAAGTCCAACCTTGTTGCCATATTATCGTTCCATCAGGTTGCCTTTCGCCCTGTAGGATACCTGCACCAGTTGATTGTCCAAACCCAACGTTTTCTCCTATGGTTGTTACCCACAAGTGAGTAGAGTTTCCTGCCATGGTGGTTACCTGGCCACTTACCAGTCCAGGTAACGTCTGAATTGTATTTTGGCCAAGATTATCAAGATGGTCAACTCTACTATAACCGGATGACCCGCCTGCTTGACCAAGCAACCATCCAGTTCCAGACCACTGGAAGGAGGTTACAGATGAACCTTGAGCATTTGAATTAACTTGGCTTGTTATCGCCCCTGTAGTAGTGATAACGGAGTATCCTCCACCGATGACGTTCGTGCCTGATTGACCTAACCCGTGACCAACAATTAGTTCACCATTTGCGTAATCAATAGCATCCCACCATATTCGGTCACTCGGCAAATTGTGAGTCTGAGTGGTTATGTCAGAAAGGAAAAGTCCAGAGTTCATGTTATACTTTTTGATTGGTTCTTCATCTTCATAGAAGGTAACATACAGTGTATCGGTTGAGTCATCGCATGCAACACCTGAAACTTCACCTTGACCAAGGGATGCTTGGGTTAAGGTATTAACGATAGTTGAGGTCGTTAGATCTAGTTGTTCGATGCCTCCATTGTTGTTGTAAATTCCGATATTCAACAGGTTGCCACAGTATGACATAGTTATAGGATAGCCATTTTGAATACCGTTTTGTCCGCCTTGGGTGAATACATTCCAATCATTTCCATCCCAATGGGATATCGCCCCGCCTTGGAATCCCTGCCAGCTTTGCCCGTCGCCGCCGCCCAAGACCAAGTCGACCCCATTGGTCCAAAGTTCGTAGAATTCGCTGCCTGAATTTCCTGGCAATCCGTTATTTTCTTGCCATGTTGATAACCACGCATCATTTACTCGATCATATCTTGCAACACCATCCTCTGTAGCAAATAAAACCTCATTGTCATATTCGACTATTTCTCTGATTGGGAAATCTAAGCCATCATCATCATTCCAGGAGTCAACAAAGTTACCAGACGAATCGTATAGGTCTAATCTTAATTCACCCCAGGATACCCACATGTCACCATTGCTGGATTCGTAGGCAGTAACCCTGTCTACTTGGCCACTCGGCTCGATATTTTCTCCCCATGTGTCGTTTGTAATATCCCACTGTGCAATACCGCCTTGACCGTCGTAGTAATTTGGAAAGCCGTCATTTGAGGCAACACTAGCCATGATTATTCCATCTATTAAGCCCATACCCCAGGCAGGTCCGCTATTATCATCAAGTTGTATTCCAGCATCTATGTTGGATAATTCTTGGAAGTTTGCCACATCTATTCGATATACGCTATTACTGTCGTCACCTTGGTGATAATACATGATATCATTGTAAATCACCATCTGATATGGTTCTCCATTACCTAAATACAAATCATCTGATTTTTCAATATCATAGACTTCTGCTCCAGTTGTGACGTCGATAAGCTGGAATCCATCTTCTCCACCAATCCATAGTTGGTTAGGATTGATGTCAGCAACTAATCCTGTTACATCTTGATTACCGGGGTCGAGAATTGCATTACCAGATGGAGAGCTACTATACTCTGTCCATGTTGGTAACCACGAATTAGTTGAAATCTCGTATCTTGCAATACCGATGCCGTTGAGGCCTACATATGCTACATCGCCAATAACTTCTATTGGTGCATTGTCTGTATCTTCTCCTGCTTCCCAGGTATCGACCACATCGAATGGATTGACTGTAAGGATGCCAACACCATCATTAGTACCACCGTAAATCCTTGTTCCATCAGTCCCTACTGCTCGCGTTTCCCAATCAGGCATGCCATCATTGGCATTCATACAATCATCGACTTGAACAGTGGTTGTTGGATATTTACAAACTCCTCTATCAGTTCCCACATAGATATCATTGCCAAGTAAAACGAAATCAAAGAAGGTATCGGGATTGGTTACCCAACTACCACCTCTACCTTGGAAGTTAATTGATTGAACACCATCCCACTTCACTGCTCCATCTTCACCACCCAGATATAGATTAGAACCATCAGAGACCATCGCATATATCTCATTTGATGGTAAGAAATCTAAATTTGAATTTCCAGCATTGTTGCCACCACCGGATTCGGTCAGGGGCAGTAGTATTTCGCCAGTGACTAGGTCCTTCCGTACCACTCCATAACCTGGTAGGCCCATATGTAACACATCATTGAAAACGGCCAACGGCACTTCTTCAGCGTTATTTATTCCAGTGGAGCCCCAGGGCGCAAGGAATGCTTGATTTACCAAATCAAACCTTGCTAAGCCAATATCGATAGTGGCGATATAAACAGTATCTCCATATGCCACAACGTCAGTCAATCCGCTCGATGTTAATTGATTTGAGGAATCGTAAACAGAAATTGAATTTGTAACGCTGTCTATTATTGAAATGGCAGTGTTTGAATTTATTGTAATGATGTAGTTACCACTAACTGCAATACGCTGAACAGAGTTTGATGCCAGACCGGCCGTAGTGTCCCATGTCTGTAGGATGGTCCCAGTGGAATTCAGCTTGTGAGCGCCACTACTCTCTCCTGCCAAGTAGATATGAGTACCATCTGTAATCATCTGATTGATTTCATCACCAATAAATTTGGGCGACAACCATCTTGATTGTAGTGTATCGAAACGATTCATAATACCATCAGCAACAACGTATACGACATCATTTAGTTCTACAACAGCATCCATATCTGCAGATGTGGGTCCACTGGCAAGTAATAGATTCCCTTGGTATTGATTGGTTGCAGTGAAGTCCATCATTGCCAGGTCACCACCACCATCGCTGATGAGTATCAGTTCACTGGAGGGAGATCTAGGTCCAATGTTTGGCCAGACAAGTAGATTATCACCATCATTTACTAGCCCAAAGTCTTCTAGATTGTAAGTTTGCAAAAATACACCGTTCAGAACATTGTATGTCTGTAGTGAGTTGCCGTTTAGGATCGCTAGAATGTTATTTGACAGGGCAACATCAAACACTTCATTTGACGTTAGCCAATTGTTGTTATTCCAGGTAGACAGCCAAAAACCAGTATTCCAATCATATCTTGCTAGCCCCGAGTCCTCCGAGGCGAGCAATAGCTGATTTCCCGATTGATGGAATGAAGTTACTGAGTCGCTGTGTAGGTTATTTGCCGTCGTCCAAGTACTCAGTTGTGAGTTGGTAGTTATATCCCAGCGGATGACGCCCTCTCCGTCGAATGAAAAGTATAGGATATTGTTCAACTCGATGATATCCAGTGCTTTAGCGTCCGTCGATTTGGTCACTGCGTCAGACCAAGAATTACCATCAAATACCGATATTCTTTCAGAGTTTGCTGCGTATACTAAACCGTCACTTCCGATGATAAATTGGTCAAACTGGACAGGCTGCATTACAGGATCAGCAGTAGTAGACATTGTGTCAGGAAGTGGTTCTAGGATTGACGTATCGACTAGTGATATGGCGTGGAAGAAATCATCATTGGTCAAGACATGCAAAGTAAGTGTAGAGAGATCAATCTCCATATCAGTGATTGTGTTAGCGTCATCAAGTTCAATTATGTCGATTATCTTAGGATCATTATTGTAATCGATGATGAGAATAGAATTTGCTATGGCTAGATACATTCGCCCATCAACAAAGTGTATTGCATAATCTCCTATAGCCAAATCTACCGGTTCAAAAGTGACTGCTGGGTCTACCGGTGCCAAAGCTTCGATTATTAATTCATTAATTTCAGCTCCAGCTGGTAGTGTCCAATATGCACCAGATTCACTATTTGGCGATAATCTCCCCGAGTGCGGATTTGGGCCAGTGAAGGAGTCACTTGAACCGAGGACTCCAAGCCCTTGCCAATCAAACAAATTTATTCCAACATCGCTTGCTGTTATCACAGGCTCTTCAATAGACAGCCCACTACTTCCATTGACTCGCACTTCCATGGTTACGTTTGATAATAAGGCCCCTGGTGCAAACTCAAGCCCCCAATTAGCGTTTGCCGATAGACCGATATCTGGATTAGCTCCAATTGCATTTAATTCAACCCAACCAGTGTCGTTGCTTGCCTGTTTTGGCCAAACAGTTTCGTTATCTGTTAGGTGCGCGGAAACCGGTGCGACTAGCATCAGTGGACTCAGCGAAGTGACTACCATTAGCAATGTCAACAACAAGGCTTTGCGACCTTTGCCTAAAGCATACGCTTCATTGGCCGCACTGTTCATATAATATTGGCGTATCTTTCACTATTTGAACGCGGCCCTAGTTCGTTCGGTAAAGTATCGCTCATGTGACGGTTACGAAAAATGGGTTAAATCATAATGCGGCGAATGAATTTACCCCAAACAATCAAACATCGCATCGAGTTTCGTAGTCTTGGAAGTGAATACTTTGGAAGACCGAAGAGAGCAACAACTCAGAAAAGAGGCTCTAGACTATCATGAAGCAAAACCCCATGGAAAAATCAAGGTTGTTCCGACAAAACCTCACTCAACAGCTCATGAGTTGAGCCTTGCATACTCGCCAGGTGTGGCTTACCCGTGTTTAGAAATTGCTGAGCGTCCAGAGTTAGCATACAAGTATACATCGAAAGCGAATTTAGTTGCAGTAATTTCTAACGGAACCGCAGTATTAGGTTTAGGTAATATCGGACCATTAGCGAGTAAACCAGTTATGGAAGGTAAGGGATTATTGTTGAAGACATTTGCCGATATTGACGTGTTTGACATTGAAGTTGACACAGAAGACTCAGAGTCATTCATACAAACTGTGGTCAATATTTCAAAGACATTTGGCGGAATCAATTTAGAAGATATCAAAGCACCAGAATGTTTCGAAATCGAGCGCAGAATTGCCGCAGAAACGGATATTCCAGTGATGCATGATGATCAGCACGGCACTGCAATAATATCGGGTGCTGCCCTAATAAATGCGGTTGAGTTGCAGAATAAGCAACTCAATGAGGTCAAGGTAGTGGTAATAGGTGCTGGAGCTTCAGCGATTGCTTGTGCTAATCATTATGTTGCACTTGGCGTAACAAGAAGAAACATCAAAATGGTCGATAGCCAAGGGGTCCTGACTAAAAAACGTCTGCTCAATGGTGAACTCAATGAGTATAAAGCAGATTTCGCTCATGAAATCCCAGAGAGTGACCTAGCTGGTGCGTTAAAGGACGCAGATGTATTGCTTGGACTATCTAAAGGAGGTTTGGTCACTGCGGAGATGATTAAATCTATGGCCAAAAACCCCATCATTTTCGCGTTGGCTAACCCAACACCTGAAATTACGCCAGAAGAAGTGGAAGAGGTTAGAAGCGATGCTATCATGGCAACAGGTAGATCTGATTATCCCAATCAAGTGAATAATGTTCTAGGATTTCCATACATATTTCGTGGAGCATTAGACGTCAGAGCCACAGACATTACTCAGAATATGAAAATGGCAGCGACTAAAGCGTTGGCTGAACTAGCCAAAGAACCAGTTCCAGATTATATCTCTGAGGCTTATGACGGTGCGACAATGCAATTTGGTCCAGAGTATATCATCCCAAAACCATTCGATCGGAGGGTCCTGATATGGGAGGCATCGGCAGTTGCTCAGGCGGCTGTCGATGAGGGAATCACTCAAATCAGCAAGGAAGACTTTTCAGCAGAAAGATATCGGGAGGAATTAGAGTCTAGGCTAGGATTATCATATTCAGTTATGCGGCATATGATTAACCAAGTCAGGCGAAGAGGCAAACGAATCGTGTTCCCAGAGGGTGATAATGAAAAAGTGATTAGGGCGGCAGCACAGTTGGTTGAACAGAGAATATGCCATCCGATTTTGCTAGGCTCCAAGGAAAGAATAGACTCTATGGTTGAGGAATTGAATCTAAGTTTTGCTTATGATGTATATGACCCAAGGTATGACGAACGTAGGAAATTAGTTTATGGGCCAGCATTATTTAACCGACGGAAGCGTAAAGGTATGACACTTGAAGATGCTGAGAGATTGCTAAAAAGCCGTCCATACTTTGCTAGTCAGATGGTTGCAAGTGGCGATGCTGACGGTTTCGTCGGGGGAGTTAGTAGGAATTATGCAGATGTATTACGGCCGACAATAGAAGTCATTGGTTCAGATACCTCAGCACATTGTGTTATTGGCTGCTACATGGTAAATGTCAAGGGTAGGACAATTTTCCTTGCTGATGCGACTGTGAATGTCTACCCAGATAGCCCAACACTTGCCGAGATTGCCATCCAGACAGCAAAAATTGCCCGACGATTTGGGGTAAATCCAAAAGTAGCGATGCTATCATTTTCCAACTATGGTAGCACAAGAGCGCAGCGCTCAACTCGTATTGAAGAAGCTATTGAAATTGCTAGAGAGATCGACCCAACCTTAGTCATTGACGGCCCAATGCAGGCAGATACAGCATTAAATCCCAACGTTCAGGTTGACTATCCGTTTATGAGCTTCCAAGGACCAGCAAATGTCTTGGTTTTACCAAACCTTGCTGCAGCAAATATCGCTTACAAACTGCTAGAGGAATTAGGCGGCGCGGAGATGACTGGGCCGATACTTGAAGGGATGGACAAGCCAGTACAACTTGTTGCTCGCTCAGACGGTGTAAGACACATTGTTAACATGGCTACTATCTGTGCTGCAGATGCTATTAGACAGGATTCATACTGGGAAACATTAGCCGCAAAGCCGGATGACGAATAACCCTCTAGAACATAATTTCTAGCTCACCATCAGGTACGACTAAGCATGTATAAGCTGAAAAGCCAAACTCTCCGTATCGCTTACGACCCCATAGAATTCGCTTAGCAATGTTCATCAAAGGCCAAATCAAGTGAAGTTTTAACTCAGTCATCAAGGTCTTCTTTATGTTCTTATTTCTATACATATCAAAACTGAGTATTTCCTTGTTAACCTTGGTCTTGAAATCATGTTTGATAACAAAACCTTCTGATTTAAGCAGATACCTAAATGTTGAAGGAGAGTAAACGTTAATGTGGCCAAACGAATGCAATTCCTTGTAATATTTATCGACATTAATTACGTGATCAAGTGGGACCTCAAAAATTTGTGATTTACTCACTCGCTTTATTTCCCGAAGCAGCATTCTTGGGTGTTCAACATGTTCAATAACATGCGTACAATACACTAGGTCGAAGTGGTTATCGGGATATGGGATAGAATATCCATCAAATTTCTTTACTTCCTTTAGTTTAGTCAATCCGAGTGAATTAATCTTTTCAATTCCACTACTTGATATCTCGATGGCATAGAGATTTTCGCAGAAATCACCAGCATCAAGATACTTTAGGACGCTACCTTCTCCTGCCCCACAATCTAGAACATTAGTGTATTTTTTGCCACCTGAAACATTGATGATATTTTGTGCTTTATATCTTGCACCAAGGTCACGCCATGCAACAATAGAATCATCATAAAAGTCATCATACTGAGATAATACAGAACGCTGCTCTTCACTCAAAATTCTCACCAATACGGATATTCTCTGGTCAAAATACTAGTTAAAAAAATATTCTTAGCAGACAGTAATAAACACAAACTGATTACTCACCAGATTCGTACGTAATTATCGGTCTGCGTGGGCGCCATATGGCTCCTGTAACGAAACCAACACAAAGCCCTCCAAACAATAGGTTTACCCACCCTGAATAGACATAATCACCCAATCCTCTCATCCAAGGTATAGCAAAGGAAGGGATTACCCCCAACACCGTTGTCCATAGTAGTTCAGAGCGTATATTGGCCCCGTAATCTGCTTTTTTTGGGACTGTTTTGGGAATACCTTTCCGAATCGGGGTTAAAACTAGCCGAACTGATAAACCAAAATTGTCTCGATCCATTGGAGCACTCGATAAGGCGTGGATTGAAACTTTGTTTGGGTGGATTTCCATGGTCGCTGTGTGCCATTGCATCGGGCCATGACCTTCAAATTGCCTCGGTCTGCCATCCATCATTGCTCCCCGATAATTTGGTGCTACGGCGTCAGCGAGGACTTCTTTCATACCACATTCAACTTCGATTTTTTTGGTATTTCTGGCGTGCAACCATTCGCTTTGGGTTGGACAGCGAATTTCCCAATCTAAAGCAGAATCTAATTTCAGATTACTTTCAACTAAGCTTTGGTTAATTATCGTAAGAATGGCATTCAATCGCTCGTTGTTCCATGTAGTCTCATCTTCAGGAGATAATTCCGCCTCAAGAATATTAGATAATTCCTGTAAGGTAATTGGTGCTGCCATGATGTAGAAGTCAGGACACCTGACCTCGTGCTTTGGTCGCTGTCCAGAATATATCCAACCACCTCGGTCCTCGCCGATGAATACTGAGCCACCCTTCACTAACTGAAATCTCAGTCCCGCAAATGTAATCTTGTCCATGTTAAAACCTAGGAAATAATTGCTTTCATTCTGGTGTACCAAGACATAGCATTAGCGTGATCTGTTAATAGCGAAAATTGTGGGAATGGTGAGATTGATCGCATATAACCAAATACGGAAAAATCAACAATGTTTGGTTTCTCACCGCCAAAGAAATCTTTACCCTGATGTTCATTTGTGAATTCAGTAAGTAAGTCGTGCCACAATTCTTTAGGCTTTCGACCATCTTGTTTGACTCTCTTTTTTGCAATTATGCCCCACATAATAGGGAATCCCGCCCAGGCGTAGAGACGTTTTGAGATGAAACCAAATTTCTCGATTTTAGAGATACGTGTTGTGGTCTTGAATGCAGAGCCTAATGTGCCATACAGTATTGGAACAGTGGCTTTAGACATTTTTGTATCAGCCCAATCGAGCCATTCCAGCACTCTCTCATTATCTTCTGACGGTTGCAAATCGCTATTGTTATATCGCTCATCAATGAATTTCATAATCGGTGTTGAGTCAGTATGGAATTTTCCTGTTTCGTCAGTATATACTGGAACTTTTCCCCAATCACCCGCAAATGAGACCGCTTTTTTTATTTTCAAACCGTTGACTGAAACGTAATCAACATCTAAATTAAGATATTCAATGAGTCCTCTTACCTTCCAACAAAATGGACAGGTATGCAACATGTGTAATGTCGCTTTTGCCATGTCATCGCGAATGGCGAGCCGCATTTCAATCCTTGTCTGTTGAGTCAGGTACAGGTTTCCATCCAGTTTTCCAGAATTCAAGGTCGTCTAACCAACTTAACCACTCGCTGTCTGTTGCAGATAGTAACCTTATGGCTCTACTATCAAGAGCTTCTTTATTGACTGATGACAGTGAACCGTTTTCAAGACATTCTTGCCATTCTACCTGCATTTGCCTAATCCTTCGCTTTGCTTCCTCAGGGTTATCGAAATTTCGCTCACACATATCCCTCAATTCAAGCAACCAGGTCCTGCCATCTTTCATGATTGGTTCGATGACGCGATTGGAAGGGGTTGATTTTCTGAATGGCCACCATCCCATGAATTACCGTAGCAGACCTACCATTTGAACTTGGTTCAAATAGAATAGCAACAGAGTGAACATTTCAATAGTGCCTACCATATACCTTGACTATGGGAAGAATTACCATTCATGTCCATGGTCTGACAAAAGAGAAGGCATACAACATGATGTTAGAAATCTATCAAACTAGGTTGAAAGCGCGCAATGTAAAGATAATCCAGCATAGTGGAAAGAAATCCTTAGACGATTATGTTAGTGATATTGGTAAAAATTCTCGCCTGGTCTTGTTTGATGAGAGAGGTAAGAAGATGACATCTCTAGAATTCGCTGCTCAAGTAAAAAAATGGTCTATTGATAGCCAGGATGTTTCTCTAGCAATCGGACCAGTAGACGGGTGGAAAAGTTACACAAATAAAACGAACAATATCATTTCATTATCAACATACACATTCCCTCATGAACTCGCTGCAGTAATGTTAGCTGAACAAGTATACCGAGCGACAGAAATAAACAAAGGGACAAAATATCATAGAGATTGAGCAAATACTCAAAGATGACCCTTCGATGGGGTTATTGCTGATAGCATGATTTTAGCTGAGTCAACAGTAGTCTGGATTCTGCTTATTTTCGATGCAGTCATTGGGTTTGTCCTAATTTTTGGTTCAAAAAGCCAGCCATTTCCTACACCAGCAAGACGGTTTGGCACATTCATGCTTATCATCACAGGACTTCTGTTGATGGGCCAGTCCGCAGAAAACCCGACAAGCATTGAAGCGCACTTAGGGATTTTATCAGTTGTAGGTGCGTTCGGTTTAGTGACAGGAATACATCACATGCTGAACACAAGAAGAGAGGTTCTGGTTGCTCCTATGTCAGGATTCCTATTTTGCGTCGGCGTTGCAGGTTTGATTACTCAGACTTGGGATGACTTGTCCAAATTTGAACATTGGGCGGGATTTTTGGCTCTGGTTGTTTTAGGTGGAGGACAAACATGGTTGGTGTTTAGGGGATTACTAATTGGTCGCCTGCCGCTTGCTTGGAGTCAAGCCGGAATGGTTGCATTACATCGTGGCCAATTACATGGTCCTCACGGCGCAATTGAATGTTTTGAGAAAGCATGGGATGGAGATGAGGAACACCTTAACCCGATGGCCTATTCTGCACTATACAAAATCAACAAATTCCTACAACTCGAGGATCAAGCATCACACTGGTATGATCTATTTACCGAGTCGGGGGGATCAAATGCAGTCGCTGAAGAATGGCTTGATGCCATCGATGAATGTTTGTCAAAATTGACAGAGGTAGGACCAATTTTTGAGGGAGAATGAACGTTTTCCGGTAGAATCAGAGAAAAATCTTCCATAAAAGAGCAAATTAGGGAACGTTTTAATTACTTAGAGGTAGATAATTTAATTGAGTAATATGTCTGAAAAGTCTAACACAATTCGGGTCTCCCCTTTGATGATAGCAATATTAGCAATCTGGTTTACCGCCAATTTGATCTCACAATTATTATTCATTTCACATTATGGAAATCCATACGACGGTATTAGCATGTTAGCCTCTCTTGGTCCAATTTATTACGCGATTATTATCGCCGAGTTAATACTGTGGGCGTGGCTCCTTGTATTCTTCATAATCAAGTTGTTGAATCTTTTGAAAAAGGAACAGTCAACCGATGAAATCGGGAATCATTCGCTAGTCACAAAAACGGTATTTACTCTCTAAAATGAACGATGAATTCAAGACCCTTCTCGTGTAAGGACATTTATGTCTGATATGTCCGAATTACCAATTTATTCTGGCCGACCAATGGAAGTTAGTGATTTGTTAAATTTCGAACAAGCACTTGATAAAATTCCTTCAACCGCTAAGATGATGACAATTGATGAGGCTCGAGAAAGCCTCCCGCAAGCTAGAGCCTTAATGATACAATTACAAGCGATTAGTGACAATGCAGCAGACTTAACCGAAGAATTAGATATAATTCTTGAAAGTTATGATTCTAATCATGAGCATGTGACAGAACTAGCTGACTATCTCGCAAGTATGATTCACACTTGGCATCAAATCGTCAATAAGATGGAAAAAACGGGGGCTAGGATGGCTTGTTTAGATCCATGCAGATTAGAGTGGTATGGCGTAGTTGATGAGAGATTAGTATTGTATTCATGGGCAGAAGGCGAGGAAGATATCGAATGGTATCACAGTGTTGACTCAAGTTTTATGTCCCGTAAACCACTCATAGAAGCATGACTTGGCTGTGACCAGGCGGCGAAAGAATGGTGCGAATAAATAGAGTTTATACCGGGACTGGAGATGATGGTACATCTTCATTTGTTGATGGCTCAAGACATAGGAAATCTCATCTGAGATTCGCAGCAGTAGGAACTTGTGATGAATTGAATAGCATAGTTGGCCTCATCAGAAGAGAATGCTCTGGCCTGCCAGAACATGCGGATGGCGGTACTAGTTCATCAATCTCCAGGATACAGAAAATTGCCGAGGCAGCATTAGATAGGATTCAGAATGAATTGTTCGATCTCGGAGCTGAATTAGCGTGCGACCCGAGCAAATTGCCTGAATATATGGAACTGATTAGCAACCAGCAATGCGATTCTTTAACCGATGAAATGGATGCTTGGATTGTTCAACTTGAACCCTTGACCAGTTTTATTCTTCCAGCTGGAGCAGGCCCAGAGCCGATAATTCATCATGCAAGGACCGTTACAAGAAGATTGGAGAGAAATTTAGTGGCCATTGAAGACCTGGAGGGAGCAAATTCGGTGAGAAATGAAGCCAGAGTTTACGTAAATCGTCTTTCAGACTGGTTTTTTGTTTTCGCCCGTTGGGTGACAATGAATTTAGGTGCAAAGGAGACGCTTTGGACACCATTAGGCAAAAGGCAAGAATCTACTAGTGTTGCGACAATGATTAGAAAGTTCCATTCAAATGAACAAGATTTTGATAATTTAGGGTAGTCTGCAAGCGTCGGCAAATACTTTTGCTTCAGAAATCACGCTCTTCGTTTCCGGATGGGTTGCTAAATCAAGTGCCAAAGACCAGTCTAGCCACATATAATCTCTATGTTCAATGGATAGTTTAACGGTAATCTCATCGGTTGTTGCCAGATACCAATATACTTGTTTCCTGGTTCTTTTTCCCTTGTACTTGAAGCTATATTCGGTTTTGGTTTCAAATCCTGGAACAAACTCTATTTCACGAATTCCGGTTTCTTCGGCTAATTCCCTCGCAGCTGTGGATTGGAAGTTATCGTCAATATGCTCGACGTGACCTTTTGGTAAGTCCCAGTGGCCTTGTGGATACTGCAGAAGTAGGATTGTTCCGTAATTGACCAATACTACTCCACAGGATGTTTCCATGCAACTCGGAGGGTGCCTTTAGTCATGATATTTTTTATCGGTGAGGTAAGAAATTTATACATCATGGCTAATTAGAGTTATTTAATGAGCAATGATATTATCCCTGAATTCAAGAGAATTGTTGCTGATTCAGACTTTGACGGACTCTGTGGCGCAGCAATCCTCAAGAAATACAATCCTAATGCAGAAGTTATTTTTTCTCATGCGGCATTGATTCGCAGCGGCAGCATGGATGAACATATCGATTCAGAAACCGCGATTGTCGACCTACCTTTTCATGGCAATTGTGGCTGGTATCTTGACCACCATCAGACCAACAAACCCTCGGACGAGCAACTTGCCAAATTTCAATCTAAAGGGGGCGTTGTAGATTGGCAACCAACACCATCTGCTGCAAGATTGGTTTATGAGATTATCAAACCACATTGCGATCTCACTAACTTCCTCAGCGTAATGCCATTTGTCGATGCGTTGGATTCTGGCGGTATTACAATGGAGCAATTTCAGGACGATGGAGAACTGATGCAATTTAGCAGAACACTATCTAAAACTGAGGACAAACACATGCAGAATGTGGTCAATTTGATGTCACAAGGGTCGACAATTGAAGAAATACTCTCAATCCCTGAGATTGTCACAAAGCTAAGTATCCAACGTGATAATAGATACAAATTACATGAAATGGTTCAAAACAACACTCAGATTGTCGATCGCTTAGCAATTTGCTACTTGCAAGATTCAGGCTACTCTTCTAATGGGTATCTAGTTACTGCTACCTTCGGAGACAAGGTAGATGCTTGTTGTATTATTCATGGCTATAGTGATGGAGAGTTGAATAATCAGGATAGGCCACCACTATCCGCTAGTTTTTATGCCAATTCTTTCATTACCAATGGACAAGGAAAGTATGATTTATCACGTTTAGCAACGCGCTTTGATCCAAATGGAGGTGGCCACATTAACGCCTGCGGCTGCCGTATTCAACCGCCTGGATTAGAAAATAATCTTGCTACCTGGCTAGATATGTGGCATCAGCGCGATACCGTGTTGCGGGTGAGTTAAATGACCGCAAATATATACAAAAACCCAAGGAAAGCGTGGATAAATACCAGCGCCATGATAAAATCCGCGGCTCGACCATGTTTTAGTTTCTCAGTAGCGTAACTTTCATTGCTCTCTTTCTTTGCTTTGGTTTTCTTACCTAAATTGACCATTATCAATAGTAAAACTAGTCCAAGTGGACCAATAAATCCGTGTAAATTAGTTGGCCAAATTTCAGCAAACATATCTCCTTCGCTGCGCCAGCCTGCTACCATTCTACCCAGGAATGCAATGCCAACTACTATGAAACCGGACCAAAGAATTACCTCGCCAGACTTCTCATGCTTTTCGATAGCAGTTTTCCGGGCCTCTCCTCTGAGAACCTTGCTATTCTTCCGCCATGAGTATTGTTGCCACAACCAATAAATTAGCACGCTTGCTAATATCGGGTGAACCAATAATGCGATAACTCTAACGTAATCCATGGTCTCAATCAACATACTCCAAGGGTTCTTTATTGATGAACACTAGTGTAACTGACCGGTATTATGGCGGGATTTTCTCTATGCTATTGCCGGTTAGTTGAATAGCAACCTACTAAGCGGTTAGTATGTAGGAGGCGTCTAGCATGCAAGAAGAACATGTTGCGAACTGTTTAGACACCGCCTTCAAAACAAATATTCCAAAGCAGCAACGGAAAGCAAAGGTAGCCAAATCCGCTGATTGGTTAGTTATGGAAAAGAAGTGGCGTAGTATACTAACACTAGCACTAGATGAAATGGAGATTCCAGGGGATGACGACGATTCAATATCCCCAAAAAATCAGCGGATGTTGCGTCGGAGAAGCCGCGGTAGTTCACCAAAGTCTGCATTGGATTGGCTCCCAGACAATGATACAATCTTAGCAGGTGATTCTGACTCTGATGCTTTCAGGTTAGCGACATTACTAATCAACAAACAGCTTAAACGAGGAGATTGGAACGACGAATTATCAGCTTTAGAAAATTCGATAAGACAAAATTGTCTGACCGACGGCGTCGACCAGGTTTGGCATATTTTAGGTCAAAAAACTGCACTGCTGGCGCAATTCGTTGCGTTCCCAGTAGCCAAGAAAAAGTCAAAATCAACCAAAAAAATCGACATCGGTGTAGGTCGAATTGATGTTTTTGACAATTCACAGCTTTCTACTGCAATTAGCAAACTCTCTCCATTATGCGTCGATGCTAATCAACAAATTGCGATTCAAAAAGTGCAATCCCAAATATCTGCCAAACGCTCAATAGAGGCGTCTAAAGAACTATTGAATTTGACCGGAGATGCCGCAATTATTTCGGTGATACTGGCTATTGTTGGCAATAATGATTCAGACAAGGCAATAAAGGAATTAGCAAAGGTAGACAAGTCCCTAGCCGAGGAATTTACCGATCTAGTCCGACTAATTGATGGTGAGATTAAAGATTGGGAATTCAGCACGAAAGGAGGCGATGACGGGCTGAGTAAGGCTCGGCAAAGATATGCTTGGCTAAATTTCCCAGAATCTGTTGCTGAACTTTCTCCCGAAGAAATTCAAAACGGCATCGAATTATTGCAGACAATCCCCAATTCCCAGACTCAGCAACAGAATTTAGGTTGGATACATCTCTCATCCTTAGTTAAGTCTGGCCATGACAAACAGGCAGCTTCTTTGTTGATCTCAAACACATTAGATCATTCAATTGAGATTGAAAAACTGTATGAGTTAGTTTGCTCCCTAAACTCTTTAGAAGTAGAAGACTGGTTAGTTGAGCAGTTACATTCGATTGACGAAGGAGCATTATTACACATTGCCAGCCAGCCTATTACCTCACTCAATCTGAAGAATGAGTGTTTCAAACGTATGCAGGACCTCGGCGGCGAGGGTTGGGAAGAAATATCTATGCAAGCAGTAGAAGTTTTTACGCAAAAACTGGAGATACGTAGACTTAGCAGGATTCTAACTAGCAATAATTTAGCACCCCTATCACATCCATATGAAGCGCTTCTGTCTTACCATATTCTAGCAACCAACAGCGAACAGGATCTCTGGGATAAATTCGTTGAAATCAGAAATTTGGCCCTAAAATCAATCCATAGCACTGAACCGCCAAGATATCTCACGCCAATGTCTCAGAGCCTAATCATGCTTATGGAGGGTAATAAAGCCGATGAAAAACCATTTACGATTTTACCTAAAAAGGCTTACCAAGCACTCAAACAAGCGAGGAATGCACTAAAGGAGGGCGGCACAGGAATCGCATCAAAGACCCATATTGAACATCTTCAAAATAGCGTCAAGCAAGCAGATTTATCGATACTGGAGGAGAATTTGCTCTCTGTACTCATTAGCACACTAAAACTCAACCAAGCTACAATATCGTTACAGCATGGCGAATCAGGCGACGATATCTTATCTAGTCTAAACGAGTTAGTAGTTGGAACAGAGGTTCCCACCAGATTGATCCGTTCTGTCAGACAGTTAGTATTCGATTATGATATTGGGTTGTCAGATTTGGTTACATGGTATCAAACTAACGATCCTTTATCGCCATGGCATACATTAGCAAGGGCAGCATTATTCGCTCAAGAAAAGGACGAATTAAATGCGGCTAGAGAATATCGACGAGTTGCAGAGAATTCGGAATTTGATTTTGAGAACTCAATGATTCTCTACCGAAAATCCATCATTCATCTTGCTCATGCCGAACAATGGAGCGAGGCTGTAGACTTATTGGACAACCAACCAGCACTCAGAACGGCGATAACAAAACGTTTCCAGTTATACCTAAGAGTTTCATTTACCGCAAATAACCAGAAAACCAACGAAGCGACGCAACTCCTGAAGGATTTCGTTAGGAAATCAAAACAAATTGAAGAAGAAAATCTTGAGGGTGAAATCATCACAAAAAATATTACCTTTTTTGCGGAAGATGAACTAGACAGCCTGCGCAATTATCCATTTGAACATTCTAGAATATTACCCGCAGAGCCGTTTTCTGGCCGGGTTACTGCTGCGTTGAATTCTATTCAGAGAAGCAAACGCAGAACCAGACACGGATTTGACGGAAGGTTCCGCAATGAGATGCTTCAAAACCCTCCATCAATAATGGCTTTGTATGACATTGCTAGGGACTCTGCAGAGAAAAACCCAATAGAGGGGCTGATGTATCTTGAGAGAGCCCAAAACTCTGGTAAGTTCAAGACCTCGGAAATGAAGCGCTTGTTTGATGCTGAGCGAAGCCTGTTTGCCACTCACAAGAAAGAAATTCCTAATTCATCAAGGCGTTATTTGAAGAATTTAGCCCTACCTCCGCTAGTTGTTGTGGACACCAATATATTGGTTGATGCATTGGTCGACAAAATAGCTCAAAACCTTGAGTTAGCCAGCGAGACAAGTTTAGATTCCTTTGAGCATGATAACTTCCACAAGGTATTGCTTAACAGAGCGGATTCTGGTAGAATCAATTTATGGCTTCCCTCAATCGTCAGACATGAGATAACTCAGCTGAGTAAAGCTCACGCTAGGCTAAGAGCAAAGTTCCAATCCTCCCTCGTTAAACCGGATGTATTAGATTCTATTTTCGATGATAAAAAAATAGCTCAATTAGTTGATGAAATAATTAAAGAATTTAATCGCTGGAAACCTTTAGATGTCCATATAGAAAACGAGGCAAAAGAACAAGAATGTGTAGACGAAATCACGGAATTTCTCGGCGAATATGCCGAAATCTATGAAGAGTTAACTGAGATGAAGCTGGCTAGAGATGCAAAACAAAACCGAACCACAATAGGAGGACTTGAAGTATTTCCAGAAGAGGCAGATAGGAACATAATGTCGATTGCAAGGTTGCTGGCCTCACAATCAATTGAGGGTTCGGGAAGTATTCTCGTAGCAACAAGGGATGGTGATTTCACACTTACTGCGAGAGCGTTTGAGGAACGCTTTGGTTATGGTATTATCAAGAATAGCAAAATGCTAAATTCTTGGCTAACCTGATATCAAACGTTTCACTAATTTTGTGACGTTAGGATTCACATATGTGAAATAATTGCATCACCGAATTCACTGCATTTGAGTAATTGAGCGTCGTCCATCAATCTCTCAAAGTCATATGTGACGGTTTTAGCAGAAATTGCCCCTTCCATGCCTTTGACGATTAGATCAGCAGCATCAGTCCATCCCATGTGACGTAACATCATTTCTGCACTTAGAATGACGCTTCCAGGGTTTACTTTGTCCTGCCCTGCATATTTTGGCGCAGTGCCGTGAGTTGCTTCAAATATCGCAATTCCAGTGTCATAATTGATATTTGCACCAGGAGCGATACCAATTCCCCCAACCTGTGCTGCGAGGGCATCTGAGATGTAGTCACCGTTTAGGTTCATTGTAGCAAGAACAGAATATTCAGCGGGTCGGGTGATTATTTGTTGTAACATTGCATCGGCAATTACATCTTTTACAGTTATTTGAGCTCCCGATTTTGGATTTGTAAACGTACACCATGGTCCGCCATCTAATTCTGTTGCTCCGAACTCGTCTTTGGCTAGTTGATAACCCCAATCTCTAAATCCACCCTCGGTGAATTTCATGATATTTCCTTTGTGAACTAGGGTAACGCTGTCTTTGTCATTATCGACTGCATATTGGAGTGCAGCCCTGACAATTCGTGCAGTTCCTTCCTGTGATATCGGTTTGATTCCAATACCCGAAGAGTTAGGGAATCTGATTTTGTCTACTCCCATTTCATTCTGTAAGAAATCAATCAATTTCTGAACTCCATCAGTCCCTGCTTCCCATTCAATACCTGCATACACGTCCTCGCTATTTTCCCGGAAAATAATCATGTCAACATCTTGTGGCGCTCTTACAGGAGAAGGTGTTCCATCGTACCAACGGACGGGTCTAACACAGGCGAACAGGTCAAGTTTTTGACGTAGCGCTACATTGAGGGATCTGATACCACCGCCAACAGGCGTTGTTAGAGGACCTTTGATAGATACGAGACCATCTCTCATTGCTTCTAGGGTAGCCTCTGGTAACCATTCACCTGTAGTGTTGAAGGCCTTCTCTCCGGCCAAGACTTCGGACCAATGAATCTGTTTTTCACCACCGTATGCTTTGGCGACTGCAGCATCAACGACTTTTATCATTACAGGACTAATATCTACCCCGATTCCATCGCCCTCAATGTAGTGGATTGTTGGGTTGCTAGGAACCAAAAGGGCGCCATTTTCTAGTGTGATTGTCTCTCCAGCCATACGACTCGGTTTATCCGACAAGGATTCCCTTCAATAATGAACCGCACATAGGATTGCCATGCTGGGACGAGTAGAATGGAGAGGAAATTCTAGGGTTGACTGTTTTAATGAAGCAGGGGACAAGTTAGAAATCGATTGGAATAACGGTCCATCACCTGTGCAAGTAACCTTACAAATGATTGGCGCGTGTTCTCTTGCGGATATCCAAACCGGTTTGAAAGACAGAAAAGTAGACAAAATTTGGATTGAGCTTGATGCTGAGCGAGCAGAAAGCGCACCACGAGTATTCACTAAAGTGAACATGGTTTACTACATCGAAGGTGAGGCGCCAAAGAAACTAGTCAAGCGGTTAGTCCACAAAAGCCATGAAATGTATTGTAGTGTATCTAATATGTTTAATTCGTCAGTTGAATTTACCTCAAGTGTTGTTGTGAATGGTGAAGTTTGTTGAAGACAACATTTGCATTGCTTTAGTTAATATGTCTCTTAAAATGTCATGTAGTGGAATCCAAGTGGTTGGTATCGATTTAGGCGCATCTTCTAAACACAAGATATTATTTTGAGATTTTATCTTTGCATACGGCCTAACAGGTCCTGATCCGTCGACATCGATTATTACTGATATCTCATACTCATCCTGCTTCTTAACAACCTTGGCAGTGCTTGGATTCAATTTTGCCTTACCAGGAACATTGCTGATTATTTGCTTTCCTTCCGAAGAATGTAATTCTTGCTTTACCAATATCTCAAGTAACTCCCCAATTGTTTCATCTGGTAAATTGAAATTGTCACTATTCAAGTCTGATTCAATCACGCTGATGGAAGGCTTTTGTTCATCCATCTCATTCCCTGACAATAGAATGGCCAGATTTTCTTGCTGATCATTAGGTTTAGCGGTCGGATTATTGCTTGGGTTTCCGCTAGTAACTCCTAATTCGGCAAATATGTCAATATCATCCTCATTGAACGAATCAGGTATAGTGAACGCTTCTTGGTCGAACATCATTTGTTAATCAATGTTCATTATACTTAATGTGATGTTACTTACTATCGCGTTTTGCATCATGATACTTTAATCAATGAGTGATATAAAAAGGGTCAAAGGGAACGGCGTATTGGACATAGTGTGAATTGTCTAGGTGGCACTCGATTCTGGGCCCTTTTTCTGGTGTCTGTGTTGCTATTCATGCCGGTAGAATCGGTCGATAGTTACCCAAATGGGGTTGGAGAAATAGGCAACGATGGCTGTCTATGTCACGGAGAGTCAAATCAACAAACTGAGATAGCGATATTGGGACTGCCAAATAAATTCGAATCTAATACTAATTATACCTTGGAAATAGTTCTGCTCAACGACAACGTGGAGATTAGTGAACAATCTGCTCAAGGCGGGTTCAGAATGTTGGTAGATAGCGGTAGTGTAGAATTTACCGATAGCCAAGGAATCTTTCTTGAGGATGGGTGGACACATCGAGAAACTTCGAATCAGCAAAGGTCATGGAGATTTTCATGGTACTCCCCAAATGATAACACTACAATGGCTAAGTTTACCATCAATGGTAATGCAGTAAACGGTAATAATCAATCAAACGGGGATATTTGGCATAGAACTGTGATGTATGTTCCTGGAGTTCAGAATTTCGACCCTATACCTAACGAAACACAGTCTGAGCATGAACTAGAGCTATTTGATCGAACAATGCTAATTGGTGGTTTGATTGCATTGATTTACATATGTTACAGAACTATTAGAGATTAATTAACGAACTCAATACTCTTATTCCTCAAGGCTCTAATTTGTCTGTTTTCACTAGACCCATGAATTTGTTCACTCTTGACCCCGGTCAATACCAGCATCACTCTAATTTCATCACCTAATTCTTCATCAACGGCAGCGCCCCAAATGATTTTCGCGTGGGGTGAAATTTTGTCTTGAATTATTTGAGCGCATCTTTCCGCTTCACCAAGGGTAAGGTTTGGTCCACCAACTACATTGATTAGCGCCCCTCTAGCATCAGAGGTGTCTAGTTCCAAAAGCGGTGAATGTAAGGCCTCCAGAGTTGCCTCTTCAGCGCGTTTCTCAGCAGATGATGCTCCAAGACCAATCATTGCAACTCCACTACCAGACTTAATTACCGATTTTAAGTCTTCAAAGTCTAGATTCACCATTCCATCGGTTGTTAATAATTCAGTGACACCTGTTATTGATCTGACAAGTAGCTCATCTCCAACACGGAAGGCGCTAGCAATAGGTAAATCTTTGACGCCTTCAATCTCCAGCAACCTTTCGTTTGGGATAACCAGAATTGTATCACAATGTTCTCTAAGCCTTTCTAGTCCCCACTCAGCATTTTGTTTGCGAAGTGACCCCTCTGATTTGAATGGATATGTAACGACTGCAATAGTCATAGCCCCTTGTTGTTTTGCCAGACGCGCAATGTGTCCTGCAGCACCGGTGCCAGAGCCTCCGCCCATACCTGCCGTAATGATTGCAAGTTGAGTGTCATTCGTTATTCTTCTGAGGACCATTTCGGATTCTAGTGCAGCAGCTTCGCCCTTTGTCGGGTCGCCACCAGCTCCTCTACCTCTTGCGGTTCTTCCAATCAAAACTTTTTCTTCAAGAGGTGACATCAATAACGCTTGAGCATCCGTATTTATTGCATACCCTGTAACATAACTACTGTCAAATAAGCCCTCCTCAGCTAATCTACTCACGGCATTGCAACCTGCTCCTCCAGCGCCGTAAACCCTTATTCTTGGTTGAAGTGATTCGAGTAGAGCTTTTAACTCCGCTTCATTACCTTGGCCAGGAGGAATATCACTAGGCGTGATCTTTACCTGCTCCTCTTCACTCAACTCTAAAACGCGGTCTATCAAATGGCGCATATGGTCAAGGTTGAGCAAGTATCTTTGAAGGTGCCGACGAATATGGGAAGTAAAGTGTCTATTTTTCGATAATTTCTCTTGAACCGTCTCAATCCTTTAGCCCTTCTTCAGTTACTTGGTAAACACATTCCCCGTCTGGCAAATTTGGTGAGTCTACAAGTCTGGCGATCCTTCTACCACCCTTGGCCTTTCTGAGATATAATCTGAATGTACTTGCGTGGGCAAGAACGTGTCCTCCAATTGGCTTTGTTGGGTCTCCCCACATAGCATCAGGCTTTGAGTGGACTTGATTCGTAACCAATACCAACGCATTGTTGATGTCGGCAAGTTGTTTCAATTCTTTCAAGTGTTTGTTGAGTTTTTGCTGTCTGTTGGCGAGCATGCCTCTACCAATAAATTCGGCTCTAAAGTGGCTAGTTAGCGAATCAACGATGATCATCTTAACATTTAGTCCCTTGCTCATGCGTTTTATTTCATCAACTAGTAGCATTTGGTGAGCTGAATTATATGCTCGTGCAACATGTATCCTTGCCAGAACTTGATCAGGATCTAACCCTAATCCTCTAGCCATCTGAGTAATTCTTTCAGGTCTAAAAGTATCTTCGGTATCGATGTAGAATACATCTCCATCAAAACCACCCTCCTCTGTCGGTAAGGTGCAATTTACTGCAAGCTGGTGACCGATTTGGGTTTTTCCACTGCCGAATGCTCCGTATACTTCTACTAAGGCTTGAGTCTCAAATCCGCCACCGAGTAAATCATCGATGGACTGGACCTTAGATGATAATTTCTGAACTTCTTTTCTGCGCTCTAATAAGTCGCCACCAGAGACGAAGCCACCAATATTTGCCATCTTTTTAGCCGCTGCAATGATTTTTCCTGCGACTGCTTCGCCTATTTCTGCTTGTTCAGCTAAGTCAGCTGGCGACATAACTGCCAAAGAGAGTAAGTCGTCAAACCCAGCCTCTCGTAGTTTCTCCGCAGTTGCTGGTCCAACGCCAGGTAAGTCCTCTATTTTTGCCTCAGGCTCTTCTTCATCGGCGGTCATCATTAACACCGTGTCCTCTAGAGGGTCTTCATTCTTTTCAATTTCAATCTTGGTTTTTTTGCTTGTTTTGGTCGCCATCCTATTCACTTCCGACTTGTCCCAGTGACGTTTAGTATATCAATAGACCAAACAGGGTAGATTATTTTTCCAACTGTTATTCTATCAATTTCCAATACTATTCGAGGTACATCGAATGTAATTTTACTTTAAGTTTCAAATTCACCATGCGTTAAAGTGAATTGATAAACGCTATTGATTTTCGGTTGGGAGTGGGTTTGGACTACTTTCTTCGTTGTTGTAGGTTATTCTGACATCATGGTCGATGTTGACTTGTTCATCGGAACTGCTGAGTTCGACATCTAACGCCCAAACCTGTTTACCAATGTTGAGTTCATTATGCATCCATTGGGCATTTTGTCCATCAGCGATTTGCTCTTTACCTGATTCTCGACTAATACCCTCGCCTGTTAAAAACCATTCAACAGTTACCGGGCCACCAAAAAATCCACCTGCATTTTGTGTGTTTTCAATGGTTGAATCAATGGCAATCTGATTTGGCGCTGGGCATTCACAGTCAGGAGTAGTGTCAATATTCATCGTATCGGGGTCGGTAGTTCCTGATTGGCTCCACAGCGTGCGTTTATCGATTCTGATTGTGATTGACGTATTTGCTTCGTTACCTGCATCATCAATAGCACCTAGGTTAGCGGTAAACATACCATGGGTCGCATACGTGTAAGTTATCTCTCCGGTCTCGTTAGCATCTACTGTAATCCTACTACTTCCATCCCCGGCCTCAAAGTAAAATGACTCGATTTCTCCTGCGCTGGATTTTGTATATGCATAATCGAATGATAATTCAACACCTGAAAACGCTACTTGCTGACCGTTCTGGATATTCTCTTGAATCATGCCAGCAGTTTCATCGTAGTAGATTACAAGCTCAATATCAGATACATTTCTTGATTCCTCGCCGCCCATACAACCTGCTAACATTGCTGAACAGAGCAACAATGACAGTATCAGAGACCGTCTTGCAATGCTTCGCATGCTGCTTGATGGGCGGCATTGGTAGATAAGACAATGCCAATAAAGTCCTTTTTTTGGTATAATTTCTGTGTTTGTTAGATAATTTCGCCATCGGTGGTTTGAAAATAGGTTAACTCGGCGGTTTGCATAACGAGGTGGGGTAGTCTGGATATCCCGTCGGGCTCATAACCCGGAGATCGATGGTTCAAATCCATCCCTCGTTACCATCAAATATACTCATAATAATCATGTTTTGGCTTTAGGGAGTCGAGGGCATTTTGTAACTTTTGATTTGCTGCCATTTCACCGCGTTCAATTGCTTCAATTTGGTTACTGTAACTCTGCTTCAACTGTTCAGCCGTAGAGTTATTTTGATATATTGTTAGATCTAAGGCGGTAATCACTTCCATGACATTAACATGCGGGAGATTATTTGGTTGGAATATGAAATCTTGTCCTAGTTTGGTTACTGGGCCAGATTTGGTTAAAGTTTGTATGAATATGTTAGCGAGTTTACTATCGGTAGGCATCAACGTGATTCCCTCGAGTGCGCAGGCGATGCAACCATTTGATTTCTTGAATGCTTTAATGAAATATGATTTTGCTTTCCTTGGCTTATTTATTAAAGCATGGCACTTCCCACTCCTTTGTAGATCTTGGTAAAACAAACCTGTCATATCATTTTCTTCAGGAGACTTTCTCCTTTCTCGTAATAGTGTCTTGGACGCAGAAACCGCAAGAGGGTATTTGTTGCGGGTGATTAAAACATCACATAGTATCTGTAAGCCTCTCACCAGCATCATTTGTTCCTCTGCACCACGTTTTTTATTTTGCAGAAACATGTTAGTAAATTGAGTAGCCATAACTTCAGACATCTCTAGTCTTCCATCTCTGATGTAATTTTCCAATTGCATCAGAGTCTGTGCCGGATCATTCATGCCAAACATGGGAACAGGTTTCCGAGGATATCCTATCATTTGATGGCTTTGCCAACCACGTCACTTTTGGCCAAAGTTGTTGTAGCAAAACGAACTAGGGCTATATGAGGATATGCCATCAATAGCACTAACCGGGACCCCTGGTGTTGGTAAAACCACAATTGCTCAATTGTTGATTGAAAGAGGTTGGCAGACGATGTCGGTCAGTGATTTAGCAAAGAAATTCGATTGCGAAGGAGATTTTGATGAATCGATGAATAGTCAAGAAATTGACATTCATCTATTGGCCGAGAGGTTTACTGTTGAGTCTGATAAGCGATTGATTATTGACGGGCATCTATCACATTTCTTAGCAGTAGATGGTATCATTCTATTACGATGCAGACCCGAGCAATTACAAATACGACTCGCCGATAGAAGCTACAGCGACAGTAAATTAACGGCAAATGTTGAGTGGGAACTTTTGTCGGGTACCTGGGCCGAAATAATCGAGTTCGAGATGGGCCAGCCAATTCTTGAAATTGACACCAGTGAATTATCTCCACAAGAAGTTACAGAGATTATCCACGATTGGATTGAAAGAGGTATGGTGAAAAATAAACAATCAGCGGCAATAGATTGGCTAGAAAAGAATTAAGCTAATAATGACATTATAGCCGCAACAATCAACCCCTTAGTTGACTTAGCCAGTATTGGTAAGGCCTATGGCGTTAGAAAAGTTGAGAAATATTTGGGAGCGAACCTTGAACCCAATTGTCGAATCTATGTCGTGGATGAGTCCAGCAACAATTACCTGGCTCGCCCTACCAATTGGTATTCTAGGCGGCCTTTCTGTCTTCTTAGCATCGGAGGATAGTTTGGGTGTATCTATGTTATTTGGTGGTGGTTTACTTATCACTTTGGCTATGGCTTTCGATGGCCTTGATGGACCAGTGGCTAGGGCAACTGGGAGAGTAACTAGATGGGGGGATTACCTTGACCATACTTTTGACAGATTGCTCGATGCTGTTTGGATAATATGTATTTCTGCGTCAGTATTTGTTGACGACATAGCCTTGGGCCTTTCAGCTGCGTGGTTTACACTCCTTGGCTCGTACATGGGAACGCAAGCGCAGGCTGTTGCTGGAACCAGAAACTATCGTGGTTTTTCCCGCGCAGATAGAACTATTCTAAGTATAGTCGCGATATTCATGATGGGTATATTGCTGTATTTTGATAGTTATTCATGGGGTAGTTTCCCATGGATTTTTGACCACATCAAGATTAATCCACTGAGTATCGTAGTTTTCATTTCCGCATTTGGTGGGATATGGACCTTTTTGATTAGATTCATTCAAGCCAGTAAACAAATAAAGCAAATTGACGCTGAAGACCCACTACCTCAACCAAACATATCTACCGAAGAATCAGATTGAATAGAGTAATTATGACTGTAAATCCGGTAATTTACTCTACCAAACAGCGGTATGCTCATAACGGTTGCACGTTAGAAAGGGCTGATGACGGGCAGTTCCAAGGCTTATGATGGTAGAGCCATTGCAATGCTGTTAGTATTACTAATGGCATTTTCAATATTGCCGATTAACAACGTTGGCGCAGAAGATACAGGGGATCTATTTCATTTGCAAGCGCAGGACATTCAAGCATCATTTGACAGCAGCACAGAATTAACCACAATTACTTGGCGAAACATTGACAGTCTTGAACAACCGAGTGCTTTAGATGATTTTTACAATGCTGAATATCATATCTATCGTCATACAGAAATAATCAACCAATCAAACATTCAAAACGCAACCTTGGTACATTCAGTACCGGCATGTGATAGTAATGAATATGCAGTGAAATATCTGTGTTTGGGCGGCGATAATGGATCACACCTTGGACACAGTTACTCGTACTTGGTAGCGCCGGGCACAAACGACTCGTTTTATTACGGCATTACCACAGTAATTACAAATCAAGATGGTACTGCAACTACCCATGACACATTGATATCCAATGACTCAGCAACCTATGACCCAGTTGTCGAAATAACCACTCCTGTCAGGACACCTTACAATTTAATGGCATCATTTAATCCAGCGACCAGTGTCACTACCCTGAACTGGATAAATTACAATGACATATTCTTTGTTTTACCCGAAGAAGGACCGGATGCCTATCAAACTCGCATATGGGAGTCGACCCAACCAATTACCAGAAACTCTGCAGCCGGACTATTCTCAGGGATGTCACCTATCGCACAACTAGTGTCAGGGGTGTCAAATTTTGAAATCAGTATTCCACAAGATACAGACCGAGAAGTGTATTATGCAATCACATATTTATTGCCAAATTATTTTGCGCCAGGAATAGATTATGAGGATATAAGATTCCTGTCAAATAACGCACTTGAATCACCTTTGAGCGAGGATAACATGCCTGCTGCACCAGTATCATCAACTAATTCCTATTTCCAGTCTAACACTCAGACTGGTAGTGGAACGACCACAATTAGTTGGTCTGATGTCACCGGAGAGGAAGGAGAATCTTACGCTATCTACTCCTCTGGCCAGGCCTTTAGCAGCACCACAGAATTTGGCGTGCAACAAATAGCTCTGGTTCCGGAGGGGGAATCTGAATATCAATATCAAGTTCCAGTTGGTAGGCTTGGCACCTCTCATTATTGTGTTGTCGTAATCGATACTAACGGCATTTTTGACGAAGACATCGAGCCATATTCCTGTAGCTCAGTGTATGAGGATGCATTCTATAATTGGACTGCCGAGCCAACCAATGTCATGGCTACATTTGTCGGTAATTCTGAAACCTTGATTACATGGAATGACCAACTCGGCGCAGAAGGTGAGAAATATCACATCTGGCGTTCTAATTATTTAGTTACAGGAACCCAGTTTACTGAAAATGTGACAGTTGAATACCAAGGCACAGTCACTGATGGCATACAGCAATTTACCGTGACAGTGCCACCAGAAGTTGACAGAACATCATTCTATTTTGTAACCAGTGAGGCGCTATACCAGCATGTTGCGGGCCCGTATCATTACACACAACTAAGACAGAATTGGTTTGGACCTGTCTACGAAGAAACAGTCACCCCCGCTGCACCGCGAATCAATTCAATAGACGTTGAGGGAGAAATTTCCATAGTAACTGTAGAGTGGTTAAATGATCAGCAGTTAGATGGTGAAAGTTATTCGATTTGGCAGCATGAAGGCGATCCATTTGGCGATGATGAGGACGAGGTATCGGTCGTCTCTGAGGATAACGGATGGACATTATTCGACGGAAACATCGTCGACACAGGTTCTAGCCTAACAGAATTTACCTTTGCCAAGACTTACTCGATACCAGATGATGTAGAGCGGGATATTTGGTATGCTATTACAGTTCAAGATGTTTATGGGAATCAAAACATAGAGGCATTCCCAGGGTCGGGGGGTAATTCTTTGAAGATAACGGAAGATACGACACCACCTACAGCAACATATCAACTATATGACGACGATGATGAACTATATCTCAGCCCGTCTTTAGTCTCTGGCAGTTATACAATTAGGCTGCAAATTAATGAATATTTATTCAGCAATCCAACAGTGGACATAACTACATCGACAGGCGGCAAAATAACCAATGGCCCCCGTCAAATGCTAATGTATGCAGACAATCTTTTGGATGAGACACTGGGGCCGGAATACTATCTCACCTTCGATATTGGGAACTCGGTTTCTGCAGGTTTGATTACCATAACAGTAGATATGGTTGATGAAAGTTACAACAATCAGCAGTTGACTTGGACTGAGCGCAGCCTAGATGCTCAGAGCCCGTTACTGACGATATTTTCCCCAGCATCCTCCACAGACGGTTCAAAATATCTGGCAAAAGAGGCAATAACAATCAGTGCTGGGGCAACCGATGATGTTCAAATATCATCAATACAATATAAATTCATATTCAATTACAGTTCTCCATCCCAAGAGGTAGACTCTTGGCAAACTCCGGAAGGATTAGAAGATGTCAATCAAGACGGAAGTGCCTTCGTGTTCAGTCAAACCCTGTCAGCGGGAAATTTTGCTAACGGTGAACATGCGCTTCAAGTAAGAGCCATAGACACAGCTGGTAATCAAGTTATGAAGCAGGTTAAATTCCTGATTGATTACTGCTTCAATGAATTAGATGGGACCACGAACTGTCAGTATGTTCAATCCCTCGAGGCCCCACCAGAACCAATTATAGTTGAGCCATCATATTCAGACCCACCATACCTTTTCGTCTGGTTATCATCAGGTATTGCATTCATCTCAATAATCCTGATGCTATTTGTGATCCGTGCCGGTATGAGTGGCCCAAAGAGGAAAAAATCTGATGATGATTATGATGATGACGACTGGATGTCTGAATTTATTGGAACGACTCAACAGGTTGACTATGATGCGATTACTAATACCAATACAGCACCGGTAGTCGAAGAAAAAGACACAGAAGATGAAGAGCCTGAAGACGACCCATTTTCGGTAAATGTAGTTCAGCGTAAAGCTAGGCGCACAAAGAGCAAAGCGAAAGCTGAACCTGAACCTGAACCAGAGGATGATGACGAGGCATTCTTTGGTTTGGATGACGACGAATTTGCAGATGATGAGGAAGAGGTTGAGCAAGCAAAACCTCGTCGAAAAGTGGGTCGTCGTCCCGCTCCAAGAAACGCACCTAAGCGCCGTCCGACAAGACGTAAGAAATCAGAAGATTGAGTGCTCTAGCGATAGATATCTCAATTAGTGTACTTTTACTCACAAGTTCATGGCAGACGTTGCAGAAAGTGACGATTCTGGTTTTCCACCAGAACAATTAATGGAATCAGTAATTGATGCGTTCAACCCATTACATAACAGACTAAATTGGCTGCTTGTGGCATTACCGCTTGCTGTAATGTTTAATTTTCAACATAATCTTACTATGGCTTTTCTTTTTTCAATGATTGCAATTATGCCGCTGGCGTTCTTAATGGGGAAAGGAACTGAGGAAATTGCGCTGAGGACCGGGGAAGCAATTGGTGGCTTCCTTAATGCAACATTTGGCAATGCTGCAGAGTTGATAATTGTTGGATTGGCCATATATGCGGCGTCTAATGATCCGGAAATTGTTCAAACTATGGTAACCGTTACCCAGGCCTCATTAATAGGGTCGATACTCGGTAATATGCTATTGGTTCTCGGTCTAGCAATGCTGTGGGGAGGTCTGAAGCACAAAGAGCAGAGCTTCAACAGCGATGCGATTCAAATGAACGGGACACTCCTGTTGTTGGCCATTGTTGCCTTCATAATCCCTAGTGCAGTAAATCATTCAGGAGGAACGTTTTCTGATGTTGAGAATATTTCACATTACGCATCAATCGTATTACTGATAATATATGGCTTTGCTTTACTCTTTCAA
>JAYXVG010000001.1:0-37242 GCA_036021875.1 Thermoplasmatota archaeon | reverse complement strand
TCCCTAACATCTTTCAATATCACGGGTGAAGTTAGATGTCTATCCCACAGTTTTCACAAAATCTGTCTGATGGCTTGATTGGGTAGCCACACGCCCGACACCGCTCTCCAAGTGGAGCACCCGGCGGTATAATTTTAGTTGGTTCGTTTGAAGAAAGCATTGCCATTGATTCTAGACTTTGTGCAATAGTTGAATCATTTTTTGGAGGGGCAAAAACTGATGTCTTGTTTACTTGCTGTGGCTCACTAACAACCGCATTACTGAATTCATTATTTGTATCATCATCAAAATTGTCTACATATGAATTATCTGGGCCAATTTTGACTTCATTTCGCTCATATTGGATTGGAGCTTGTGGCTTTTCGGCCTTTACTGGAGATGCTTGTGAAGCGGCTCTTAGAGCCGCAAGTCGTGTTTGTTCCCGAACCTCGCGGGAGGACTTATTACCAACTATTCCCGTTAGAAAATCTAGAAATCTATCCATTGGACTAGATTTTCTACTCGCACCAATCGTAGATTCGACCTCTTGTTCGTCAAATGTAGATTGACCAGATACCCTCCGCGTTGCTTCAATAACGCGTTGTGATTCATTCAACATAGATACCTCAACCTTTTCGTCCTCAGATAATTCTAATTCTGGTGCTTCCTTCGAAATTACAGAAACATCTGCAGAAAGATTGTATTCATCGGTTATCTTGTCTGGCACCTCAACGTTTGTCTGCCAGACACCTGATTCTTCAGCTGCATAGACATTCTTCATGTTTTTCATGACCTTTGAACGACGGTATTCGTAGTCCTTGACAGTGTTAGATTTCCTGTATATGAAAATGCCAATAAGTATGCCAACTAGATAGTATGGTATCATGAGCATGGGCTCAATAGAAAATACCTCGCGAAGCGGTGTTACAACCACGTGAGTAAACCCGAGCAGTAAAACGGGCAACACAGAAACACTCTGTGAACTAAGTGATTTATCAGTCATAACTACCAAACCATGCTCAATTATGTTCCTAATCTAGGTTACCATTTTTTGATTCCCTTTCATTGAAAGATTTGGGCTTTCCAATGACTCCATAAAGCAAACCCAGGGAAAAACTACTGTGTAAAATTACGATTACAATAGGTATACCAATAATCAACGAGATGTGACGCCATCGTAACGAAATCCTTGTTCCCTCGAACAACAAGGCTATCGAATATATGATAATGGGTAAATACCAATAATTTACTCCAGACAAGAATAGAATTGTTGTTAAGATAAATCCCAGCCATGGTAAATACTCTCTGAAACTGATGCGATTATGGTGACGTTTGAGCAACCTTGTTCTCCAAAAGCCATATCTGAAGCCCATTTTTGCCCAACTTTGTAGAGAACTTCTTTTTGCCATCTGCACTTTTACATCACTTGTTCGATACAGTTGATATCCTTTATTTCTCATCCTCATCGATAAATCACTATCCTGACTTGTTATGAAGCTAGTATCCCAGCCTCCAACATCAACAACCGCCCTTTTTAGGTGCAAACAAAATGCTGGAACCTTGGTCTCTTCAGTTCCAGAGAATTGATCAAATTGGCCATTACCTCTGGCCAATGGCGAGGACAATCCAGCCTCAATCCATGACTCGATTAAATTCAGATTATCTGATTGTGGCACCACCTTGGCACCAAGTGCACCAACATTATTTCCAGTTAAATCCTGAAGGTTTTCCATTACTCCAATCAGAGTTTCAATGTGGTCATATTGCACCGAGCAGTGGCCAATCATCTCGAGTAGATACTTTACTGATTTTGGCACTATTTCAAGTGCTAGGTTTCTTGCGTTTGCCACGTATTTACCAGGATTTTTGTACAGATGTATGATAGGATTAACATTCTCTCTCAAATTGACAAAATCCTGAACAATCTGGTAGGTATTATCTGTTGAACCGCCATCAAAAACATAAATTTGGTGCAAATCGCTTGGATAGGATTGGTTACACAATGAATCTAAACATTTGATAATTGAATCAGCTTCGTTCAGCACCGGAATGACCGTTGCAACTTCTGGTTTGCTTAGGTCAGCCATGTGCCACCATTGGCTTGTTTGTTTTCATACTTACTGAATATGATAAAAAAATAAACAGTTTGAAGAGTAAATCATACATGGCCGATTTATGACAGGCATTAACATCCTGCTAAACGGTATTGATGAAGGAATCAAAGTAGTCATATCAACAAGGGTTAGTGGTGCTGAATCACCAAGTCTAGTAATCCAAAGTGTTCAAAATATATTCCCAGATTTCAACAGCGTATCAGGTATTGATGAGCCTAGTTTTGGCAGCCCATCAGACCACCAGCTATCCCAAGAAAATATCTCAATGAACACATTTTTGCGCTTAATTCACCAACAAGCAATTCTAGACACTGCACTGGATGTAATGAGTCTAAACTTGATAGACAACTATACTTCGTTTGAGATATTGAGGCAGGCTTCAATGGTCAACAAGATTGCTTTTAATTTACCAAACGAAAATCCACTTGGTGGAGTGATTCAAATTGAACTCTCGGGAGATGATTTACCAGCATGGATTGAGGCAGCAACTTGGCATAATGGTAGAGATGTGGTCCCTAGGCGCATAGATGACGAGAGAACGATGAATTCAGATGGTGAAGCTTCTACTTGGCATTGATTTGGTCGAAAATATCTACAGCCAATTTCTTATCCGCTTCTGCTATATCAATTCCCTCAATCTTAGAGAACCATGATACTTCATCATGTGATGTCCACTGAGAACGTCGCTCATATAACTCATCGATATTTGCTTGAACTTTAACTAAATTCAGGTTGATTGAAAAATCACCATACTCGTGGTAATGTTGGCCAAAATACCCAATTGGAGTAACATTGATACCAAACTCTTCCTTCATTTCCCGACATATTGCTGCGTTTAACGTCTCCCCAAATTCAATTTTCCCACCAGGGAACTCCCAAAAACCCGGCATCTGACAACCTTGATCACGTCTCGCCAACATAACCTTGTCTCCATCGCACCAGACTGCGCCAACCACATCAATTACAGGCTTGAAAAATAGCCGGGAAATTACTTGTTTTACTATCTCAATGGATTGTTTTGTCGATAACTTATCATCACCCGGTAGATGGAGAAAGCAAATTGGAACATTTGCTAATTTTTCGGCATTGTTTAGCGCTTCAAAAGTGCGATAGTAGGTTTCATTACACAAATATGTCCCAGCATCAGATGAGATAACCAATGACTCAATGCGTGGATACTTTACGGAAGATATTACTTTGTTGAGGCAGTAAAAATCTGTATTGCCAAGTTTTTCGTTTTTCACCAACCTCCCTTTATTGTCAGGTATTCTCATATCAATAAAATTTTGAGCCCGTGTTTCAAATCGAACGAAGTCACATGATTCGCACAAGCCCATGTGAATAACTGCGTCCCAATGCTCCCCGTTGATAATCCGATTAGCAACAATTTTCGAACCAACTTCATCAACTGTCAACAATTGTTTTTCCACTACTAGAGATATGTTCTCTTTACTCGACATATCGTTCCTTGCTGCATACCAAGGGTCAGAAATTTCGAGTGTAGTGTCGAAGATATTGAGAATTTGTTGAGAGATATTTGTTGAGTTGTCACCAAATGGCTCAAATCCTGTCAAGAGTATTTTCGCCATGGACATGCTAAAACAAGTAAACTTTTGACCTATTGGTATACAATCAAGGGTTATATTGACATGCAATAGCGATGTCCACAACATGAGTCAACATGTCTGAATCAAAATTTGTTGATGGTAAATCAGAACCAAATAAATTGGTTACTGGGGCCAAAGTATTCAAACAAATATGGCGTGAAATGACCTTGGGAGTAGGTTTTTGGGGAGCGTTGAGACCACTTGTCGCTGCTATACTGGCTGCAGTTCCCTTCTTATTTTTGGGTCATCACTTCAATCGTAAGCATCAGAAAGGCCTCGATCTAACATTACTACAAATTCCGCTAGCCTTAACCGTCGTTCTTTGGTTTGTTTTATGGGCCTATTCTATATTTGATGCATGGCGTGAAGCAACTAGGTTCGTGGCCAGCATCAACAACTAAGGCAGCCATAGTTGGTCCCTTACGGGAATATCCCCGCTAAGCATCCCAGCAAGGTCGTTCCGATCATCATTATCGAAATCATCTGGTAATTGGCCCGTGATAATGTTGCTCAAATCTGCCGATTCTACCGCCCAATACATAACTGATTCTTCGTTGTTTGAGTGTCCCGGGTGATCTTTATCTTCATGATCTACAGGAGATTTGTAGACCAAATTTACTAACCCAAGCAAATGACCATATTCATGAACTAAAACGCTATTTTCAATTTCCTCTGCTGACGGCCTACTGAAGAATGGCCCTTCTGCATCCTCAACTGCATCTTTAAAAATAGCCACGGTCGAGGCGTCTACTGCAACCCCTAATACATCTCCGTTACTATATCCCCCAGCAGGAAACAATGCTTGCCAATATAGTGTCGAGCCGGTCAGCGGATCTGCAGATTTATGCTCCCAGGCTTTTTCTCTTACATCATCCGCAGTCCACGACTCTGATTGACCAAAGTCAGTCTCAGTTAATGTAACCTCAATACCGTTTGGCTTATCGCATACCTCCTGGAGTCTAGTTTTGAGTAAATCTATGGAACTTTGCTCAGGCATGTAACCTGAATCGTAATCAACTTCAACAACCATTGAGGTATACTTATCAGAGGATAAGCAAGCCATAGTCAAACCACCAGGTATCCCTTTCTTGTCTTCGGCGACAAATATGTTACTTCCAAAGCAGCCAGACAAAGAGACTGATAGCATCAAGAAAATAAGAATTAGAGCTACGTGATTCAATCGTCCCATGTCTGGGCCGAAATGTTGTTTCTTGATAATGTTGTCACCAATCTTCCGGTATTTCAAATGGTGAAAATAATTGTCCTGGAGAGTTGATATTTGCCAACTGGCTTCTCGCCAGATGCTCCCACATCCTTAGTGCTGCAATTCCATCGAGTAATATCATCTCTGTTTCTACCATAGTGACTCGTACTAACGTTTCCAATATATCCATCCTGTCGTCATCTATCACAGAAAGAATTTTTTCAACGGCAAGCGAAGATTTTACATCCTCATGAATTGGTTTTTCGATCGGCCATGGGTTCAATAACCTATCCGGAATTTCAATTGTATGTTCAATTGCGTGCCGATTAAGTGATTCTAACATCGGACTTATCATATTTTGAATTACCATACTTACCTCAACTAGGGGCATGTTGAGTTGTTTGATGAGATTAACCATCCTTTCTTGTAAGGTTACAAGACCATCTATGCCTCTATCTGACATGAAATCATCTCGGAATTATTACCCAGTTTGTCTCGAATCATACCTTATCGGTGAAGAATCGCCTCGCAAACCATCTTCTTCGTCGTCATTAACCTCAAACCAGTCAACAATCCAATCCCCGTCTGTGTCCCAACTGATTGGGCTGCTACCCTCTGCAAGGTGATCATCGTCAAAGTCCATCATATACCAACCAAGTTCGTGTTCACCCACAGCCCTTACTGGGGCGGTTTGTGGCGAGCTAGCGTAATATATCTCCCACAAATCTGTTTGTGCACCAGATAGTAAAATCTGGTCATCATCGGGATTTAAGGTTAAGAATTCGTCATCGTTATCGTCTATGATTAAAACATAGCGGAAATCAGTGGATGACTGTTTGTCCATCTTTAGGTAGTTTGTCGATGCCTCTGATGGCTCTCCAAGACCTAATGTGTATCCCCTAAATTGCCACCATTCTTCAACTGGACTGCCTTGATAAACCAATGGGGCAAGCCTTACGGCATTTGGTGAAGTAAGGTCCTCATCCGTAATCATGTAGAACTCCTGGAAGTTAGTATATGGCTCATAACTACACCCCGCACCTGAGCAATCATAGTTGCCGTCATTATCTGGATCGTAGTTTGCATCTACTGGGTCGGCAGGATCAAGAGTGAACCAGGTAAATTGTAATTCAGGCCTTGATAATACGCCCGATTCAGCTGATAGAGGCAGACATGACACAGTGTTTGTATCGCACTCACCGCCTGTTAGTGAATCAATCCAAACCACCTTTATTTGCAGGTAAGATGAAAAATTATCGTTAGATTCATTCCAAGCCATTTTGTATTCATACCAATCTGGTAGCATATCGCCATCAGTATCATTATCATTTGGGTTTATGCCATACTTGAAGACCTCTCTTCCGTCACTGAGATTGTAATCTATTTGGTGAGCAACGACTTGACCATTTATGACTTGAGTTATGTAGGTTACAGAATCAGCATCTGTGTCATTTAAGTCTGGCCTTGTGTTGTTGTTCCACTCCATCAGGTTGGTAAAAGGTAGGGAGCCAGGTCCTGGTTGAATGATTGTGCCACTTTCGATAAAGTTTCGATCCTCCCAAATACCTTGGGTTGCGGGAATGTCAAGTGAATTTCTATCGTACCAACCATCGCTGTCACCATCGTAATTAACATCATGCGGATTAATTGGATTTGCTGCCCAATGATTCTGAGTTGTCACATCTGGCATACCATATATTGCATAACAATATTCCCATCCATCAGGAATTGAATCACCATCTGAGTCTGTGCTGGTTGGATCGGCAACCCCAATCAGAGTTCGGTTGAAATTATTCTCGTCGTAGGAATTAATTCGCTGCATTCTGTCTGCGCTTTCAGGACTCTTTGACGCAAAATCATCATACAACGCCCTCGTTGCATCAATGTAGCTGTAACCCAACTCTTCAATATACGCATTTATCGCATCATCACCAAAGCTCAGTATACCTACCTCCTGGGGAATTGTGTTACGTTCAGAGTATTTACCCCAGGTTCGTGATTCCCATTCTCTTAGATTTGAAAATCGCTCTTCAAGAGAGATATTACCATCTCCATCACAATCGAAACTGTCACCATCCGTGTCCAATAAAACATCACCATCAATCAATGGGTTAATACTCCAAAGGTTATTTTCCAAATCCCACTCTGCGAACCAATACTCAAATCCATCATACATACCATCTCCGTCGGTGTCCGGGTTGGTTGGGTCTGTTATACCCATCAGGATAGAAATAAATGCATTTGCAGGCTCTCCATTTTGCCAATCGTTGAAATCATTCAACAACCTCTTGCCTCGAGTTTCTTTGGAAATCAACATATTGAACATTCTTTGGGCTTTCTCTGTTGGCTGCAATAGGTCTCCGTCTATGTGCAATAGCGGAGCATCTGTTGGATGCTCAATGCCGTTGTCGGGATTTGAATTTACCAGCGCGAACTCCTGCAAATCAACCAGACCATCTTCGTCTGAATCAAACAAGCCATCACCTGGAGTCAGTGGATTTAGAGTCCAGGTTTGTGTCGAGGAATTCCATGTAGTGAATAATAATTCTACGCCATCAATTATCCCATCACCATCAGTATCTACATTGTTAGGGTCACCAGTTATTCCAGTCAGGTTTCTCTGTGTTTCATTGACAAAAGAACCAAATGACAAGTCTGTTTGAACCCCAGCCCACGCTTGAAAGGTATATGCGCTACCAACTGTTGTAACAAACCACTTTGGCGAACTCCTATTTGCATCAGTTTCAGTTAACAATGGGTCTATTGCATTATACTCTTCCCAATTAGTCATACCGTCATCGTCAGCATCTTGCCAGCGGTCTGCAGGTTGGAGCGGGTTTAGTGTCCATTCATCCTGCAGAACGTCCCACCTAGAGAACCAAATCTCCCACCCATCAGGCATTCCATCTTCGTCAGAGTCGCTGTCAAGCGGGTCAGAAGCGCCCTCATCGAGTGGGTTTTGGCTAGCAAGATATGATCCTGCGGCGCGTTGGGAGTATGATGCTTCAGGGTAACCGTTTTGACCAACGTTATCAAACAAATCTGTGGTTAAGCCAAAGGGCAAATTGTCAAAATCAACAGGATTTTCAGTGTCGAATAAATCATCCCGCAAATGGTATTCTAAATAATTTACAAACGCCTCATTGATTTGCAGAATTCCATCTCTATCAATGTCAAAACCATCGTTATCAGGATTGTTTAACGCATCTGATCCATTAAGCGGATTGATTCCTGCTCTGCTAGGTGCCCAACTGCATGAATATGATGCTTCCCAGCCATCTGGCAGTGTATCTCCATCAGAATCAATGTTATTCGGGTCTGATTCTGTCCAATTTTCTGCACCTGAAATATTTTCTCCGTGAGACTCTAAAAGTAAACCTTCCATTGCTTGATATTTCAGTTGACTCCACTGATATTCGCATAGATTCTGTAATCCATCACCATCAGCGTCCCAAGTTGCATCCTCTGCTCGATTAGGGTCCAGTGACCAGTTATTCCCTCCAGTGAATGTTGAACCTACCCAGCGACGATTTTCAATTTCCCATCCATCGGGCATTCCGTCACCGTCACTATCATGATTTGTCGGGTCTGTCCCTACATCAGCAATACCTGATTGCAGGTAAGTTTGGTTTGCAGCGGCGCCAATCTGGCTATCACAAATATATTCTAATTGTACATTATAGTAACACCATAAATTAGTGCTCTCATAAAAAAATCCGAAATATTCAGCCCCGTCTGATAAACCGTCACCATCAGTATCTCCAGCATTTGGATTGGTTGAATTATACCCTTCTTCAGTTCTTTCAACATACCTAAATTCATCGAGGTTGGTCCATAACCGCTCGTAAATGCCGTCCCCGGATTGATCTAAATCAAGACCATCAAAGTCAAAATCGAGCAATGCATCCCACGGATCTGTAGGGTCTAGACCGTTACCAATCTCCCATCCATCTGGTATGCCATCACTATCAGAATCATTTGATTTGGGATTCATTAGTTCTAGATTCGAATATTTCCCCGGAGCTGCAGCCCCAAATATTGTCATATTTTCAGAGTCACCAATCGTGGTTATTTGCGTAATGTAACCGGGAATTATTTCCTGCTCATCGATTTCGTATACATTTGAGTAATCTCCAGAAACCACCCATGTTCCGGCACTAGAACCAAGTATTATTTGGTCGCCTGTAGTATGAATTGATCTTATACTATTGATGTCTCTTGTGCTTATCTCCTCTGAACCAGGATTTTCTAACAATCCACTGTGGGTAATTACATTATCAATTAGTCTCATCTGGTGCAAACCTGAGGGTGTCCCAAACCAAAGAACTTGAGGGTTACTTGGTGTAGGACCATCAAGGTGAATATCCCTGATTTCTGCTGGATTTTCGTCGCTTCCAACTGGCAGAGTTCTCAGTTCATTTATCGATGCGAAAATTCCAGTGTCTTCCTGAGTGAAGTAAAATCGCCATTCTGCAATATCACCATCTCGACCTGAGTTGGTTTCTGATATTAGCAATCCTCGATCGGTGGCGATGAATAACGTCAAATTTCCATTTGCTAAACCGTGTTCAATGTCAGTAACAGTCGCATTACCAGTTGCCAGTTGATTCGTTATCGCCGTGCTAACAGTATTTACTTCCTCTATAAGGCCAGAACTGCTGACCTCAAACACGTTGCCAGTTCCCGATATACCTAAGCCGATTAACTGATTATTGGGGCTATTAACCTCCAGTTCCTCAATCTCAAGGAGAGATCCTGTTTGGGACCAATCCCAATCTTTGGTATCTTCCAGTGAACCGTCTGATAGTATTCTACCCACTCCAAGTCCGAAGTTAGACGCAACGGCTATCGAGTAAAGGTTGTCATCAGAGTCAAATAGCAACTCAGCATCTTGTAGAATTACTCCCTGCGGCATCCAATAATCGATACTTGACTGTGCTGAGTAATCAATTATGGTCACTCCATATTTTGTTGTTGCATAAATTGTTGAATCCACGACGTTCAAAGATCTTACATCATGGTGCATTATGCTGAGTTCTTCCTCAGTGACAGCAAATGAGATCGGGAAATTAAACAAGGTTGAAGAATCAGTGTCAAATTCTACAGACTTAAGGCCGGCAATTACATCATTCCCTTCATCATAATACACCTTGTATTCTTCAATATTCGATAGCTGCTCACCAATAGCAAGAGCGGTATCAGTACGGCTTACATCAGGTGATAAAATACCATCATAATTCTCATCCCAACCATCGAAATCCTCATCGAGGAGTGCACTACTTCGATTGAGCGGGTCTAGTCCAAAATGAACCTCCCAACCATCAGGAATACCGTCACCAAAGGAGGGAAACAAACTACGGACTGAGAAACCGTCCCAATTGTAGCGGTCTGAATCTTTCAATAATGGGTCAGTCCCCAACCACAAGTCTTCACCAACTGGCGATTCTGAGTTCGTACAGGCTGGGAGTAAATTTTGGAAGGTGGCATTTACTCCTGTTGGAATGTACGGCCAGTTTGTCAGCAAAGCACCTTCTGGCAAGGTTGCAGTGCACCATAGACCATCTAACTCAGTTGTGTGATTGGCAGGGGCACCATGAATGTATTCTTCACTTGAGGTATACCATTCATTTTGATTCATAATTCCATCTCGATTGACATCAAAGCCGTCCATGTCAGGATCTTTCGTAGCGTCGCTGGCGTTGAGTGGATCGAAGTCATTACACTGGTAGCGCTGAGCAAATACATCAAAGCCACCGATTCGCAAACACATGTATGCTTCATAACCATCAGGCATTCCATCTCCATCAGTATCAGACTTACGTGGATCAAGATATGACCTGATACCCTCACCGTCTACCACACCAGTTAAGCCTCTAAGGAAACCTGGGTCTGTGCACTCTGCTGGATATGGCCAGCAATACTCTTCTGTTGCATTTAACCCATCTTGATCATTATCCAACAATGCGTCAGAGGCGTCATCTTTGTCTAGACCTTCCATTGAGTAACCCCTACCATCTACCGCAGTTCCATTTACCCATTCGGCGAATAGATTCTCATGAACATCTGGAATGCCATCTCCATCCGAATCGGTTGTTGGGGGTCGCTCTTGATTCGTGTCATCGGGATGTATATTTGATACGGGCGAGATTGTGGGGAACTGCGACATAAAGAGCAAGCTAATGACCACTGCAAGGGTTGTCAGAAGGGTTGATTGACTTCTTCTCATCTTTTCACCTGTCGCTGGGAATACTCTTCGCTATTTCTGTCTCAAAGATTACCCTTAAGAGCATGGTGGAGTGATGTTCCGACAAATATCAGTAAATATTCTCCCTGATTGTCGGAAATCTTGCTAGAAAATGTCGCTATGTATGTGAAGTTAAGCGATTTATTCAATACCCTTCCGCGCTGGGGTTCTAGTATTAGCATGACGCTCCGAATCACTCATTTAGGTACTGGCAGTAGAGGCAACTCTACGCTGTTAGAAACCGATGAAGATAAACTGCTAATCGACCAAGGTTTTAGTGGTGCACAATTAGAGAAACGTCTGGCATTGTTAAACATCAAGCCCACTGACATTGACTGTATCCTATTAACCCACCATCACGGCGATCATGGTGGGGGTGCGGCAATTTGCCAGAAAAAGTGGCAGACAAGAATCCTTGCAAATCAACGAACAGCACTAGAATTAAGCCTCGATCCTAAATTGACATCTTACTTTGACTCTCTAGATTTGATTAAAATTGGGGACCATCTTACTTTATTGCCGGTCCCAGTACCACATTCTGGCTCAGATAACGTTGCATTCGTGGCAAGTTATCATGGCGAAAGAGCAGCAATAATTACTGACTTGGGGTCCTGGACTGATGAACTCGTGAGGCATGTCCGCGGATGTGAGCATATATCTATCGAAGCAAATTATGATGAAGATAAACTAAATTCTGGACCATACCCGTATTCTTTGAAAGAGAGAATAAGAGGCAGAGGAGGCCACTTATCGAACAATCAAACCGGAAAATTCCTCGCAGAAGTCTGTACAAGCGAAACGCGTAATATTGTATTGACGCACTTGTCTGAAAAAAATAACTCTCCATACCTGGCCGAATCAACCGTATTATTCTACATAGGAGAATTGTTTGACGGAGACATACACATATCTACGCAAGATGGACCTGAAATGACACATTACATTGGAAAAGTTTCTGATAATTCATCGACAAATCAGACCCCAAAACCGATGCAAGATTGACAGTTTTTGCACATTTTCTAGGTCAATGCATAAATGATACCAGAACATGAGCACACCATGGCACCCAATAAGCGGCTTAGGAATAGGCTGCGAAGCGAACCAGATGTCGCTGCAGTCAGTGAGGTTTTGGGCGTCATAATGATGCTGGCGATGGTTGTCTCGATAATGGGTGGGGTATGGGTATTCCTTAACCCATACATTTCAGATTTTGAAGATAATACAAACTGGAATGCAGCAAATGGTATCGCTGACCGTCTAGAAGATCGCATAGATGTGGCTGCTGACTCCCCCGAAGGAACTGGTATTCGGCACAAATTGGGAATGCGAACCTCCATGCTACAAGGTGTAAGCAACCTAGAAATTTGGTCAATCAGCGCTGATTTATCACCCGATGACATTATCAAGATTTCAGATTTTACATCATCTAGTTTCGTAGTAGAGAGTGTTAATTCAACCGCATCAGCGGTGTCAATTCAGCATGAATATGGAATTTCATTTTTCCCTATCTCAGGGGATAACGGGCTTGTGGAGCATAATTTACAACTAACAGATTGGTATATTGTCACCGTGTTAAATGAAAATGACGACCCCATACACCGAGCGGTAAAATATACCATCTCTGGTCTGAGAATTATTACAAGTTTAGGTAACGGGGAGCATGAAATATACTTGGTAAATAACGCAAGAATCGAACATTTTGCCGACTCGGCTTGGGAGATAAGTAAGTTCCCAAGAGTTGAATTTGATAATTTGGCCACTGGTGGTGTTAGGTTATCAATAATATTAACCAACATCGAAGTGAACGGGAGTTTAGGCAGCGCAAATCATTTGGGTATTGATATATTGTCTATGGGGAGTATCAACCCTTTCTCTGGTGAATGTTTCAATGTGAGATATTCACTGACAAATTCTGTTGCTCAAGTTATATCGCCGCAATATGATGACAAATGGCTGTCTGAATATACCATGAATAGAGCATCAGGAACTCTCGATGAGTTCATTGGTCTATCCCCCTATGAAAGAGCCAGTGGTGCAGACGGAATAAGCGTAAGTTCAGCAGGACAACCGGTTTATTTTGATGTTTCAATTAATGAGGTTGTGGTGGAGAAATGAGACACAACTTAACACGTGATGAAAACGCTGTTTCAGCAGCTATCGCAACGGTTCTATTATTCGGCGGTGTGGTTTCGATAATTGGGTTGATGCTCATATCGATGTTACCAATAATCGAAGAACTGGAAGGTTCAATAGAACGCGATGATATGTCTTCCCAAATGATGATTCTTGCCCAACAAACCGAAGTTCTCAGTGAGCATGGTATGCCCGGCGATTCTACTGAAGTTGAGTTAATTCCGCTTGATGGAAGCCTATCTTGGGACAGCACTCGCGGCGGCATGTGGTATTCAGCCACTTGGTTAGACGACACCACATTTAGAATGAAAGGAATACTAGATTTTGATGATACTGTGGAAGTTAAACATCCTGAAAGCGTAACAACAGCGATTTGCTATGATGATTTGCGTTTAGGACCGACAAGGCCATTCTATTATTCGATTCCTAACTGGATTGATGCAATAGAAATATCTGCGAATCAGGGATTAGCATCACCTCTAGGCCCGATTAAAATCAAACTGATTGACGTTGAAACCCTCGCAGAAATAGTGGAAATGAATGTTGATGAGTCTGTAAGTATCGATGTAACTACGTTCAACCAGTTGATGGTTGAGTCGAGCCATGAACTAGTGATTTTCGGGAGTTCCGGTCTAGGTGGTGCAGCCATGGTAGCTCCAGATAATCCTAGTAAAATAGATCGTAGTGGCAGGTCTTGGACAATTCCCATACCCGCCGGAGAATCAGTGGTTCAAATAATCAGCAAAACGGGGAACAAGATTACTGCCGAAATCAACGGTTTGGAAGAAACGAGCTTTGTCACCGAAAATGATGATCCCAGAACCGGAACCTATTGGAATAAGTCAATAACGCTGACTGAACCAGGAATTCTTTCAGTTACTACCAGTTCCCAATCAAGACTGATTCTCATCACCGACACTAGCGGAAATAGTGGGATAATCAATATTAATTCAAACACTGGAGCCTACCTAGGAACCGAATTTATGACCCCACAATTAACAGGATACCTCGAGCTTACGAATCCATCCGATACCACCGCTACAGCAACTTGGCAAAGTGGTGGAATTTCAATTCCAGGCCTTTCGAGTGAGTTAATATCATGGCCCCCATCTGGCATGAGTGGATCACCAATCATCGATGTCGATAATGAAATAATTGTCAATTGGCATAACAATCGATCGAATCAAAACAGTATTGGATTTAGCATGATACCGGCATATGATACTGGATTTTCCTCTGGCCAAAAACATCTGATTACTGTCCATAACGATGATTCCTCGGACAATTTGGCTACACAAATTGCAGGCTTTGAAACAACTTGGAATTACTCCGGTCAAAACAGCTTCAATCACACCTCAGACTATCAAAACAAATTTCATACATTTAGTGTGGAAAGTGGAATTCATGAAATTACAGTCACTGAAGGCCATCCAGTGAGAGTTTACCGGTTGAGCGGCGATTCAGGCCTTATCCAACTGAGCCACGATGGCGAGGAACGCTGTGTCGGCATAGACACAACAGCAAGTGGTTGGATTTCAACCGACCTTCCATGGTCTACTGTTGCCGGCCGTAGCGAACTACAAATTCTGGACGCTTGGAGCAAGGGCCTCCACCCATCTAGTTATTCTGTTGATTTAATTGCTGGAGGTGTTTCTTCCGACTACACCACCGTTGCGTCAGCTTGGATATTTCATATATCGAGGCTAACCTATGAGTTTACTTCCTCCGTGACTGGTATGGAGGTTGCATATTCCAACGGTGCGGTTCTCACTAACCATCCAGAGTTCTTGCCTACTATATTGAAGCAGCCAAATGATAGATCTGGACCTGGTCCTAGATTTGCTTCTACAATACCAGCGCTGAACCCGACCTCAGATAGTACCGTTGGCTCTGGATTGATGAACTTAGACATTGAATTAGCCTACCGTGAATCGTTAGCATCTGAAATATCTTATGAGGTTAGAAGAGGGTGGTATAGCCCATATGGCTCAGCAATCGCTAATTCAGCAGCGAGTGGATTAGACCAGAGCCTTGATTGGACGATTTATCCTGGCAACTTAGATTTGCTAACTGATTATGTTGGATGGGTTCCAGACCCGAGTATTGGAACTTCTGAGGCCGTGTGGCATACCAATGGTGAACAAATTCAGTTCAGTCTGCAACTGTCGTCACTAGATGTAACTATGGAGGAGGCGATAGAATGATGAGAAATTCCACCAGAGTCAAAGACGTCTCAGGCGCAGCGACCGAATTGGGCTACATTTTCACATTCCTACTGGGGGTATTGTTACTCTCTGTTTTTAGCATATGGACATGGGATATTGAGACGGCTACGCGCGAGAGATGGAATGAAGAAGCAATACAGATGAACCTTGATGATCTTTCAGCGGCGATTGAACGGGCGGACGAAGCAAGTCGTCTCGGTGATATTGAATACACAGAATGTGTTTGGTGGCGAGCAACAGAAGCCGACGAAAATTTATTTTCGATAGAATTAACAGATAATTCACTAATCTTGATCGATGAAGGAGGCTCTTTGGATACTGAGGTGTTCATATCAGGGACTGGATCTGGCACTCATACTGGTTCGGTAGAGTTATCAGGTGCTCAAATGATTTGGATAACCCACATTGATGGCATCACTTCAATCGATGTCAATCGACCGCAGTGACTTCACCTTCCCATCACAGCATTGTGTACTCTAGTCTGAACCTCACGCATCCTAGATTTAGCCCCAAGTTCTCTAAATACTGAGAGGGCTCTTTGTAAATATTCCATTCGTCGTGATTTCTCTGGTGCAACACTACCTAACCGGATTAATAATTCACCAATTTGCATTCGTAAATCATTTGCTTCGGCAATCACGAGAGCTTCCCTAAAGTGTTCCATAGCCTCATCATTTTTACCCGAATCCTGTAAGACTTCACCCAATAGAATAGTTATGTCTACCATTGCCAATATGTCCCCTTCCTCGTTCATAGCTTCCAATGCCTGTGAGTAGTGGTGCGATGCAACATCTGAGTCACCAACTTTTGCGTAATACCTTCCAAGCACTGCCTGTGACCTAGCATGTAACTGTTTGTCATTAAGCTTGTCCGTCTTATCGAACGCTTCTAAAGCATGGTCTCTAGCTCGTTCAATCTCACCCAAATCCATAAGTGATCTAGCCAAAATCAATTGTGAACCAATCAACTCACTGTCATTATTCTCTCTGAGTATAGCCTCAACTTCACCATATGATTCCAATGCTTTTGATTTGTCATTTTTCCTGCGCAAGATGTAGCCCATGTTATTGTAACTTCTCGCTGCACCGATGGCATCTTTTAGTTTGATGAAAATTTGGAGTGCATCTCTGTGCATTGTCAATGACTCATCCAAATTACCCTGCTTAAGCGAAATATCAGCTAAGGCAGACAATAGTTCAGCCTGAGTATTAACATCCTTTGTCTCACTGGCTGTTTCTTGGGCATCTAGGAAGGCTTGTTTAGCATCCTCAAACTTTCCAAGAAGTGCTAGAATCTCTCCTTTGTAGTGATTGACCTTGGTAGACACACTATCTGATAACTCTGTTGAATTTAGTGAGTCGATTAACCCTAGTAGCTCCATGTGCCCTTGCGAAATTAGACTTCTGCCGTTCTTGACAATTATTTCTGCTGCCTCTGCCATGTTGTCAGAGCTTACTAAATGGAATATTAACTCAATAGTGAAAACTGGCTCACTACTGAATTTTTGATACCATGAGCTGCATTTGTTGTGTAGGTCAATCTTCAATTCTTCGTCCAAACTGCGAAGTAGAAATTCTCTAATCAAGTCATGGACATCATATACTTCACTATCTACTTGTCGAGCCAATCCTTGTTCAACTAGTGAGTCCAATACATCGATATCCAGTTTTTGTTCAGATAGAGCATCGATTGAGACCGGCTCCCTAAATATTGATAACACAGATAAGACACGTTTTTGTTCGGCGCTTAACTTGGAAAATATCTCAACAGTGACGTAATTTTCCAAAGTCTCATGAAAAGCAGTCGCAGACGCACCTCGGTTTATCAATTCCAAAACAAGGGGGTGTCCACGAGAGATTCCATGGATATACAGCCATTGTTCATCTTCGAGATTTTCAAAACTACTCAGTAAATTACGCCCTGAATCTGAGTCTAGTCCGTCTAGAGGTAAAACCAAACTAGCTATTCGGCCTTCTGCATCTTTGGAAGGAACTACTGGCTTAAATGACCTAGAAAACAATACTAAGCCAATTTTTTCTTCGCTACCCAGCAAACCCAATGCCATAGCCTGGAAGGTTTGGTGTAAGGTTGCGTCTGCGACTTTATGAAAATCATCAATTACTATTAATGACGGTGTACCTTCAAGTGCATCGATTAACAAATTAGCGGCCTCTGCAGGCTTAGGCACCGGAGTAGTGGCAATGTAATCAGCAAACGTAGAGTCACCGATATTTGCTAGCCACTCTCCAATAGACTCAAAAAATGCCCTTGACCCTTCCCAGTCTTGACAACGGTGATACATCAAATTGCGACGATGCATGAATCGTTCAATCAACTTACTTGCCATAGTAGTTTTACCAATACCGGCGATACCCGGAACTAGTAGGGTTGTGGCCCTAGCCTCCAACAGGTTGAACATATTATCCAACTCTTTTTCCCTTCCGTAAAAATGACGAAGCCTTGGTAAATCTCCAAGGGCTGTTACCAATTGTTTCTCGACGTGCTTTGATAAATCTCGTTCAATAAGGTCTGCAGATAGCGTTCTTGAGTCCAAAATACAGTTGTCATCCATATACCTGATTATGTCTACAGAGCGCATGGTAAATGGCAAAATTGTGTTTATTTCTCCCAAAGTTGAAGATTCTATCTTGCCATCATTCAGGATACATCTTACCGGAAATGACCGTAAATTATTCCAAGTATCCTCTGCAAGATTCTTACCAGAGTCTGTCAAGAAGTATGCTTTCCTTTTTCTAGATACACCTTTGACATGCGCCTGTCTTTCGATGAGGAGCCCTTGATCCTTTAACCCAGCAATTGCTCTTGGTACATTTGACCGAGCGATCGCCACTGCATTAGCAATACCCATCTGTGATAGTGAGAATGGAACCTCGACACTATTCTTGTAATCAGAATAGTCTAGCAAGTGCAGCAAGATTCTTTCCTGCACACCGGGCTTCGCATTTGCCATCTTATCACCAAATCATTGTTGCTCGTGAACGTAGTTAGGGTCAGGAACCCACTGATTGGATTGAGCATCCCATAACCATCCAGGATGTTGTGAACTCTGTTGCACAGCAGTTTGGGTTTGTACCACAGATTGTTCAGCGACAGGTTGCTGGGTTACCTGTTGTGGAATTGTTGGAGTCTGCTTTGCTTTGGCCCATGCATATGGATCTTCCTGAACTTGTTGAGCAGCTGAAAAATCCTCTTCTTCATCATACTCTTCAAAGGTAAAGAAAAATGCTCCAACAGCTATCAATACCGCAATTACCACAACTGCGATAATTATGTATAGCAAAATACCTCCTCCATCTGAATCTTCTGCAGATGATAGTTTGAATAACACATCATCCCCTCGCTCATCGGAAAATATCTGTCCATCCATTTCGAAGACTATATCCCTGGTGTCTTTACTTCCAAGCTGACTTGCGCTAATCTGCATTGACCAGGTTCCATCTGGCAAAACCCTTGTTGAATTAACCAATTGACCAGATGATGAGTCTAGTCGAGCTTTGACTAGGCTGTTGGGTAGTCCTTGGCCTGTGAATACTGCTGGTTCGGAATTGCTAATGATCCCACTTCCATCCCTTGACACCTCAAATGTTACGGATTTTACTATTACATTTACTGATCGGGAGACTTCCCAGAGATCTGCATTGTCTGTGGCGACAAACTTCAATTGTGCAAGTGACCACTGTGATATATCATCTGACCTAGTTGTCGGTGGATTGTAGGTTGCTATTCCTTCCGAGGAGATCGATACATAATCGTAATACAAATCATCAGTGCTGACACTTGGGTCGTTGTAAACATCGAATCTTAACAATCCACCCTCAGGGTCCGTGAAAAATTGTGTCAAATCAAATGTCGCACCAGTTCCACAACGGTCTAGGCTCTTTGAATTCGCATCACAGTAAACAACTACTGTATTAGCCCAGCCCTCGGAATTGAAGGATGGTGGAGAGTTATCGACAGAGTTGTCAATGGTTATGAATCTCGATTCCTCCTCGGAATATGATTCGCCATCAAACGATCGAACTACTATTTCATATTGTGAATTATGTGGTAAATTATTGGTCTTCCAGATGGTGTTTTGATTCCATGATGTATTAAATTCGCCAGATTGGATTAGGTTCTGAGTAATTGATATTGTGTTAGGTGCTGAACCGCTATCACGACCATTCTTGTAAATATCGATATCCACACGTGTGATGATACCGTCATTATCCCATACATAACCAGAAATTGCGGTGGATTCACTGCCCCTTACTACATCATTGTTTAGTGGGTTATCTAAGGCAATGTTGGGACGCGCATTCTCGTTAGAGATCTTAAGGTTCAATGTCACCACTACACATGTTTCATCAGTAGTATCGTCTTTGCAAAAATCACTGTCTGCAGCCCAAATCTTGAATGTGTAATCTCCTGAGGCATATGTCCGATAATCCCAGTCATATTGCCAGGCAGACAATGTCTCACCAGGTGAAGCTGTAAGCGCAAATTTGGAGGTGAATTGGGGATTGGAATCTTCGGTTATTTCGAACCATATTTCCTTGATGTCATTTCCATTAACTCCAAAGTATGGGTCGCTGGCCGTTCCGCTGAAAGATACCACTGAGCCTTTGGGAGAGTTTGGATCATGTTGGGAATTTTGGGCTGGGGTATTGACTACTATCGACGGAGCCTGTAAATTTAGTTTGTATTTTTTAACTGTAATTGGTGAATATTCCAATCCATCAAAGGAACGGACTCTGAAAGTAACATCTCCCTCTCCATCAGCGTATTCAGACATATCATATTCAAATGCCCAAGTGCTGAATGGATAACTTGCTTGAGTAATCTCTCCGCCGGAGTTGGATGTATCTATTGCATTCAACCAAAGATCTGAACCCGGTGGTTGTACTTGAACCGCTTCAACATAGCCAAATTGTTTCTGCTGAGCGATTACGTCACTTGCATATGGTGGTGCTTCCCCGTCCCAAGCAGTTCCTGAGAGGGAAACAACGCGGGCAAATGAAGTAAGCTCCGGTTGCTCAACTGTCACACTAGGCGCCATATTTTGTAATGATATGATATCATCAACTGGACCTGTTAATACGAAATCGTATTCTAGAACTCCCTTACCAAATTTAAACGCCTCAACTTTATATTGAGGTATTTCTCTGCCACCGATACAGTCGTCGTCAGCATCATCTGTGAGTGTATCACCATCATTATCGTAACCATCTGAGCAGGTATTCTCGTCTAATGTCCTGATAATGGGTGGGCCACCAGATGCATTAGCTAGTTGAACCTGGACATTACTTTCCCCAACAGCATGGTTCAGATTTCGATCTAGGTAGAAATTACTGGCTAGGGTGACCTCGTCAGTGTAGCCTTGTGCATTAGTAGTCAATGTGTACAAAGGTGTACCAATAGCGTCCTTGATAATTACAGTGGCACCCTCTACATCAACATTTGAGGCTTTGACTCTGAATTTAACCAACTCGCCTTCTCTAACTTGATTACCCCATGCAGATTGTTGGTTTTTGACGTGTATTTTTGAGACATCAAAATTTTGCAAACCGGCATATGATAGAACTGTAGAGTTGTTAACCAATTCCAAGGCCATAGGCATACCTTCTGGTGGCATATTTGCTGTATTGGGTAATTTTAGACATTCATTTTGAACATCAGGGCATTCTGCACCTAACCATTGTAAGTTGATTGGGTAGAGTTCATTGCCCCCGGGTGCTGGAATATTCTCAGATTGAATGGTTACCATAGACTCTGTAATGTTGTATACTTGTAGTGCACCGGTAAATGTGTTACCCGAGAAGTATCCGATTGAGCCGAATTTTTCGCCATAGTTTGTGTCATGATGTGATATATTCACGGCAAAACTTTCCGTTTGCATATCGTTATTTTGAACGTTAACTATACCGCCCTTGATTCTGAGAGCATCTCCGAGGTTTCCTTTTACTACGTTGTTGTATATTGTTGCTGAAGCACGGAAGATATGAATTGCTGGACACTGGAAGTCATCGCCCCCATAAGTATTCTCAGAATTGCAGATACCGGAGTTGTTTTCTATCACGTTATTTTCTAAGTAGAGCCTAGATTCTGAGGGTTGAATGCTCGGCCATCCACTGTCACGGTAATGGTACTCGCCGTGAACTACGGCCTCTGCTCCAGTATTAGTAATTCGATTGCCGATTGCTCTAACCTCTGACGTGCCATAAATCCACAACCCATTATATCCTTGAATTGGACCTATGTTGTTGTCGTACAAATCCGCAGTAGAGGAACGTATAGCGATTCCCGAACCTTGCTCTGCACCAGAAATTGTATTTCTTGATGCTGAAATTCTTGCTTGATCGTAAGCAGTTATACCTGCCCCTTCAGAGGTTGTCAAAGTATTGTCGTCAATTACCAAAGTGTGCTTTATACTACCAGTTTGCTTGAAACCATTGGTATTAACAGCGTTACAATTGATGTCGATAACAGAATTTGTAATTGAGCCTGAGGATTGTTTGAAAAATACTCCATAACCATTGTCATTTATGGAGATATCGTCAATAGCAATGTATGAATTATCAGCATAAATCATCTGTATTCCCGAGCCACTATTACCGCATGAGCCCTCAGAGTCACCAGTGAATGAAGAACCAGAAATAATCACTGGGTCTGAAATACCAGCACCCGCTCCGAGGGCATCAATTGCACTTCGCATGCCCAAAGAATATGCATCTACACCCAGACTAAATGTTGAATCTGAGATTGTTGGGTTTGCCAAATTGGTCAAGAAAACATTTGAAGTGTTTGTATTGGTAAAAGTCAGGCCATTAGCAGTTGTTCTTGGACCATCGAAAATTAATGCAGCGTATTTTGCATTTGGATTGCCACCTACAAAGTAGATGTATTCGTAGCCAAAGGCATTTTCAAAATTGACAAAATTAAGACCTGTTTTTGCTTCATCTATCGTATTTCGGATAATCATCCCTGATCCACAAGCAGCATCTATGCTTCCGTAGCAAGGCCCCCTCGCTAGATACTCTGACTCTGAGGGAAGGCTCCATGTGAAACTGACTGCATCACTTGGTGAACCATCTGATGGTGCGCCGCATGCCCTAGAACCAACACATATAGCTCCCCTGACATCGATGTGCTTACCGTATGGTATGTTGATTGTTGAACCAGCGTTTACTACTAGAGTTGCACCAGGAGCAACGGTTACATTCCCAGTAAGAGTGTGGGTACCCGTCCATGTCTCTTGTCCGTTGAGTAATCCTTCTGTAGTCTGATTAATACCAGCGGCAGATACTGCGGGCACGGTAATCATTGATAACATGACAGACATGAACATCAAGACTATCATTGATACGCTTTTTTTCTTTAGATTAGAAGACATAATCACTCCTCTAACATAGGCTATCCAATGCAAGAATATAATACTGCGGTAACATTGCTTTTTTTAATAATATCAAAATAAATTAATAGTATCATTAAGAAAAGTTGCTAATGAAATTAAAAAAACTAACACTTCACTGGCATTCTGGTAAATTTCTAACCGCTTCCAACCAGTTTCCTGCATGGAGTTCTCCATAGCCAGCCGAATTATCGTGGTTTTCGCCACCATTAGTAGTGCTTAATCGCAGAGCCTCCTTTACTGTGTCAATGCAAGAACCATCAGAATTGGTGTTGGGTTTTAGATTTGGTTGGTCTTCCAAAATTAGGGCCAAAGCGGCAGTTACAAACACGGTAGCATCCGAAGTTCCGCTACTGGAGTACCAGGTATCCCCCCTTCCGGTGCTGATAATGAACTCACCAGGTGCAATTATTTCTGGTTTTAAGTTAGGGTCGCTTCTCTGTTCACCATTCGACAAAACTTGAGAACCCATTGAACTATTCTCCCAAACTTGACCACCTTGTTTTGATGCACCCACCGAAATAGCCCTAGCTACATTACTAGGTACTGATACCTTGCCATCATCACCAGTGCCACCATCGTTACCTGCAGCTGCTACGACATAAATCCCCATGTCCACAGCCTTTCTAGTTACAGATACAGACGGTCCCTCTCGAGTCATCCCCTCGCTTTGTGAGCCGCCCAGTGATAGAGAAATAATGTCGGCACTGAACATATCGATACACCAGTCAATAGCTTGCGCTACGTCGCTTTCATCAGCGGTATTCTTTCCAGTGCCATCGTCTCCCAATGCTGCAACCATTCCAAGTTCTATATTCGGAGCCATACCAATCTGATGTGATTGAGCGACTAATAATCCAGCCATTAGTGTTCCATGCGCCAAAAATCCATAATCAACTGGCGTAGCCGAGTTACCGATCATATCTTTGAACACAATTTCAACCCCGTTAAAAGCAGGGTTAGATAAATCCATTCCAGTATCAACTATACAAACTCTAACACCGTCACCAGTTAGTCCACCTAGTGATTCATCGGTAAATCCTGCCTGTTTTGCGGCCCACTCAGACTTTGGTGGTGGCAAATCCACCAACAAGTAACCAGATTGCCAGACCCATAGTAAGAGTACTGCCAGAATAGCAAACAAAATGCCATTTGTAACGATGAATCGCCTACCTCTGACGCGCTTTATTGGAGTTGGTATTGCTGGCGCCCATCCGGTTACTTCTGCACGCCAGTCGTCTTGAAACCCTACAGCTGATGGGTCTATGGCTGACAGTATTCTGTCATCATCAGGCTCAGGAAGTAATTCTACAGTATCTAGACTACCCATGCCCTCACCAGCAGGAACTTTGCCTGCTTGGCATTTAATGTATTGTCTAGAATCGCGTTGATCCCTTATTGCGGGCAACCTTGAGTCCGCCGTAACCAACAAGGATAGTTAAAGCGATTATTACGATCATAAACCATGCTGATGTAGGTTCTGATGTGTCAAGGATGGTCTCTTCCTGATAGTCAAATGGTTCGACAGTATCATCGACAGATGAAGCATCCTCGCCAAGAACATCAACAGTAATTGCAAATCGATTGAACTTCTTTGTTGATTCATCAAGAACAAATGTTGCATTAACTGTCTGTCCCGCTCCAACGCTAATAGTCTGGTTACCAATTATTTGGATGACTTCATTTCCGGCATCGTTGGTTAGATTTACCGAAACTAGGACTGTGCTAGCTGTTCTGTAACCTGTGTTTGATACTGGAACAACAAGTTGACCTGGCTGACTTTCGTAGACCTTGGTTAGTTCTTGGGACAGAGTCTGGTCAACTGAGAGTGCAATCTTTGCAGATTGAATATCTACAATAATAGTTTCAGAGGTTTGTCCATCTTCACTGGTAACAGTAACAGTTGCTTGAATTTCACCTTCAGTGAATGATTCTGGTGCAAATATGGAAAACTGTTGAGTTCTCTGACCATCTTTTGAGATCGTCAATGTGCTAGTTGTTGGGGTAATCTGCCACCCTTCAAGTAGGTTGTCTGCAAGTTCGATACTATAAGTGTCATCACCATTGCCTGTATTTGTCAGAGTAAATGAAAATGAACCACTACCACCTGGTGAAACACCTGTTTCAGTCACAGCATTGCTTATCTCCATTCCGTAATATTGTGGAACCTTGACTCTAAGTTCTGTTTTACCTGATACTCCGGATTCACTGGACACCTCTACTTTCACTAGGTGACCGTTGTCCAGGCTCAGCGATGAATTGACATTCGGTAAAGTGATTCTCATCTTAACCGTGGTGCTGTTCGATACGGTATCATCTTCGATTGATTCTCCGATTCCCAGAGTAATTTCTCTTGAGTTTGTCCAGTTTTCACCGTCCAAGACTTCCACATTCCAATCCTCAGAATCTGCTGAGCTCAAAGTTGAGCCACCTATAGTCAAGACATCACTCGTTTCAGTTCCTTCATAGACTATATCCAGATCAAATTCGATAACATCATAGCCTGACTCATTGATTATTGGCGTTAACATAGTGGTTTCAATTAATGTTGCATTGGTTATTGAGGATTGGTTGACTGAAACACTTGCTGCCGAATTCAGCGCCCTTGTATAAGACATAGTGACGTCAATTATTCCTTGCTCTACCACACCAAATGAATTACCTGAGTAATCCATTTCAAGTAGTCTATCATGTTGAATCGTTGTGAATTCTGATGACAACTGGAAATCACCGACTGGAAGTAATAATTCAAGGCTTCCGTCTGTTTCAACAGTATAATTCCAAGCGGCATCAAGTCCGGTATCAATGGTTACTTGGACATCGTCGGTCAACATACCAATGCCAGAGCTTGAACTACCAGCATGATGTTGGTTTAATTCTATATCTTGCCATGTAGTGTCTAAGTGTAAATATCCACCAGATGACATAACCATCTCAAGTTCTCCACCTTCTTCGACTCCAGCATTAATGTATCCTATCGATATACCGCCAGTGTTTTCATCTTTGATAGTGCTCTCAACAACTACAATCCAGTTTCCTGGCTCTACATTTGCTGTCCAGACAAGTTCACCGTTAGAATATGTGCCTACAACATCGATTGGCGAGGTATCCCTGCCTGATTCAGGATATAGCGTAATCGTCGAGTCTGTAAGGCTTGCTGCTTGGTCTTGCATTACCGAGGTTACAACTCCGCTAACTAACACATTGTCGGCAACTATCGACAAATCTTCAGTTACGGAGTCACTTTCGATTATCAGTCCATCAGTTTCGTTTGTTAGATAATATCCTGTAGAGTATCCTGACTTCTCGACAGTAACATTGTATGTATCCATAATCGGTACCATTTGCGACCAGACACCAAATGCATCAGTGGCTACGTCATAGGTTGTCATTTCATCAGATGAAGAGATTGTTACTGATGCGTTTTCTATTGTCTCTGTGATATCTACTACACCATTTTCGTTAAAGTCCCAGAAAATTTTTCCGCCAATAAGAACTTCAAGATCAATCATTACTTCACCAAGATTTACATCACCTTCTTGAGTTGCGTCAAAGACATAATCATCTTGCTGAATAGTCCATTTCTTATCACTTGTCTCTTTAGTTAGAGTAAGTGTCCAACTACCAGGCATAATTGTATCGGAGACGTAACCAGAGAGGTTACTCGCACCCAGTGTGACATTGCCATAACCATCATTACTGACTGCAATAACTCGGGCATTGTCAACAAAATTATCGGTCATTGATTCAATGAGGGTCATATTGACATTTACTGCTTCAAATAGCGCTAGTGAAATGTCTGTTCTGACAGACAAATCATCGTCAATGGTGATTGGATGTCTAAGAGTATAGGTTGTGTTTTCTATCTCTTGTGGAGATACTATTATCAACCAATCGCCAGAAGGAATATACTCGTTAAAGTTACCAAAGTTATCGGTAACTGCCGATAGCCATTGATTATTTGATTCATTATACAACAAGAATTGAACGTTTGAGAAGTTATCTGCACCTGCTGTTAATTTACCGTTGAACAATCTTTCATCATTAAGTTCGATGAAGAATTCTACATTATCTTCCTCAAACATACTAACAAAAATCTCTTGCGTGGTAAAGAACATGTTGAAATCTGTTGCATTTTGGTCGCCAGCTTCAGTGTAGTTGGTCTGGATTGTGTATACTCCAGGCAGAACCTCAACACTGGTCATTCCAAATTCGTCAAAGTCTGCTTCACTTAGTTCATAGACAACACTGCTGTTTGAACTTGAAATGAGTTCAATATTTGCATATTTTGGTATTCCAGTTTCGCAGTTTCCATTCTTATCTGATACTAAACAAACCGAGATATCAAATGATGTCGGCTCGAGGGTAGATTTTAGTTCGACAGTGTTACTTTGGATGGTGTTAGATATTTCCTTCCCTTCAAGACTAGAAATATTGTATTCCGATTCTGATGCAGCAAAATCATACACACCACTTGCCAAGTTAAGAACAAAGGTCCCTGAACTGGTTACTTCGGCTTCCCAATCGACATTATTAGAGTCAGTAGCAACTATTGTTGGGGAAACACCACGATAATCTAGACCATTCCATGTGCTGTTTGTGTTAGTCAGTATTAGTGTTCCTGAAATGGTATACAAACGCTGTAAATATACCTCACCAAGATTGAAATCTGCAGCAGAATTAGGCTCGACAACTAAACCTACACCGTAGGTATTTGCTGTTGTTGCCGCCTTCATTACATAGTCTAGGTCTCCTGGAACAACGATTGTGAAGTTACCTTCACTATCAGTAACAGTTGCAAATATAACATCACCAGAGACGAAGTTAACATCGAGGTTTTGTGCATTTGTAGTGTTCGCTGCGATATCATCTGCAGTCCAATTCTCATCGAACTCTACTGTATATGCCAGTATCGTTCCGCTTATTGTAGAAGCCGGAGAATAATCAATATCGATTGACAAATCTTCATCTGAGATAGTGAACGAAGAATACAGGTAATAATCGTCAAGACCAACCTGCTCGATAGTATAGGTTCCGACATTTAATTCCATGTTGATTGTTCCTTCTGCTGACGACTCATACGTTTCAACGACGCCAATCTCATTTGTTAGTGTAAAGTTTTGTAGATTGGTTTCAACCAGATTTTGACCGTTATCATCTTGTGGAGATACCAGAGTAACTGTGATGTCATACATGTCGGGAATTAGTCCCAGAGGTTCCAATAGCTCAGTCTCATCTCCCACAAACAGCTCTCCAGAGACCTCATAGAATCCGTCCGAATCTAAGTCGATTCTATATTCATACTCACCCGATGAAACAGGGCCGTATTTGTAGCCACCAGTCTCGTTACTGGTAACTGTTATCGGCTGCGAATCTTCAGTCAGGGTATCAATTATTTCGAATGATGTGTTGGATAATACGCCGCCTGTTGTGTTAGTCAGGTTTCCGATGATTAGTGAGCCAGGCATGCTTAGAGTCAAGCCAAATTCATTATTTATCCCCACAGATACTGTTTCTGGAAGTAAGACTTCTCTACCATTGTCTAATCTAGCATAGGCTTCATACTCACCAGGAACCATGCCTGTCTGGTAGAATGACCCAGGATTGACCATCTCTCCTGAAAATGTCCCAGATCCGACAAAGCGACCTGTGCCATTGAAAGTACCAGTCCCTTCATAGAAACCAATCCCCTCGAAAGATGCACCGTCATGCTCCTGGACAAGAATTGTATCACCAAGTGAAGTAAATCTTCCATTTGCAACAATTTCACCATCCAACATGTAAACAGGTAAGTCGCCAGTGTCATCTTTCAAACAAATGGTTTGATTGACCGGCATGGTGATGTTTGCTGAATTGTTCTCATCAACATTACAGTCTATGTCAAAGTCACTGGATAGGTTAATCCATGATGCTTTGATATCCCCTGTTCCGTTCCAAGTACCGTTTGCGACATATGTTCTACCATCGCTAATTGTTCTGGTGAATGTTCCGTGGAAGTCAAAGACCGAGGCTAAACCTTCACTTTCAAAAGTGCCGTTTTCGGTAAAGATTGCTTGACCTGTACCTTGTATAATTCTGGTTTCATCAGTGCTGAAGGAGCCGTTGGTTGTTACTAGTGTCACATTGTCTGATGTTTCGTGTATGTTGCGGAGGACCAATGTTGTGTCAACAATTGGTTGGCCATTGAATAAATCATCACCAACCCATGTTAATTGGCCGGAGATTCCACTACTGTCAACTTCGATATCCATTGTTTCAGTGAATGCTTCGGTTCTGTTAGCTTGTTCACCTGTCACGTTGTAGTGAGTCTCACCCAACCAAGTCATATTTGCTACATTACCAAGAATTGCAGTGATGGCATTTATTTGTCGGTCTTCAGTTGTTTCAGAGGTCAAATCACTGCTGAGAAGTTGGGCATAACTACCGTCATTGAATGTTGCTCTTGCTGGCTCTGGGTCATAGGTTCCAACAAATGCTGAGACTCTGATTTTACCTGCAGGTGCCAGGAAAGACCATTCGCCATTTTCGTCAGCGTCAGTAAATCCAATTGGAATCCAGTATGTTGATTCGTCAGTATCGATTTCATCCTCGCCTGAGAAAGCATCTCGCTCAATTAACAATCGAACTCCCGGCAGGGGCTCGCCGTTGTCGCTCATTGAGACACTACCGGTAACCTCAGCACCAGAGTAGTATTTTACAATCTTAACCCTAGCATTAGCATCGAATGTGCTGTTGCTGTCTTCATCATACCAGTTTGCTATAACAAAGTGATTCATCATTGCCCCTGGTAGCGGTGGTGCATTCTGAAGGATAGAGTTTGGACTACCTCCTTGGTCAAATCTCTGAGCGGGTTGTGGATTAGAAAATGCGGTATCAATTCCAAGGGATGATGCACCATATCCAACATAGGTTCTGGCCAACATGGTTTCAAAGAATTCAGGATGATGATCTACTCTTACGTCCTGTACCTGAAGTGGGTCTATGTCAAGACCGGCTTGCTGATCTAAGAAATCATTGGTCATTGACTCGTCAACTTCTTCTCTGGTCATCTCAAAGTTCCTATCACCACGTGAGGTCTCGTATACCTCACCCATGAATGTGGAAATGTCTTGACCGCTGAGAATTGTTGGAGCCCCGAATATCCCCATAGGCTGACCGAAGTTATAGTCATAGTCTGCAGTATAACGTCCTGCCTTGGGGTAAAGCCTGTTATCAATGGCGAAATAGCGAATTTCGTGATCCCTAGATATCATGTCACCTGGCAAACCATCATAATCTTGAACACTGTAATATGATTCCATACCAATTAAGTCATCATAAAAGTCTACTATTTCAGAGCTAGTCATTATGTCGTTTAGTAACTGAACTGTCATTGCTAACCTTGTGTTATGGCGGTGTATGTGTGTTGAAACAGAATCAAATTCGTCTCTTAGGTCATTAGTGTAGAAGTAGTCTCCAAAGATGTAGTGTGTTGTATCATAATTGGTTTCTTGGCCCGATCTGACGTTGTTATTGAATGTTTGATTAGCCTCTTCATAATCTTCCCAGTCACCATCAACACACGATGTTGAAACCTCTGGGTCACAAATAATTCTCTCACTGTCCTGATACAACCTGTAGTATGTGGTATCAGTATCAGCGATTCCGTTTACTCTGTGATGTCCTGTGGCCATCATGTTAACGCTATTTTGCTGGACTTGAGATGCCTCATTTGTTTGAATTACAGTAAACGCATAATCATCGATTAGTTGCTTCATTTCATCAAAATCTTGACTCTCTTGAATTGTGTTGAATAGGTCTATTTGCTCTGTAGACAAACCTGAATTTGCCACTTTGTTACTAAACCCATTTGTCAACTGGTAGTCTCCAGTGTTAATCTGATTGTAGCGAAGGTCGCCTGTGGCAAGTTGCCATATGAACATTGAGACTAAATCCGTTTGAGATCTTGCCAACAACATATTTCCAGTTGCTGGAATCCCAGACTGGAAGTTATCTGAAACTGATGGGTGTTCTCCAGTATCGAGTGCTTGGAAACCATAATCCCACCAAGATACAAAGGCAGGACGTTGGGAATACGGCATTTCAGTATCTTGTTGAGACAACCAATCATATGCTTTATTCCAGCCTTCGTCATTAAATCCAGAGCCGAAAGATCCAAGATACCAGTTTCCTGTGTAAGCACTGCTATCTAGAACTGAGAAACCTGCGAGCTCCCACCTTAGTGCGTCTGGGATTAAGTTGTAGATATCCTCATCCAACTCATTTTCTGACCGGTCTGTTCCTGGTATAGCTGAATCTAAACCATAGGTGAACTGCTGACCACCCAATAGCAGAATAATCAGCAGTATAGCAGAAAATGATGGGGTCTTCCAAACTGCTCTTCTTGCGCCAGCAATTCTGTCTGCTGGAGTCCTAATGCCAAATTTCTTCCAAGTTCGAACTAGCCCACGCCAATTTGCTTTGTCCCAGAGTGCAACGATTCCCCACGCACCGAGAACCGCAACTGCAGGGGTTGCATTGAACATAAATCTCGCAGCTGTCCATGACATGTAGCCTGCGGTAAAAATCCAAATACCAAAGAATAGATGTGATTGGTTTTTGTTCCTGAAGGTCGAGTAAATTGAATAGAATCCCATTGTAAGGGCCAAAACTAACACAATTGGTCCTAGTTGAGCAAATAATTGACCTCTGTCAGGTGCATTTGCTTCAGCGACAGTACCGAAAATTTTCGTCTTGGTGAAATATCCACTACCGGTAAACAAAACATCCCATGCATTGCTAATTTCGAGTTGCTTTAGCACGAACAAGATGGTGAAAAAGACCATAGCAGATGCAAATAGTGTTCCGAGAACCAACAACCATGGTTTGTCGCGGAATCCTGTTGTGACATAGGATATCGCTAAGGTAAAACCAAGCACGAACAAGAATGGTTGCAAGCCAGTACCATCCAGAACTAAAGCTAATTGTGGATGACCGTAAAATGGTAGCGCCATAAGCAGATTACTGAATAGCATGGCCAAGAACAATGCGTTGATTGTGGTAGAATCTTTTCTTCTAAACATATTGAGCGCGACCTGAACGAAATATGCTAAGAACAAGATGCTCGGACCAACAATAAATCCTTTCCAGGCCAGCGAGGTTACACCAAACGAAATACCTGCAAGCACAGCATAAGACATAGCCGCTCGCTTTTCAGTAGCAACAACTGAAAATGATCGCAAAATCGAGGAAATTCTTGGCGACGTTGATTTTGTTAGCCGCTCATTGCCTGAATGTTTGATTGCTTTGAACCAAAACATGAAGCCCATTGAAATAAACAGCATAACAAACGCATCGTGGTCTGCAAGAGCCCATGTGGAGTGAGATACGTGCGCTGGCATGAATGCAATCAACCAAGCAGCCACCACACCAGTGGATTTGCCGAAATTATCCTTTGCTATCGCTGCGATAGGGAATACTGTCAATGCACCAAAAATAGCTGGTAAGCCCAGTATGGCATACCAAATTGCATCTTCACCGAGCATCGGTTCCAAAAGCATGGAAACCAGTGCTATCGACCATGTGAATAGCGGCGGTCTTGGATTAACTCCACCCAGCGGGTAGGACCTATCTGCGTCAAAAATCAAGTGTGCATTATTTGCTAGAATGTAGTCTACGATACGTTTCATGTACCACGGGTCTGATCCGCCTGTCATATCCCAAGTTCCAGTTCCAAAGGCATTCATTGAAGGTATGATATACCATTGAACTCTGATAACCAATGCGAAAAAGAAAGCAGCACCCACCATTAGGCTGGACCAGTGTTCATTCCAGAACTTTCGAGCGCCGCTTATTTCATGGTCGTCTAAGTTAGACCAACCACCATACTTTTCATGCGTTGATATCATGTAAATACCGACACAAAGGAAGAAAGTGAATCCGAGCCAAATCAGAGCACCCCAGGTGCCTTCTAACTGCTCTGCCTCCCACATGCCAGACTCATACCATGATGATACGAGGTAAAGCAACCACATTGAACCAATAAACATCGAGCGAGTATACCAGCGCTCTGATGCCATGCCAGCAACAATCATCGCTACGACACCGGTGAAAAATGCTCCCCAGAATCCAAAGTGACCGTGATATCCCTCTTCGTAGAATATACCCAGTTTGTCGGCCATTGAGACTGATTCAAAATGATACAGGCTGCCAACATGTGCCAATATCCAAGCCAGAGTTGCTATTTGAAGGGGTAAAGTGGCGGTATTGTAGCCCCCATTAACCGGCGAGATTTTGCCAAACCATCCTTCACTTGTCTCTGGGTTGATTATTCCTCTTAGCGCAACAGATAGTAGTAGACCCAATCCGATAAAAATCGTCAGATAACTGAAGAAAACGTAACCCAGTGCTTGGCGTTGGAAGTCAAGCGCTTGCGGGATAAGTGTATCTCCAATTTTGTAATTTGGGTCTAAAATGTCATTATAGTGGCCCACTGCAACCATTCCGACATTGATACCCATCATTGCAAAAGTAAGTATCGTGGCGATTTCATGCCGACCGCGGGAATCAAAGAAAAACACCCCAAAAGCAACTACTAAGAATTGTAAAGCAGTAAAGGCGCCAAAGTCTGTTAGGTGTATTATTGCTTGATGTCCGATCAGCACAGCACCGAGTGTGGCAAGGGAAAATGCAGAGGAAGAGAGTTTTACTGCACCGGTTTCCTTGAGCACTCTTGGAGTTATACCCAAAATTGCACCAACGCCAACTACTAGCATAGGTGTCATGTTGTTCAGTTCTAGGTCGAAGTCAATTCCTGCGACCATTATTGCAGCGATTGCCAGCATTACTGCAAGGGGGGCAATTAGCCATCCTAGCATTGGTGCTGGAGAGTTTCGCAGTGTCAATGTTTTCTCTTCCATTTTTATTTCCCTCATCGGTATTTCGCGACAGCCTAAAGGCTGGAGCAGGTTGGCCACTCAAGAACCTCTTTTAACAGTGACGCACCATATATAAGGAGATATTCCCGCAGTATGCGTTTTAGCCATTGATTTATAGCTGTTTAATTAGAGGGCTTTGTTACCGATATCAGAACGATAAAAACTACCCTCTAAATTTATTGATTCAATCAATTCATAAGCAATTTTTGACGCGATTTCCAGTGTTTCTGCCATGGCGCTACATGACAATACTCTGCCACCACTGGACAGCGGTATTCCATCAACCTTTTTTACGCCGGCGAAATTCACCCAACTTTGCCCTATATCAATCACTGGTGCATCAAATTCTAATCCAGAAATTTGCCTATTTTTTTCCGGTCTAGTTGGATATCCCTCGGATGCAAGAACTATCGTCAGAGCGTGGGCTTGATAAAATTCTACATCCAGTTCCGCAAGCCTATCATTGGCCGAATAATTGAGTAAATCGTACAAATCAGATTTAATCAATGGCAAGGTAATTTGGCACTCTGGGTCGCCAAAGCGAACATTGAACTCTACGACACTGGGTTCGCCAGATTCGGTTATCATAAGCCCAACATACAGAACACCTCGGTATGGAACATCTAAGTTAGATAAATAATCAAACATTGGTTTGACAATTCTGTTGTCAACCAAATTGTGGACCTCAGGAGTGACTACAGGAGCAGGACAATAAGCACCCATGCCACCAGTATTAGGCCCAACATCACCATCAAAAGCACGCTTGTGATCTTGGCTCGGCGGTAAGCAAACGTAATCGGAACCATCCATTATGACCAACATACTGGCTTCCTCTCCCGGCAGAAACTCCTCAAGCAGAACTTTACCATCTGATGCTATAGATTCTAGGATGAATGATTTCGCTTCTTCATAGTCTGAAGTTACTACGACTCCTTTTCCACCCGCTAAAACATCGCGTTTAATCACCCAGGGATTTGATTGATAGGATTCTAAAGCCGACTCAATATCTGATCCAGAGTCAAGTATAACGAATTCTGCTGTGGGAACGCCAACGTGTTGCATGATTGTTTTTGCATGTAGTTTAGATCCCTCTAGATTGGCTAGTTGACCCACTGGCCCAAAACATGGTATTCCTGATTCGCTCAAAGTGTCTGCTAATGAGTTGCATAGCGGCGCCTCTGGCCCTACAATCACTAAATCTATTGATTTTTCAAGGCAATATTTTGTGATTATCGAGTTATTTGTTATATCCAGATCAACATTGTCAGCAATCATTGCAGTTCCAGCGTTGCCGGGGCTGCAAAAGATTTTTCCGACCTTATTCGATTTATTTAGTCCCAAGCACAGAGCATGCTCTCTCCCACCTCCTCCAATCACCAAAACTCTACTCTTGCCCATGGAGGAATCTTAAACCACGCGATTGATAATCTATTTTACCAAAAATCAAATTAAATCTTATCAAATGTTAAATGCTTTCAATTAAACGCAAATCTATGCAAAGCGTTAACGAGGTGGCTCTAGACATGGGTATTCTTTCTCTCAGCCTTCTTACACTCTGGCTTTACTTACCTGGTTTCCTTGCTAATACATTTGCCATGATGTGGGGCAAGTGGTTGCCAAAAACTGGATATGGGCCTTGGCCGATAGATGGCGGTAGGAATTGGCGGGATGGTAATAGGTTGTTAGGTGATGGAAAAACCTGGAATGGCCTTATTGGTGGTTCATTAACTTCAGGATTGCTGTGTGTTCTTATCGTCGCCATTATGGGTGATGCACCAAACTCAAGTAACATACAGTCTGCCATCTTTGCGCACCCACTTACGGGCTATGAAGGGTCTTGGTTTGATATTGGATCGCCTTACATTGCTGCTTTCATACTTGGAACTTTCCTAGGATTTGCATGTCTGGTTGGCGATAGTACTGGCTCGTTTTTTAAACGTCGAAGGGGAATGAAAAGGGAGGGAAATATTTCGTCAAAAGCCCCACTGCTTGATACACTTCCATTTGCAATTATGGTATTTCTATGGGGACAACTATTTCTTGGCGACTCACTTCTTTCACAAAAAGAATTAATTTTTCCGATGATTATTATGGTTATCTTTACCCCGATATTACACAGGTCATTCAACCTTATTGGATATTATATCGGGTGGAAAGACGTGCCATATTAATCGCCATACAATGACCCTATGCCGCCAAAGGTTTGATAGACATTATCAATGAGTATATTTCATGCGTGGAAAAACCCTGTTTGTTATTTTATTAATGCTGGCTGCCGGATTTACATTTCCAAATGCTGGAGCTGAAGCCCAAGATGACGGCTCCAGTCAGACAATAAACAGCTCAGAAACCTGGTCGAGTGACTCTACTCTGAACGGTGATGTGACAGTTACCGACGGGGGAGTATTAACTATCGACAGCACGATAAGTGTCGATACTGGAAGTAGTATCACGGTCGAGGATGGCGGTATCCTAATACTAAATGGACAACTCAATCTAGCTCAATCGATAAGCGAGATATACATGGAGGTTTACAATAACACTATTTTGCAACCATATTTTAGTGGATTATCAGATTCAGGCACGCTAAGAGTAAATTTTGCCCAAGACTATTACTCCTCGATGAATGTAGAGGTTGAAGTTAGTGGTATTACCGAAGAATGGACGGGACAAGATTACATAGACTACAGCATAGAATTTTCCGACAGTCCTGTGAGCGTTAATTTTTCTGGATTTTGGCTATACATGGTTTGGGTTGATTCGATACAAGCCTTTGACAGTAATGGAGCAATTTACACACTTGATGCAGATAACTGGAACCATAACAATGGGGTTTTGAAAAGCGAGAGCACTGATTCCTCCTTTATGCTGACCGTGGACGGTGAATTCTCTGCAAACGGTGGCACGCTTTCTGGCGCACAGATTAGTTGTGGAGGCATCTGTTCCATAGCAAACAGCACACTTTCATGGAGCGCACCAATCAATATCCTCGATGGGGGCCACCTCAGTGCAGAAACCAGTAATATCAATAACAGCAGAACATATGAGGATATTATTGTTCATGACTCGGCGAGCATTGATTATGATACGAACACCATGCTCGGAACAGGCGGTCCAACAGACATGTGGATTCGGCTGCTCTCACAGAGGGTCATTGAAACCAATCTGAAGGACGCTGCAGCGTCTGTTCACTACGAAGGTTTAGGATATGAAGGGAAAAGTGGTGATTTAATGCTAGATGAGAATGGTGTTGTAGATTTGGGCGAGAATAATAACCCTGAGAAAAGCAAGTTCCTACGCATGCCAGAATGGGTCGATAGTTCCGGAACATTACACACTGAGGATGCTTCAATCCTGATAACATTGAACGGTGGCACGACAGTGTGGAATGGTGATTATTCCATCAACC